>JAHEBN010000037.1 GCA_024645245.1 Jiulongibacter sp. | reverse complement strand
ACCAGCTTCATACCAGCCCACCGAGCCATCTTCAAATCGTATTTGCAATTGCCCGTAATTATAATTCCAGTCTGGCACATCGTCTGTAAGTCGGGCACCAATCGCCGAAACTTTCACGGGTTTAGATTGGGTCATCAGGCACATGATATCAATATAATGTACCGCACAATCGACAATCGGGCTCAGGCTTTTCATCAGGTTGCGGTGCACATCCCACATGTAGCCGTGGCTTTGTTGGTTGAGGTTCATCCGCATTACCAAGGGTTTACCCATTTCACGAGCTATGTCAACAAATTTCTCCCAGGATGGGTGTACACGTAATATATAACCAACCACCAGTTTTTTACCCGTTTCTATGGCTTTTGACACCACATTTTCGGCTCCGGCTACGGAGTCGGCAACAGGCTTTTCAATGAACACGTCACAACCCGCCTCAAATGCCGCAATGGCATAGGCTTCATGCGTATCCGGATAAGTGGATATGCTCACCGCATTGGGCGAAGTAGCTGCTAATGCTTCGTAATAATCTTCAAAAAGGGGATAATTGGCTCCCAGTTTTTCATTGAGTTTGATTTTGCTTTCCCCTCTCGAAACTATGCCGCATATTTCAAATTCGGGCATATCGTGATAGGCTTTGGCATGTGATGCTCCCATATTTCCGGCACCAACTACAAGTATTTTTATTTTTTGCATAGGGAAATTCTTTGTGATGGCAATTTATATAAAATGATGGATTTTACTTGGTAAGTTTTTATAATTATTCGAATTGGGATATGTCAGCAAACCTAACCCGTTTCCAAAACCTTTAATGTTAAGTTTTTAAATAAAAAAGACGGAATCAATAGAAACGGGTTTTGTCTGACTTTAATTTTATAGAATGATTGTCCTAAAAAACTTAGCCCGTTTCTAAAACCTGTGAGGTTTAATCATCTTTAGGGTTTTAATAAAAAAGCCCGAATCCAATGATACGGGCTTTACTTATACAGGTTAATTTTTACTTCTTGTAGGTAACTGTCTTTACCGCTTCAATGGTTCGTGCTACCGAAGGCACTATTACTTCTATCAGGGTAGGAGCATAGTGCAATGGTAAATCCATGCTGTTTACTCTAACTACCGGTGCATCCAGATAATCGAATGCGTTTCTTTGTATATGGTAGGTGATTTCTGAAGAAATAGCTGCCAATGGATTGGCTTCTTCCACCACCACCAAACGGTTTGTTTTCTTTACAGATTCTACTACTGCTTCGTAATCTATCGGGCGTACCGTTCTTAAATCAATCACTTCCACGCTAATTCCTTCTTTTGCCAGTTCCGCCACTGCAGGCATCACTACCCTGGAAAGCATTTTACCGAAGGTTACCAGCGTGACATCTGTTCCTGCTTGCACTATATTTGCCTTACCTATTGGAATCAGGAATTCACCTTCTGGCACCTCGCCTTTGTCGCCATACATCACTTCCGACTCCATAAAAATGATCGGATCATTGTCACGAATGGAAGCTTTAAGTAAGCCTTTTGCATCGTATGGATTAGATGGTACCACCACTTTCAAGCCGGGAGTATTGGCAAACCAGTTTTCAAAGTTGGATGAGTGCTGTGCTCCCAATTGACCTGCATTACCTGTGGGGCCACGAAAAACTATTGGACAATGCAATTGGCCTGCCGACATGGCTGTAATTTTTGCTGCCGAGTTAATTATCTGATCTATGGCAACCAATGAAAAGTTAAAAGTCATGAATTCGATAATCGGACGCAAACCATTTGTTGCTGCTCCCACACCAATTCCGGCAAAACCAAGCTCGGCAATTGGGGTATCGATTACTCTTTTGGGGCCAAATTCATCCAGCATTCCCTGGCTGGCTTTGTATGCACCATTATATTCTGCCACTTCTTCTCCCATCAAAAATACGGTTTCGTCTCTCCGCATTTCTTCCGACATCGCTTCTTTTATGGCATCTCTGAATTGTATTTCTCTCATTCGACTTTATTAGAGTTTAGATTTTCCTTAGAATCGCTCATCCAAGGGGCATGCAAAATTAGGCAACGAAACTTAATAATGGAAATTAATAATGCGAAATAGATTAGTTCTGGCCTCTCAATAGAAATTTTGGTCAAAATTGTATTTTTTCAGGAATGTATAAGGTCAGTAGTAGAAAAAATGAAATATTATTTGTCAATCAGTGGAAAAATATTTAGTATCGGTAACAATTTAAGGAGATTAAAATGGAAAAACTTGCGAAAGACTGGCTTACAAACGATCTAATTGATTTTGAATACAAGAAGTATATTCTTTTGGCTTATTTGAAAAATGTTGGGGATAAATTTGAGAACAAAATGCTTTTTCCGCATTTGCAGGAAGTAAAATGGCATTATGAAAATACGTGGACATTGCAACAGAAAAAAGCCTTGCTCAAAAGCCTGATGCCGGGTCAATTAAGCGGAATTGATTGGGATAATTTTAGGTTTACCTATGAAAAAAAAGATATTGAAACCGAAAGTCTGGAGGAAATAGATGCCATTCTGAACTATGCAATTCCCAAACTGGGATCAAGCTGGCGAAATGGAGAAGAATTGTTTCAGGAAATATTGAATGCCATTGAGGTAAGTCCGGTAGGCCTGTTGCCTATCTATTGTAAAGAGGGTTATTTGTTTGTTTATCAGGAGTTTATCCGGGAGGTTTTGATTTATTACTATCAAATGTCGATTTATCAGGAAAAAGAACAAGCTTTGAGATCCATAAACACAACGCTGATCGAAAAACGCAAATACTCTTTTTCTAATACTTTTGAAAATATCAAATTAGAGCTAATAAGAGCCAACCAAAAACTCCCAAATCCGGCTACTTACCTGGTTGAGGTTAAGCAGGTCTTGCCATTTCAGGAATCTGTATTGCCCGTAGCGAAACATAAAATAGCTTGCTATATTCAGGCAAATTCCTGAAGGATTTTCCCCTTAGTTTTGTTTACTTTGTTAAAAAATCAGCAATAATGCCTGCAAAGCTTACGGGTATTTTCATCTATCCTATAAAATCGCTCAATGGAATCAGTTTGGAGGAAATCGAACTAACTGAGCGTGGTTTGGCTTTTGACCGAAGATGGGTGCTGGTCGACGAAAATAATTTTCACATTACCCGACGCGAATGCGACGCCTTATTTGGTCTTAAACAGGCTATTGAAGGCAGCAATTTAATTATTACTCATCCCGAAAGTAAGGAATCCTTATCTTTTGAAATAGGCCATTCAACCGGAGTTCACGAAAAAGTACAAGTTTGGGATGATTCCTTTATGGCAAAAGAAGTGAATGCTGAAATTAGTTTTTGGCTTTCTCAAAAACTGAATAGAAATGTGAGATTGATGTACCAGCCGGATGATGCAGATAGAAAAGTGGATCCCAAATATGCTGTTATCGGTACAGAACAAGTTAGTTGTGCGGATGCCTACCCGGTTTTGGTAATTAGCGAGGAAAGCCTGCAAGAACTGAATGCTAAATTGAGCGAGCCGGTGGAAATGGAAAGATTTCGGCCCAATCTGGTAATATGTGGTACAACACCATATGGAGAGGATGAATTGGCTAAGGTAACCATAGGTGAGTCCGAACTTATTGGTGTGAAAAACTGTGCTCGCTGCGTGATGATTACAAAAGATCCGGTATCTGGAAAATCTGGAAAAGAACCCTTAAAAACCCTTAATAGTTATCGAAATGTAAATAATAAGGTAATTTTCGGAAGAAATTTTCTGATCTCTCAAGCTGGAAAAATTTCGGTAGGTGAATTTCTTGTAACCACTTAAAAATATTTCTTTGAAATCAATTCAGAAGTTTCTTTATCTATTGCATATGATAAGCCTGGATGTGGTTGCCGGTGCACTCATTTCCTGCCAGATGTTTTGGAGATTGGCCATACCTGAAGCAAAACCAGATCTGGCTACGCTGATCTTATTGGGTATTACTACCTGGGTTATCTATATAACCGATCGATTGCTTGATCTCAAGATTTATCCTGATGATTTTACGGAAAGGCATCGTTTTCATTCCGACAACCAGTTCAATCTGAGTGTTTTATTGATCGTTTTATTGATTCTTGCCTTTGTATTGGTGTTTTTTATTCCGAAGTCTGTTTTACTATTTGGAATGGGTTTGGCTTTATTCCTTCTTATTTATTTCGTGTTGTTGAACAGGCTATTTAGGAAAGAAAAGCTGCAATGGCTCAAAGAACCCGTAACAGCCATAAGCTATACTGCGGCTGTTTCGGGAATTGTTTTGGTGCAAGCTTCTTCGATTTTACTGAGTACCTGGATTTTAGCAGGAATGTTTTTTTTAGTGGCTTCGCAAAATCTATTGCTGTTTTCACTTTTTGAATGTCTTCAAAAACCGGATTCTGAAAATTCAGCTTCTTTTTTTGGCCTAAGAAATTCAAGGAAGATTATCCGGATTATAGGCTTTCTTGTTTTGTTTTTATCCGTTTTGCTATTTTCGGGCGGGCAGGAGTTTAAAAATTATGTAGGATTGATTCTCGCAGTCATGGCTTTGACATTATCATTTATTTCTGCCAAATCCGACTGGTTTTTAGTAAAAGAGCGTTACCGGTATTTTGGCGATGGAGTTTTTTTAATACCCTTGATCCTGCTTTTTTTCTTCAGCCACTAATTTTTTCTCAATTACTTTTTTTTCTTCGAACCCAGGGAAGCTTTAATTGCGGGTTTCTTTTTTTCTTCGTTTTCTTTCTCCGTTTTTTCGATTTTTTTTTGACCCCTTCTGTATACATAAAGTAGAAATCCGGAAAGAGCAAACATCAGGAAAAAGTAACTGTCTTTCAGGTCAATTCCTTTATATACAAATTGATCCACCCACATGATTAACAGCGAAAGACTACTAAAGAGAATAAAAGTGTCTAAGTATTTCTTGAAAAATGAATTCATTGTAAGTGACTGATATTTAGTTTTTTAATATTCCAATAATTTTAAATTTCTCAAAAACTGACTGTGTATGTGGAGCGTCGGGAAGTTCGTCGCTGAGGTCTTGACCTGCCCAATGTTCATAATGTTTCCCATTTTTCCAAAGTCTCGATTCGCTCACATCATAGATGTTTCCCATATAAGCTACCCATATTTCTGGCTTATCTTGTCCGTTTCGCAAAGCTAATTGTGACTTATTATATTCTTTCAATGCAGCCAAAATAAAAGAGTTTACGTATAACTAGAAAAACAACAGCTCGTTAAAGAAAAATACTTGAAATGAAATATATGGCAAAAAAATTGCCATTTCATAAGTATTCAAATATTTTCGCAGTTAATTCACTACATAATTAATAATATATGAAAAAAGTTTTGTCTTTCGGTATTGTTTTAGTTTTTGCTGCTTCGGTATTGATATCCTGCAAAACGAAAGTTAAACCACTTTCGGAGCGAATTGCGAAAGTTTGGGTTGCTCGTGTAGTGAATGAAGGTTCTTCTACCGTGTATTCTTCAGGAAGTCCAACTAATGCAAAACCGGGTTACGCTTCTTATCGTTTAAATTTATCTTCAGCACCAAATGTTTCGTTAACTGAGGTGGATGGTAATACCTATACCGGAACCTATTCACTACAGGGAGAAACTACATTGGTTTTGTCCGGACTGAATCCACAACCTACAGGTACTGGAGGCACCTTGACTTATTCAATTACATCGATTTCAGATACCGAATTGGTATTAAGCCTTACGACGGCTTATCCTAAAACAGGTAATACAAACAATAAATACACTTTAATTACAAATTGATTTTTTGTTTATATAATGAAAAAGGCAGACTTCGGTCTGCCTTTTTTTGTTGATATTTGCGGCATGGAAAGAACAGAATTGTCAGATCTGGGCGAATTTGGCCTGATCGATCGGATTAAATCAAAAACACAGATTTATCAAAATACCACCATTACTGGTATCGGTGATGACGCCGCAGTGATTGATAGCGGCGATTATTATACACTAGTATCCACCGATATGCTTTTGGAAGGTGTTCATTTCGATTTATCTTATGTGCCTTTAAAACACCTGGGTTATAAAGCTGTTGCTTCCAATGTTTCGGATATTGCTGCTATGAATGGCCTTCCTAAACAAATTACTGTAAATATTGGGCTAAGTAATCGTTTTTCGCTGGAAGCCATCGATGAATTATATGAAGGTATTTATGCTGCTTGCGAAAATTATCAGGTGGATTTGGTTGGTGGAGATACATCAACTTCACGCTCAGGATTAGTACTTTCAGTAACAGCTATTGGTGAAGTACCAAAGGGATTAATCACTTACAGGAAAGGGGCTCAGCCGAATGATATTTTATGCGTAACGGGTGACTTAGGGGCGGCTTATATGGGTCTGATGTTGCTTGAAAGAGAAAAACAAGAGTTTCTGGCTAATCAGGAAATGCAACCCAAATTAGAAGGTTTTGATTATGTGGTTGGAAAGCAATTAAAGCCTGAAGGCCGAACAGATGTGATTCATGAGTTGCGTGAAAAGAAAATAGTACCTACCAGTATGATCGATATTTCCGATGGCCTGGCTTCCGAAATTTTGCATTTAAGTCAGAATTCAGGCCTTGGGTTTTCCGTATTTATGGAGAATATTCCCATAGAAAATCAAACCCTTAACGCTACAAATGATTTTAACATTAGCCCGGTGGTTGCAGTGCTAAATGGAGGTGAGGACTACGAGCTTCTGATGACTTTTTCACAAGCTGATTTTGAAATTATCAAAAGTATTTCTGAAATATCGCCAATTGGTTTTGTTACAGCTGATAAAAACAATATTTTAGTGCTAAATTCCGGTGAAAAAGTACCTATTACTGCACAGGGATGGCAACACCTGAAAGACTGAAATTGAAAAAAAGTACAATTAAAGCAGCTCTGTTTTTTCTGTTTTTGCAACTGGTTTTTCTAACTGGATTTGCTCAAACAGAAAATCTCTTGCTTGAAATGGAAAGTTTAAAGAAAGTCTATGCTCCCGACTCACGTACAGCAATTTTTGATGTTTACCTGAGCGATCAGATTCTATCAGGTGAAACGGACCAGCCTAAGGCAAAAGCAGAACTTTTAAAGTGGCTTGAAAGCAGAGGGTTGAATTATAAAGATGATATTCGCCAACTACCAACTGCTGAATACAAGGATAAATATGGCATTGTAAATGTTTCAGTGGCCAATTTACGTTCTGAAATGGGGGAGTCTGCCGAACTTGCCTCTCAGGTTTTGCTCGGTACCCGATTGAAAATTCTCGAAAAAGATGGAAGTTGGTACAGAGTTCAAACTCCTGACGCTTACATTGGATTTATGAGCAGTAGTAGTATTGTTGTATCCAAATCTGGAGATCAGAATAATCCGTATTTCGTAATAATTACCAGTCCTTATGCATTTGCGTTTGAAGCAGATACCAAACCCTTGACCCCGATTTCTGACCTCACCTTTGGAAACCTTTTGGATCGAACGGGAGAAGATGAAGATTATTATTACGTGAGTTTTCCTGATAAGAGAAAAGCTAAAGTAAAAAAGGCAGATAGCGATAAATATGAAAACTGGCTTTCGAGACTGGATTTAAAAGAAGAAGGTTTGATTAATGCTGCTTTGCAAATGAAAGGATTACCCTATTTATGGGGTGGCACCAGTTGGAAAGGCGTGGATTGCAGTGGATTTACCAAAACTGTTTATTTGACCAACGGTCTGGTTTTGCCCAGAGATGCTTCTCAGCAAGCTTTAATTGGTAATATCGTAGACACTACAAATGCTTTTTCGACATTAAAATCTGGTGATTTATTGTTTTTTGGAAGTAGAAAAGACGATATTGACCATGTTACACACGTAGGTATGTATCTGAACAACAAAACATATATACATTCTTCCGGCTATGTACGATTAGCTAGTTTTGATCCGGCTTCTGAATTTTATGATTCATACAATGCAAAACGATTTTTATTTGCTAAAAGACCTGATCGAGATCGGTTATTGAAATTAAACGCTCAAAACCTATATTTTGAAATAAAATGAAAAACAAATTCGTAATTTTTTTACTGGGAATTACATTTTTTGCCTGTAATAAATCTCATCAGAAACTGAATAATGAGGAATATGCAGCCCTAACTGACGAACAAAAACGTAGCGTGGAATACGCTCTGGAAGGTATTAATCTGGAAGATCCGGAATTAGAATTAACCCTTTTTGCCTCGGAGCCTATGATGACCAATCCAACTAATATGGATATCGACGATAAGGGTCGTGTTTGGATTTGTGAAGGATATAATTACCGCAATAAATTGAATCCGAGAAATCCTTATGAGAAAAAAGGAGACCGGATTTTAATTATGGAAGATACCGATGGCGATGGTAAGGCTGATAAATCGACTGTTTTTTATCAGGGAGAAGACATAAATGCCGCTTTGGGTATAGCCGTTTTGGGAAATAAAGTGTTCATTTCTTGCAGTCCGAATGTTTTTGTTTTTACCGATGAAAATGGGGATGATGTGCCGGATAAAAAGGAGATTCTGTTTACCGGAATAGGTGGTGAGCAGCATGATCACGGAATGCACTCTTTCGTTGCCGGACCAGACGGTAAACTTTATTTCAATTACGGAAATGCTGGTCAAGGTCTGCTTTCATCGAATGATAAACCGTTTTATGATCCGATCGGCCGTGTTATAAAAGCTGATGGTAAACCCTATCGCGAAGGAATGGTATACCGCATGAACACGGATGGAAGTGATGTGGAGATATTAGCCTGGAATTTCCGGAACAATTACGAAGTGGCTTTAGATTCTTACAGCCGCATGTGGCAATCCGATAACGACGACGATGGAAACCGCGGTACGCGTATTAATTATGTTATGGATTACGGAAACTACGGATTTAAAGATGAAATGACAGGTGCCGATTGGCGAACCCGTCGTACAAATCTGGAAGATTCAGTATACCAGCAGCACTGGCATTTAAATGATCCGGGTGTGGTGCCTAATTTACTGCAAACTTATGCCGGCTCACCTACTGGAATATTGGTTTATGAGGGCGATCTCTTACCTGAGAAATATCGGGGCCAAATAATTCATTGCGATGCAGGACCCAATGTCTTGCGTGCCTATCCGGTACAGAAAGATGGTGCCGGTTTTAAAGCAGAATTAATTAAAATATTGGATGGAAATAGCCGCGATAACTGGTTCCGCCCTTCTGATGTTACCGTCGCTCCGGATGGCTCCCTTTTTATTTCCGATTGGTACGATCCTGGTGTGGGTGGTCATGCTATGGGAGATGCCGACAGAGGCAGAATTTACCGACTTGCTCCCAAGGGTCATCAATATGCACCTGCCAAACCGGACTACAGTTCTATTGAAGGCAATCTGGCTGCCCTACAAAGTCCAAATCAGGCTATCAGGTACAAGGCATTTCAAAATTTAAAAACGGAAGGTATAGAAGCAGAAAGTGCATTGCTAACACTTTGGAATAGTGATGATTCCAGAATGAAAGCAAGGGCATTTTGGTTACTTGCTTTGTTGCCGGAAAAAGGCAGCGATTACATCTTGAAAGCAGCCGAAGATCAGGACGAAAACATAAAGGTGGCTTCAGTAAGAGCCATGCGGGAAAAGAAAAAAGATTTTTCAGCGGAATATTTAAAACTGGCAGCCGATAAATCGCCACAGGTAAGAAGAGAGGTAGCGTTGGCTATTCGATACAGCAATCAAAATGAAATATGGAATAAACTTGCCGATCAATACGATGGTAAAGACCGTTGGTACCTGGAGGCACTGGGTATAGCTGCCGATAATTATTGGGATTCTTATTTGGATACTTACCTTGAAAATCATCCAAACTGGTCGAAAGAAAAAGCATCCAAGGATATCGTATGGAGAAGCAGGGCTAAAAATAGCATGAATCTTATTGGCCAATTGATAAAAGAGTCAAGCGGAAAAGATAAACTCAGGTATTTCAGGGCTTTAGATTTTCAACCGGAGTCTGGTAAAAATTCATTATTACTCGGTCTGCTTGAAAACAGTACAGAACCTGCTGAGAAATTGGTGATTTTTAAACATCTTCAAATCGACAATATTGATGAATACCCAAAACTCAAAGAGGCTTTGCCGCAGATTTTAGCATCAATTGAGAAGGAAACCGACTTTTTGGATATCGTTAAAAAGTTTCGTTTGAAAGATCAGGAAGAAAAGCTTTTAAGTATTGTTGAAAAATCAGATGATGGAAAATTAATCAATGAGTCGGCTGGTATTTATATTGACTTATACGGTATTGAAAAGGTAAAAACCCTCATGAATGCTGCAGATACTGCCAGTGCTAAAAGAGCCATTTCGCATTTCGGAGTTGTGGACAAAATGCCGGTTACCAATTTGTTAATTTCGATTTTTTCAGATCCGAAGAAGGATATTTCGGTTAAAAGAGAAGCTATGGAAGCCATGAATGGGTGGGAGAGTGAGGAAGTACTCTGGAAGCTTGTTCAGGCGGATAAAGTGCCGGATGACGTGATGGATATAGCAAAAAGGCATATGTTAAGAACTTGGCATTCAGATATTCGATCGGCTGCGGGAAATTTCTTTAAAGATGATCTGGAAGAAAAAACGCCGGTAGCCACGCTTATGGCTCTATCCGGAAATCCTGAAAAAGGGCAGACAATTTTTGAAACTTATTGTATCTCTTGTCATTTGGTAAATGGAAAAGGAGTGGATTTTGGCCCTGGATTAAGCCAGATAGGGAAAAAGCTTTCAAAAGATGGTTTGTTTAATGCAATTCTGAATCCTTCAGAAGGAATGGGATTTGGCTATGAAACTCAGGAAATTAAAATGAAGGACGGAAGTGAAATACAAGCAATTGTAACTTCAAAAACTGAGAATGAAGTTAACCTAAAACTACCTGGTCAATCTGAAATTACCGTTCTTAAACTTTCTGATGTGAAATCAATAACTCAAAAAGAAGTATCACTAATGCCTGCCTTCCCATTAAAAGATCAGGAATATGCCGATTTGGTAAGTTACCTGAGCAGTTTAAAGTAGATTCAGGTTTTTAAAATATTTTTTGGTCTAGTTGTTTTTAAATTAAAATATTGATATTCAAACATTTAAATAAATTATATATTGATTGTAGCTGAAAATCTAACTTTTATTCAATTTACTTTTTAGTAAATCAAAAATAATTTTAAAATTCGAAGGAGATAGAACCAACTTGATGTTCTTATCGATGACGACAAAAAATGAAGCATAAATACCATTTAAGACCTTGGGAATTACAATGGCACCGAAATTTTCGTGAATGGCAACGATCGCAATTTGGATTAAAACTTTTACGAAGATTACCTGATAATATTAAAGAAAGAATTCCATTTGAAGCAATTCCACTCTGGATAGCCTCTATTCTTACGGGCTTATTTGCAGTACTTTATGAACACCTTTTTGATCTTTTTCAATCTTTCGGTATCTGGATATTTCACCAATCCCCCTTTTATATTTTCGTTGCTACTCCTGTATTTTTTCTTTTAGCCTGGTGGTCAGTCGATTTCTTCGGAAAAAGTGCTGCTGGAAGCGGCATTCCACAATTAATGGCTTCAGTTACTCTGGCCGATACCCGTAAGAAGAATTATGTAGATTATTTATTGAGCATTCGGGTAATAATAGTAAAAATTGTAAGTAGCCTTTTTCTTCTCTTAGGCGGTGGGGCCATAGGGAGGGAAGGTCCCACTTTACAAGTGGCGGGTTCAATTTTCGAAACTGTGTACAGGTTAATTCCGGAAGGTTGGGCCAAAGTATCTCAGAAAATAATGTTAATAACAGGTGGGGCTTCAGGTCTCGCGGCTGCTTTTAATACGCCTTTGGGAGGTATCGTGTATGTGGTGGAAGAATTGACCAAATCGCATATTGGAAAATTCAGAACGGCGGTATTCAGTTCAGTTATCATTTCCGGTATTGCAGCTCAGTTATTTTTAGGTTCTTATTTATATCTGGGCTTTCCAAAAATTGGTAAAATGCCAATGATTGGCTTGGGATGGGTGGTTTTACTGGCTTTTATTTCCGGTTATGCAGGCTCCGTGTTTTCCTTGATTTTACTCCAGATATCAGCCTTAAGGTTAAAGGTAAAAGATAAAAGGAAGCGTGTTTTTTTTATAATTTTATTGGCTCTGTTATTTGCCACTCTGGTTTTTTTTACCGGTGAGAACAGCATGGGCACTGGAAAAACGGTAATTAATAAAATACTTTTCGATCAGAGTGAATTGCCCTGGTATACATTTCCGGGTCGGTTTCTGGGAAGTGTATTAACTTTTAGTGTAGGTGGTGCAGGAGGGATATTTGCTACTTCGCTATCATCGGGGGCATCATTAGGTACCCTTATCGTAAGTATACTTCAGATAAATCCAGAATACCACAATATTTTGGTTTTAGTATGTATGATAGGTTTTCTTACCGGAGTTACCCGTTCCCCTTTTACAGCTGCAATCCTTGTATTGGAAATGACCGACCGGCATTCGGCCATATTTTATTTTCTCTTGGCTGGAATCGTTTCCAATCTGGCTGCCGGAATGGTAATGAAAAGCTCTTTCTATGAAATTCGTAAAGATGAAATTCTTCAGGAATTTGATGCAATTGCAAAAAAAGAGCGTTTGGTTGCCAAACGCCCTGTTGTTTAAGTAATAATATTAATCAAAAGCCTAAGTCAATTCTACTTTGTGAATCGTTATTTGGAAATGCCAACCCTGATGGCAAGCTACCGGGAACATATCTTAATAAATTGGGATCGTATAATCCATTTTCAATAAAATCAGTAAGTTGATTAATTTCTGTATCACTTAAGTTTAATGGTTTAAATTTCGCTGCTAATTGACTTGCCGGAACATCCTTATTTGCGGGAATTGCCTCGTTTTTGTATTTAATAACATCTTTTATTGTGGTGAATTGAGCCCCGTGCCCGTAAAATGGTGAATCTTTCAAATTGTACAATTGAGGTACCTTAAATTTGTACATATCTTCTGTTTTGCCCGTAAATCCACCACGACCTTTATGTTCGGGTTGAGAATCTTTTATACCTATCACAACGTTATCGCCGTAGCTTCCGTTTTGTAAATTCGTCATTCCCAGGCCATAAAATTCCATATTGGCAAGTGAAGGGCCATTGTGACAATTAACACAACCGGCCTTGCCAAAAAATAATTTTGCTCCTTCTTTCTGCTCAGTAGTCATAGCCCCATAGTTTCCCTTCAACCACATTTGAAAAGGAGATTGATTGGCCAATATGGTCCTTTCGTAGGCAGCGATCGCAAGTGCGGCATTATTTTTCAATTTAATGGGATCATTAAAACTGGCAGCGTCAAACGCCTCTTCGAATAATCTTTTATAAGAACCGACATTAGACATAAAAATTTTATCGATAACCATACGGTGTACATCACGCCCGGCCAGAGCCTGTGTTTCCACACCTTCAAAGCCTAATAAGTTTTTCTCTTTAGGCGTTCCCTTTGTCCAGTTAGCCTCGGTACCAACATTTAAATGAGTAGCACCAAACTGCCCGTTCCAAAGAATGTTTGTCTGATAAGCCATGTTCATTGCAGAAGGAGTTCTGATTGGTTGAACATCCACCTGAGCCAGCGTATATCCTTCAGCTATAGTTCTTTTTTCACCTTGAATACCAAATCCCGAACCTCCCTCGCCCATGCCTTGAGGTACACAAGCTTGAAAACCGGCTTTCGCATGATGACAGCTCGAGCAGGAATAGGTATTAATTCCTTTACTATTTAATGGATTTTGTGCGAGGCCGGTCTCATGAAATAAAAATTTACCTAATTCTACTTTTGCTTTGCTCAAGGTGTTTTTAGGATCATGAGGTATGGCATCATAATTATTGCTCTCCGGCATTTGGTAGAAATCTATACCTTTGCCTTTACCGCTGGATTCCAATAAACTTATCAGCGAATTATCCGTGTCGTCTGCCGAAATTACTTCATCCGGTGTATTACAGGAAAAAATAGAAACTGACAAAATAAATATCAGAACGGTACTTAGACTTTTCATAATTAAAATAGATTTGATTCCAAATAAATGCTTTTCTATAGCAAATATAGCTTCAAAAATCCCGCCAAATGTTAGAAATTAAAACACTAAAATTAGCAAACGGTATAATTTGGAGTAATTTTTATTTGTTAGTTTCAACTATTAATCAGATTTTTGTCTTAAGTACCTGAATAGTATTTGAAACAACACAATAAATACCTCGGAATTTTACTTTCTTCATGTTTTCTTATTTACATGATTGGAATTCCTTTGTATTTGACAATTAGCCTGGAGAAGGAAAAAACAGTTTCTACTTTTGAATTAGATTCAAATTCAAATAAGGGTGATACCTATAAGGTTCAAATACCTATTTCGCTTCCCTATTCGCAAGACTGGGACTCACCCGTAAAATCTGCTGGATTAATGGAAGTCAATGGTGATTTTTTTACTGTCCTTAACAGGCAATTGAAAAATGATACCCTGACAATTGAATACGTAAAAAACGTAAATGCCAAGGAGATTTTCAGCTTACTTTCCGATTATGTCGACAATAGTGGTACAAATAACCAGGATAATAATTCTTCCAATCTTATTAATTTACTAAATGTTTTGCAAAGAATTTCGCCTGTTATGTGGCAATCTGTAAA
Source organism: Jiulongibacter sp. (assembly GCA_024645245.1). Classification (GTDB taxonomy): domain Bacteria; phylum Bacteroidota; class Bacteroidia; order Cytophagales; family Spirosomataceae; genus JAHEBN01. The sequence continues at coordinate 15,637 of JAHEBN010000037.1, read as the reverse complement.
TCATTTCCTTTTTGTTGAAAATATAAAGAATAACACTCTTGATGTTTATTCTAATCTATATCAAAACCATTCGGCAAAACTCAAAAGCCCACCTCCAAAATTTGTTTAATTAATTTCATTCTGGAATGCTTTATGGGGATTTTTTATCCCTTAAAAGCTTTTGATGGTGCTGTTTTACAGTTCCATATTTCACCTTTTGTATTATTTAAACTTATTTTCAATGAAAAATTGCATTATACTAATAATTGCGGGTTTATTGCTCGCATATCAAAATATATCGGGACAAGGATGTATAGCTGTAAGAAGCATGTCTTGTGCTTCAGGAAGTATTAATAACCCAACGTCTTTTTTGAGAAAAGGAGATTTTCAGCTTGGTATGAGTTATCGATATCTTCATTCTTACAAACATTTTGTAGGTAAAGAAGAGCAAACCCAAAGGGTAGCCGAAAAGACGAATGTAATCAATACTTCCAATAATTTTGATCTTGGTGTTACTTACGCTTTTTCAGATCGGTTTAATTTTGCTATTAACTTGCCAGTTGCCACAAATGTGAGGTCATCCCTGTACGAACACTACGGAAATTCGGTGGAAGCCAATCCGGACCGAAAGCGTTTTAATTCAGGATCTGCAGGGGTGGGTGATATGCGTTTTACAGGTAATTACTGGTTACTTGATCCGGCAAAACATCATGAAGCTAATTTCTCCTTAGGCCTCAGTTTAAAAATGCCAACCGGAAATCCCAATGTGACAGATCAATTTCATAAGCGTACAAAAACAGGTGCAGACTCCCTGATAACCAAATACGTGGATCAATCTATTCAACTGGGCGACAGTGGATGGGGATATGGAATAGAATCGCAGGGTTTTAGTATGTTGGGTCGAAAATCCTCCATGTATTATAACCTGTTTTATTTACTTAGTCCCAAAATATTAATCCTGTGACGGGACTTTCAGTACCCGATCAATTTGGGGCAAGATTAGGAGCTACTACAATGCTGTTAGAAAAACAAGGTATTGCGGTAAGTTTAGGAGGTAGGTTTGAAGGTTTGCCAGCTATTGATTTAATTGGGAAAAGTGAAGGTTTCAGACGACCAGGATATATCTTATCTATTGAGCCGGGAATATTTTGGGTAAAAAAACAGCATGTTTTATCCCTTACTGTGCCTTATGCCTTGATTAGAAACCGAACAAAGAATTTTACTGACAGGCAAGACCCGGCTGGTTTAAAACATGGAGATGCTGCTTTTGCGGATTACCTGATAACGGCTTCCTACGCAATTCGACTTGGAAATAAGAATACTAATGCAAAACCATTGAATATACCTGAATGGAATAAATAGAGGTATGTTTTCTGTATTTCATTAATCAATTCCCCGCATTTTTATTCTATGCGGGGAATAAAAATTCTTTATGATGAGACTCTTGATACTTTTTATAATTATTTTTTTTGATTTTAACTCCAATGCTCAAACTGCTTTTATTATTAAAGGGAAAGTTACTGATGAGCAGAATAATCCATTGGCTGGAGCATCGGTGAGATTGCCTGTTTTAAACAAAGGGGTATTTACAGATGAAAATGGAAATTTTAATTTTCGTCTGATAAATTCTGGAAACTATGAAATGAAGGTGTCTTATATCGGTTATAAAATTAGCAGCAGAATAATTCAAATTAATGACTCCAAATCTGGAATAAATTTCATTTTGAATCCTATTACGAATGAATTAGGCGAAATTAAGGTTGTTCAGCGTTCAGGCTTCCAAGTTTCGCACCTCGATCCGGTAATAAATAATTTTATTGTTGGTGGGTCAAAAAACGAATTGATTAATATGGACAGGGTCTCTGCCGATATTTCGCAGAAAAACACAAGGCAGATTTTTGCCAAAATACCCGGTGTATTTGTATACGATATGGACGGCTCAGGAAATCAGGTCAATATTGCCACCAGGGGTTTGGACCCTCACCGAAGTTGGGAGTTTAACGTGAGAATGGATAATGTTGTTACAAACTCTGATATGTATGGTTATCCGGCAAGTCACTTTAGCATGCCCATGGAAGCCGTGAGTTCCATTGAATTAATTCATGGTACTGCTGCATTGCAGTATGGGGCACAGTTTGGAGGAATGATAAATTACAAAATTAAGCAGGGTGCTGAGGATAAGAAAATTGCAATTGAAAATATCAGTTCGATTGGTTCATACGGATTGAAAAGTAATTTTACTTCGCTTGCAGGTACAGTTGGTAAGTTTTCGTATTACGCTTATTTCAATAGAAGAGTATCTGAAGGATACCGATCTAATGCCAATTCAGATTACGATGCGGAATATGCTTCAGGAACTTATCAAATCAACAAAAACAATAAACTCACAGCAACTTTTGCCCGATCAAATTATATTTATCGCATTCCGGGTCCGTTAACTGAACGCGAATTTAAAGCCGATCCACGGCAAAGCAGTAGAACCAGAAATTATTATACGCCGGATATTTATGTTCCTTCACTTCACTTTCAATCGGATTTGAAATATAATTTTAGTTTTGATTGGATACTTTCAGCTGTTTTAGGGGACAGAAAAAGTGTACAATTTACGGGTATAGCTGGTGTTGCGGATGTTCCGACCGATCCTGATAAAATTTATGCTCCTCGCCAAGTGGATATCGATCAATATCATTCCTATACTTCAGAAGCTACTTTGAAAAAAAGCTATGAAATCGGGAATCTGAAAAGCACCCTTGTGGGAGGTATACGATTGATAAAGAATGATTTACATCGGAGGCAAAAAGGGGTAAGTGACCTAGCTGACGGGCCTCAATTTTCAACAATCAATGACTATTTTGGCAGAGATTTAAATTACCTTACGGATAATATGGCGTTTTATATGGAGAACATGTTTCAATTAAATGAAAAGCTCTCCGTTACGCCGGGTTTTAGAATTGAGCAAGGGATCACACGGATGAGGGGAAGGATCGATGATTACAATGCCGGTGATATTCCAACAGACATCAGGCACAAATTTCCTTTGTTTGGGCTTAATTTTAATTATTTGAAGAGCAGCAATCTACGGGTTTATGGTGGTATTGCACAAGCCTACCGGCCAGTAATTTTTGCAGATATTATTCCTGCCAATCCGTATGAGCTTACCGATAAAAATCTTAAAGATGCCTATGGTTATAATGCAGAAATCGGCATGAATGGAAATGTAAATCAGCGTTTATTTTATGAGCTAACCGGCTTTTTAATGAATTACAAAAATAAAATGGGTAAGCAAGCCATACTTGGTGAAGACAATAATACCTATATATACCGAACCAATATTGGCAATGCCCGCAATATGGGATTAGAAATTTATCTCGATTACCGGCTGTTTGCAAATTCAAAAAGTGGACTTTCTATTTTTACCTCGAGCTCTTTTATGCATGGCCGTTATACAAGCGGCAAAGTGAAAATGGGTGATACCAATGTAAATATAAAGGGGAATATAATGGAAACTGTGCCCGTCCTAATATCAAGAAACGGTATTACTTATTCCTACCGAAAGTTTAGAACGGCAGTGTTATATAGCTATACATCATCCATTTACAGTGATCCCATTAATACCTGGTTTATGGAGAATGGAACGGTGGGTTTGGTGCCTGCTTATGGTCTTTTTGATTGTAATTCTTCTTTCAAAATTAATAATCACTTTAATGTAAAGCTGAGCTTAAATAACCTCACGAATAAAATCTATTATACAAAAAGGCCCTCCGGATATCCGGGGCCCGGAATTTGGACTTCAGATGGCAGATCGATGGTTTTTACTTTACAGATAAACTATTAGATGAGATAAAAAAAGGAGCACAATTTAATTTGAGCTCCTTTTTGAATTATTGACCAATGCTCAGGTTTTTAACTTTTTCTTTTTCGCTGCCGGAAATAAAACATTATTCAAAATCAACCTGAATCCAGCTGAATTGGGATGTAAATTCAAATCTGTGGGTTCTTCACCCACATAATGTTGATAGTCTTCGGGATCGTGACCACCGTAAAATGTCCAAAAGCCTTTCCCGTAGGTTCCATGAATGTATCTGGCCTCGTTAATCGATCGGTTTTCAGCCATAATTATTACTTCCGGTTTTATCAGGTTTTTCTTAAATCCTGTGGTCTGACCCATAAATCCTTTGATCAGGTTACTGTGATTTTGCGTGAGCATAGTGGGTACCGGATCGTATTTAGCTGAAAATTCGAATAAATTAAAATAATCGTTTGTTTCGTCTAAACCTCTTTCCTGAGCCGGATTATCAATATTCGAAAATTCAATGGTATAAGGGTCATAGATTAATTTAAAGTCTTTAAAAGCAAAGGTTTCGGAATAATCCAGTTTTGAATCTGCATCCGGATCGGCACCATCGCCATCGTAGGGTGTTTCAACAATATCCAGACCTTTGGAGGCAATTGCTATGTCATAGGTATCCGTTGCATTACACATGGCAAACATGTATCCGCCACCAAGCACAAATTCTTGTATTTTACTTACAACGCCCAGCTTCAGTTCCGGTACATTTTCATAACCATACTTTTGTGCGGTACTTTCAGCTTCCTGTTTCTGTTGTTGGTACCAGGTTTGTCCACGCATACGAATAAATTTTCCAAATTGACCGGTAAAATCTTCGTGGTGCAAATGCAGCCAATCGTATTCCGGCAATTTGCCATCCAGCACTTCTTCATCAAATACTTTATCGTATTTTATTTCGGCATAAGTTAGAGCAAGGGTTACGGCGTCGTCCCACGGAGGCACACTTTTAGGAGTATACACAGCTATTTTAGGGGCTTTTTGAAGTTTAACCGCATCCATGTTATTGTCCGGATTTTTAACAGTATTCATTATCGCTGCCACATCGGCATCTGAGATCAATTCATAAGATATTCCCCTGATCACACATTCATTTATAAAACCCTGAGATGCCGGAATTAAAAAGCTGCCACCCCTGTAATTCAAAAGCCAGTCTGTTTCGGTTTCGTATTCACTTAAAACCCAATAAACCAGTCCATAAGATTTAAGGTGGTTTTTTTGAGCATCATCCATCGGAATCAGGATGGAATTGGCCCTTGCCTTTCCGATAAAGATCAAAAAAATGATAAGCGGCAGAATCCCTCGTTTCATTGGTTTGCTTGTTATGCTTGTACTGTCGAATTTTGTAAATATAACTTATTCCATTCCGGAATAGTATGTTTTTAATGCTGAAACAATAAATATTGTTCCATCAGGATCAAAAAATAATCAATGAATTTAAAAGAAAATATAGCTGAGGGCCTCCGTTCCATAAAAGGAAATATGTTACGCACAGTGCTTACGGCAGCCATTATTGCTTTTGGTATTACTGCATTGGTAGGGATATTGACAACTATTGATGGAATGCAAAATTCTGTTGATCAAAGTTTTGCCGGTCTTGGTGCCAATTCTTTCGACATACGGATAGAGCAATTTCGGGGTAGAAGAAGAGGCACAGCTGAAAAGCAGGATCCACCGATTTATTTCAGACAGGCCAGAAAATACAAAGAACTGTTTACGGGAAAAACTCCCGCTGTAGTAAGCATTTATACCGGTGTGAGCGGAAGTGCCGAATTGAAATATGGCTCAGAAAAAACTAATCCCAATACCCAGGTTATGGGTGTGGATGAAAACTACCTGGAAATAAAAGGCTATAAATTGCTGAATGGCCGAAATTTCAATATCAACGATGTGGAACTAGCGGCAAACGTGGTAATTCTGGGTAATGAAATTGCCAAAACGCTTTTCCCCAAGGAAAGCCCTATGGATAAACAGATTTCTATTATGGGTAATAAATATAAAGTTGTTGGAGTGCTGGATAAAAAAGGAAGTATTACTGGAGGTGGCGACGATCGGGTGGCATTGCTTCCACTGGAATCTGGTCGTAAATATGATACCCGGGGAAATTTTTCTTATGATATTACGACTTCCGTGCCTAAAGTAAACAATATGGACTATATAATTGGCGAGGCTACTTCAGTGATGAGAAGAGTGAGAGGTGATGAGATAGGAGCTAAAGAAAGTTTTAAAATTGAAAGGTCTGATGCATTGGCCAAAAATTTTGAAGAAGTAACGGGATTTTTACGGATTGGTGGCTTTGGTATTTCATTTATCACCTTATTGGGTGCATCCATTGCTTTGATGAACATCATGATGGTATCTGTTACAGAAAGAACGCGTGAGATTGGAGTGAGGAAAGCTTTAGGAGCAAGTCCGAAAAAGATCAGGCTTCAGTTTTTAATAGAAGCCATAGTAATTTGTTTATTAGGCGGAGTAGGTGGGATTATTTTGGGCATAACTGTTGGGAATTTGGTGTCCAGTCTAATAAGTAAGGGTGCCAGTTTTATTATTCCCTGGGCATGGATTGCTCTTGGTTTGGTGGTTTGTATTTCAGTTGGGCTTATGTCTGGCTTTTATCCAGCCTATAAAGCTTCCAAACTGGATCCGATTGAGTCATTACGCTATGAGTAAATTTCAATAATATTTTTTGAATATCATTTGCGGATAAAAGGCTAATGATCTACTTTTGCACTCCCAACACGAAAAGTGATTTGCCCGGGTGGCGGAATTGGTAGACGCGTTGGTCTCAAACACCAATGATTTCACGATCGTGCCGGTTCGACCCCGGCCCCGGGTACGAGCCCTCTGGATTTCAGGAGGGCTTTTTTTATGTTTATATATTTTTTAAATAATTTATACCAGGGATCAGATTATGGATCAATCTCAAAAGTGGATCAATCTCAAGAGTTGGGGGGAAAAGAGAAATTGATGAAATTTTGTTTTTAAAACATCCAGATCAAGGGATCGGATCATGCTCAAATTTGGTATTTATATAAAAAAAAGGACTGGAACAAAATGTCCCAGCCTTTCCCGCTACTAAATCCACACAACTTTTATCTTTAATATTTTTGGTTTCCTGATTTCTCTTGCATCAAAGTTAGATCAATAATTACTATATTCCAAATTATTTTTTTTAGATCACTGCTCTTTTTTACTTAATGGTAAGTATTTGTAAACATCTTTTTACCATTGTCTCATTTGAATACAATAATACAAAAAAATTGATTTAACGGTCAAGTGTTTTTAATTAAAAAGTGTAAATAATTTTAAAATGGTATCAAATTGACTTAAAAAGATAAAATATGTACCATTATTTGTGAATATTCCAATGCATCAAGAATAATAACTTTCCCAAATATTCTATTATTTTTTTTATAAAACTTTATCAGGTAAAAAAAAATCGATACACATAAATTAACTAAGTATCAGGTATTCAATGTGTTAAGATTTGTATTTTAATGATAATATTGGCTTAACAATATGGTAACATTGCGATTTTAATTTTGCAGCACAATATGAATCTTAAAATCAAAATGAAATTTAAAAAATCTATTTTTACTGCTCTGCTAATTACAACGCTCTTAATGTTTGCTTCGGCAACTTTACAGGCCCAGTTTGGATCTATTAAAGGTACAATACTTGATGAAAAAACCGGGGAAGGTGTTATTGGTTCCACCATAAGTATACCGGGAACCACTATTGGAGCCATGGCCGACATAGAAGGTAATTTTGAGCTCCCGAAAGTTGCAGTTGGGAAATACACCATTAAAATATCATTTGTAGGTTATACTACTAAAGAAATACCTGAGGTTACTATATATTCCGGTCAGACGACAGTTTTGAATGTTCATTTATCGGATGATGCACAGGTTTTAAATGAAGTAAAGGTTGTGGCACAACGTTTTACATTCTCTGAATTATCAGTAATTACCGAAATTAAACAAGCTGAAGGAGTAGCCGTAGGTATATCAGCTGAGCAAATTGGTAAGTCGCAAGACAGAGACGCAGCTCAGGTGATCAGGAGAGTGCCGGGTATCTCCATTTTTGACGATCGATTTGTAGTGGTAAGGGGATTAAATGAAAGATATAACTCCGTAATGCTAAATGATGCACTGGCACCTTCGACAGAAGTGGATACACGTGCGTTTTCTTTCGATTTGGTACCGAGTGCTGCAATTGATAGAATGATCGTTTACAAATCACCTTCAGCCGATCTGCCTGGTGATTTCTCGGGTGGAGTAATAAAAATATTCACCAAGACAGTGCCCGATGGCAATACCTTTAAAATAGGCGTTACTACAGGTTACAGACAAGGCACTACTTTTAATAAAGTTACTGATTATATGGGTAGCTCAACCGATCTCTTGGGTTTTGATAATGGACTAAGAAATCTGCCTAATTCTTTCCCTTCTACCAATAGTGTGTTAAATGCACCAAGTAGCACAGCTATTACTTCTGCTTTTCAGGATTTAGGTAAATTCTATAATGTAGTTAATAAAACGGCATCACCTGACTTAAGATTAAGTGCTTTGTTAACCCGAAAAATGAAGATTGGGTCGGCTGATTTTACCAGCTTTTCTTCTTTAAACTACAGCAATACAAATAATGATTTTCAAAACATGCCGGTGGTGTTTAAAAGATACGATAACGACGTATTAGCTGAGAAAATACCTAATGATTTTCAGGATATGGTATATCAGAATAATGTAAGAGTTGGAATCATGAGCAACTGGGCATTGATATTAAATCCAAGAAATAAAATTGAATTCCGTAATTTATTTAATCAGTTAGCAAACAAAGAAACTACAACTCGTGGCGGTAGTACCGACAATGTATATGCTATTGCCGGAAATAGTTTCAAGTACGAATCAAGAAGTATTTATTCAGGTCAGTTGAGCGGAAAGCACGATATTGGTGAAAATTCTGAAGTAAATTGGAATGCCGGATTAGGTTTTACAAAAAGACTGGAGCCTGATACCCGAAGATTTATTGAGTCGAAAAATAATGCAGATGATGAATTTCAGATAAATGTGCCATCTCAAAGTAGCCCAACCTTGGAACAAGCTTCACGGTTTTTCTCTAATCTTACTGAGTTTGTTGGTATGTCTAGCGGTTCATATGAGTATAGAGTTCCTACTACAGTAGAAGATAAGGAACAGATTAAATTAAAGGCCGGTTACTATGTAGAATCAAAATCAAGAGATTTTTCGGCACGTTGGTTTGGCTATGTAAATCCTTACAGAGCTAATACTACTGTTTCTCCGGAGGTGTTTTTTAATCCTGTAAACATTTCTAATGAAGGAACTTACATGAATGAAGGGACCAATTATGATGATCAATATACAGCTTACAATTTAAATACTTCCGGATATTTACATGCCAGTATTCCAATGCGTAAATTCAAATTGGCAGGAGGTATAAGAACAGAGTATAACAGACAATCACTGAGTAGCTTCAAAAGAGGAAGTGGTAAGCCGGTTACAGTGAATCTTGAAAATGTAAATATTCTACCTTCAGTCAATACTTCTTACAATTTTTCAGATAAATCTTTACTAAGAGCTTCCTGGGGTAAAACTTTAAACAGACCTGAATTCAGAGAATTGGCTCCGTTTACCTATTATGATTTCAGTTTGAATGCAAGCAAGACGGGTAATCCAAACCTGATTAATGCTCATGTAGATAATTTTGATTTAAGATATGAATTCTATCCTTCACCTAGTGAATTGATTTCGATTGGTGTGTTCCATAAACTATTTACCAATCCGATTGAGCAGGTGATTCGTTATTCGGGCTCAGGAGTGAACTTCTCCTATGCTAATGTAGCAAATGCAAATTCATCGGGTGTAGAGCTGGAAATCAGGAAATCTTTAAAAGAGCTTTCGGGGAATAAATTTGTGCAAAACTTGAATTTGATTCTGAATACCTCACTGATTAATAGTTCTGTTAAATCTTCTGCAGGTGTTACTTCAAATTTCGGTGAGCGTCAACTGCAAGGTCAATCGCCATATATTGTGAATGCAGGTATATTCTATAACGACGTAAATTCAGGTACTCAGGTTAATGTAATTTATAATGTTATTGGTCCACGTATAGTGTATGTAGGAGACAAGAATGAATCTAATTTAAATGGGCTTTATCCGGATCAATATGAGCTTTCAAGAAACATGTTGGATATAAGCATAATTAAGAAAATTAATAGCCATTTTGAACTCCGTGCGGGTGGTCAGGATATTTTGAATAATAAGTTCAGAATTTATCAGGACACTAATTTGGATGGGAAAATCTCGTCAAAACCTGTTAAGGGTCAGGATGATTTGATACAGTCATTCAGAAGGGGAGGTTATTATACTTTAGGTGTAAATTATACATTTTAAATAAACCAAAGAAAACGTTCTTCTAAATCTTTTAATCTTATTACAATGAAAAAAAATGCTTTGTATTTGGCACTTATCTGTGGGATAGGTGCGGTGGTAATGTCATGTGATAAAACAACCACGCCAGATCCGATTGTTGAAACACCTTCAGATTTCGCGAACTATGAAATCTCCGGTGATATCACTAAAAATTCTACTGTGAAGTTTATAGAAGGGAAGACTTATTTATTAAAAGGTTTCGTGTATGTAAAACCTGGTGCTACTTTGGTAATTGAGCCAGGAGTGGTTATTAAGGGTGATTTAGCTTCTAAAGCTACTTTGTTTATTGAGCCGGGAGCAAAAATATTTGCTGAAGGATCTGTTTCAAAGCCGATTGTTTTTACCTCAAATCAGGCGAAGGGTTCAAGAAAATCGGGTGACTGGGGTGGTGTCGTTTTGTTAGGGAAAGCTCCGGTTAACAAAACTCCAATTGTGGTTGAAGGTGAAAATACAACAGAGTTCGGTGGGTCTGATGCAGCTGATAACTCTGGAATTTTGAAATATGTCAGAATAGAATTCGCTGGAATAGCATTTGAAACAGACAAAGAAATCAACGGCTTAACATTCGGTGGAGTGGGTTCAGGTACTACAATTGACTACGTGCAGGTTTCGTATTCAGGTGATGACTCTTACGAATGGTTTGGTGGAACTGTAAATGCTAAACACCTCATTGCCTATAAAGGATTGGATGATGATTTTGATACCGACAATGGTTTTCAAGGTAAAGTGCAATTTGGCTATATTCTGAGAGATCCATCGATTGCCGATCAATGCTCTTGCTCTGATTCAAATGGTTTTGAATCGGATAACGATGGTACAGGTAGCGATGCTACACCAAAAACAGCACCGAGATTTGCAAATATCACCATGGTTATGGGTGAAGGAGCTATTGATCCCAAATTCAGGTCACAATACAGAATCAGAAGAAACTCCGAATTGGGAATATACAATGCGGTTTCCACAGGTGACTGGAACAAAGGTGGACTTGAACTGCAAGACAAGGTAATTGATAACTATGTGGCTGGTAAAATGGATTACAAAGGAATGTTTGTAGAAAATTCTATCAAGCCCTTGGTTGCCGGTGATGCAAGTAAACTGGAAGATGCGGCCAACAAGAATGTATTTACCAAAGATGCAACTGTATTGAAATTAGCTTCGGCTTACAATAGATTGAGTGGTAAGCCGGGATTATTGCCACAAGCTGGTTCTCCATTATTAAGCGGTGGTGCTGAACTTCCTTCAGGATTTGAAGCTGCACCTTATGTTGGAGCTTTTAGTACAACAGACTGGACTGAAACCTGGGCAAACTGGGATCCACAAAACACAAATTATTAATCAATGTTTATAAATCAAACTTGATTCATATTGGTAAAAACTCAATAACCCCTTCTTTGAAGGGGTTTATTGTTTCTTAATATTCCCATAAATTACAGGTAATTCCTGACTAGTATTTTTGTGTTAAATACTTGGATACAGATGAAAAATCAATTTTTCAAAGAGATTATAAAAGACTATTGGCCGCAACTTCTTATGGTCAGCTTTATGCTCTTTTATTATACCTTTTTTCCGGAAGCAGCCTGAAATAATGGCGATATTAGGATAAAAGGGTTTTGAAATTAATAAAGCCTGTTGACTGGAAAAATGTATCCAAGCTAATTTAGTTCCTCAAAAATTTTGACCGGGAATACCTTAAGCTGCCTTAAATGACGGCTTCGCCATTTTTTCTAATTCCCTCAATAATACTTGTTTTCCTTCCACCAGCCAGTTTCTGAAATTTAAAGCGGGACTTTCGTATTGATGTATAAAATCTAATAGGTATTTTGGATTGAATTCTTCTGCTGCAATACCTGCTCCATAGGTGCTTGCATCATGTGCATTACATTTTTGTTCAAAATGCCTGGGAACGGGAATCATCATGATGGGTTTGCCTAAATAAATGGCTTCAGATACAGATTCAAATCCGGCTGAAGTAATTAAGCCTTTGCAATTGGCCATGAGGTGTAAAAATTTGTGAGCGTGTGGTTTATGTATAAATAAATTCATACTTATTTGTTCTACTTCATTTTCCTGACTTCTTTGTACAAAACAATGAATTTCCTCCTGTGGATTCTTTTCACTCCACTTTATTAGTTCCGACAAAAAGCATTCATTGGTCATATAAGCCAATAAATAATTATAGTTACCCACTTGCTCCTTTTCAATCTCTTTTCTTAATAAGGGTGGTACACTGATGATTTTTTTTGTAGCATTTAGGGGGGCAAATGAAAGTGCGAGTAATTTATTCGCCCTTAATGCGGTAATCCGGGTATTCAAATTTACCAGAAACTTATCCATCTCATTGCTTACTGGAAAGTCAAAATCTTTGTGCAAAAGCAGGTATTGATGTGCTATGCATACCATAGGTATTTTTATATCCGGACTTAATGCTTTAGTTATACCACCCAGTAAATCATAAAAGTTGATGATTAAATCCGGTTGGTAATATTTAATTTTCTTTCTTAAAAAAATAATGCTTTGGTGTAATTGAGGTATTTTCCTTAAATTTTCTGAAAGTGTACGCCTGAGGCTCAAACCCGGTTTATTCACCCCATAAGCCAGATTAGGACTAACAAAATAGTCAACCGGTGCATCCAGCTGACTTTCTAAAAAACTTTGATGTTGATAGGTACTTTTCCCCACCAGACAAGCCTGAACCTGATGTCCACTATCAGTGAGTAATTGCCACATGCTCACAGCTTGTGTCAAATGTCCTCTGCCTTCACCCTGAACAATAAAAAGAACTTTCATCCGGATAATATTTTAAGTCTTTAAAAAGTATTGTCGCAAAATTTTAGGACATACAGTATCTGGCATAAAATTTATTCTTCCCGCATTATTAATTTCAGGTTGAATAAACTTTATGTTTTTTTTATGGCTATATTATTTTTCCTGAAAAAGATGGCTGTATGAGGCCTCAAAAAAATAATCTCTTTCTTCCCCGTTCTTATCCACATCATCGAATGTGTTGTGCTCTACTTCCTCGTATTTATTTTGGAGAGCATAATAAATAATTTCCCAATTTCCTTCGTAATCTTCTACCAATGCTGTCATGTTTTCTACCCAGTCTCCGGAGTTTAAATAAGTGATTCCATTAATTTCTTTTTTTGCCGGATGATGGATGTGTCCGCAGATAATCCCATCGCAGGTTTTGGATTTGGCTAGTTCGGCAAGTTGGGTTTCAAAATCTGAAACGTAGTTTACCGCTACTTTTATCGAATTTTTTACCCTTTGTGAAAGCGAATAGTAACTTTTACCTTTCGACAAACGGTAATGATTATACTTTTTATTGAGCCACAATAAAAAGGTGTAACCCAAATCACCAATATGAGCGAGCCATTTAGCATTTTTGGTTACCAGATCAAACACATCTCCATGAATTACATAGAATTTCCTTTTACCTGTTTCTATGGTTAATTCCTTTACGATATGAAAATTGCGACCCATACTCATAGGCAGTACCTGGTCAAGAAAATCATCGTGATTACCACGTAAATAGTAAACCATGGTATTGTGCTGCTCAATTTTCTTTAATACCGCACGTATAAAAGCTGTATGTTTCTTTTTCCAGGCTCCGTATTTTTTTAACTGCCAGCCGTCAATTATATCCCCATTAAGAATTAATCTTTCGCAGGCATATTGTTTTAAAAAAGCGGTAACTTCTCTGGCTTTTGAGCCCGAGGTACCCAGATGAATGTCAGAAAGCACAATTGTTTTGTATTGCATATTGCCAATTTTTCAATTAACAAATTTCGAAAACCTGTATTACTTGTGAATCAATGCAATGCTAACTTATTGTTAAGAAGTGAGTTGAATGTTACCTTTAAATCTTTTTTTTAGAAAAGCCCTGAGTACACATCCTTCACTTCCCTGATTATGGACTGGCGATTGTTAACTTCCAGATTCTCTAAAGCCGCAGATACATCGCGGTAAGATTCACGAATGGAGGTTTTATTAATTTTTCGGTTTTTCTGGCTAAAACTCAACAGGTCAATTACCGGATAAAGTTCTTCCTGATTTCTTGATTTTTCCAAAAGCAGCATTTTTATGCTTAACATTTTGGTGCTAAGAGAGATTGTTTTCATTTTGTATATATTCACTTGTATACAAATTTAACTTGCCGATATTAGTAAATTATGAACAAGGTGTTACTACAGTGTTATCTCTTTTTTTTGGGGAGAACTACAGGGAAAGGAATTGGTGATTGACTCGCTGAACCTGATCAAAACCGCATTAAAAACAAGCAAGATTTTATTAATGCGATTTCTAAAAAGCAAGTTTTTATCCTAATTTGGAAGCAGAAATAGGCAACTGTTAAGTTATCAATTTTCATTATGAACAGAATGATCTATTTTGCAGCTTAAGAAACAATTTTAAATTCTTTTGGTTTGCTTTTAAAAACATTTTCGGAGATGAGGAAAAGAAATCTAATGGTTATCGTTATTTTTTTAAGTTTAGTTATTCTGGGTTCATGCAAAAAGGAAACCGAAGAAACACTTTGTGCCGAATCCACCTGGTACAAAGATGCCGATAATGATGGACTGGGCGATAAAAATGTAAGTTTTGCTTCTTGTCAGCAGCCTTTTGGCTATGTGGCCAATGCCGATGATACTGACGATAATGTTTCGGCAAAAGGATTTATACCGGAAAAAGGTTATTCGAGCCCGGAAAGCTATCCGAACAGAACCCTGGTTTGGGCAGATGAATTTAGCGGTACAAGCCTTAATGAAGATAATTGGAATTATGAAATGGGTGATGGCTGCCCGGGTAATTGCGGATGGGGAAATAATGAGCTGCAATATTATAAAAAAGAAAATACAACCGTAAAAGACGGTTATCTGGTAATTGAGGCAAAAAAAGAAGCGGTAAATGGAAAGCAATACTCCTCATCCAGACTTACTACTCAAAATAAGGTAATTCAAAAATTTGGTCGGATTGACATACGTGCGGCTTTACCAAAAGGGCAGGGGATATGGCCGGCTTTGTGGATGTTGGGCAAAAACATAAACGAAGTAAGCTGGCCTAAATGTGGTGAAATTGATATCATGGAAATGGTGGGCGGCCAAGGAAAAGATAATACGGTGTACGGTACCGTACATTGGGATAATAGCAATTCGCATGCCGAGTACGGAGGAAAAACAGAACTGGTAAAAGGTATTTTCAGTGATGAATTTCATGTGTTTTCTATCGAGTGGGACGAAAAGAAAATTGTCTGGTACCTGGATGATGTACAGTTTCATATAATTGACATTACTCCTGCCGGGTTGAGTGAATTAAGCGAGGAGTTTTTCTTTATTTTCAATGTGGCAGTAGGTGGTAACTG
>JAHEBN010000313.1 GCA_024645245.1 Jiulongibacter sp. | reverse complement strand
ATTTATTGCATAAATCAAATGATCAAAATTTTCTCAGCATTTTTTATTACCTGCCTGGGTTTAAACTGGCTGCAATCGGGTCCGGAAAAGCCGGAGGATAATCGTTTTACGCAAGTAGTTCTTGCCGAAGGACTTGATGAACCTATGGAAATGGCTTTTCTGCCGGGCGACAAAGTTATTGTGGTCGAGCGTAAAGGCGGTGTGAAAATTATAGATGAAAAAACCAAAGAAGTTTTGGATGCCGGTTTTATTGAAGTAAACACCAAGTATACCAATAAAGAGGGCCGTACCCGCGAGGCCGAAGAAGGTTTGATGGGAGTTACGGTAGATCCGGATTTTAAAGATAACCACTGGGTGTATCTGTACTACGCCGATCCAAAATCTGTGCGTCATGTGCTTTCAAGATTTGAATTGAAAGATGATGTGCTGGATATGGCTACTGAAAAAGAAATTATAGACGTAAAAACACAACGCGAAGAATGCTGCCATACCGGTGGAGGTATGACCTGGGACAGGCTGGGTAATTTATATTTGACAGTTGGTAATAATACCGTAAATCCACGGAGTGGAGCTTCCAATTTAAATGAAGCTCCCGGTCATGAAAACGAAGATGATCAGCGTGCCCCTGGAAATAGTAATGACTTGCGGGGTAAAATCCTGAGAATTCACCCGGAAAAAGATGGTTCTTATACCATCCCTCAGGGCAATTTGTTTGCTCCAGGTACACCCCACACACGACCTGAAATTTATACCATGGGCCACCGGAATGCCTGGAGGGTATCGGTAGATAGTAAAACAGGCTACATCTATTGGGGCGAAGTAGGGCCGGATGCATCTAAAGATTCTGTATGGGGATCAAATGGTTACGATGAATTTAATCAGGCTAAGAAAGCCGGCTTTTTTGGCTGGCCCTATGTGGTGGGGAATAATTATCCATACGCCAGATACAATTCGGAAGATGGTACTTACGGAGAACTTTATGATCCCAATCACTTGGTGAACAATTCAGTAAATAATACGGGTATTAAAGAGTTACCTGTACCAGTACCCGCATTTTTGTGGTATCCATATGGGCAGTCGGAAGAATTTCCGCTACTTGGAACTGGCGGAAGAAGTGCGAC
The DNA here is from genome assembly GCA_024645245.1 of Jiulongibacter sp. Classification (GTDB taxonomy): domain Bacteria; phylum Bacteroidota; class Bacteroidia; order Cytophagales; family Spirosomataceae; genus JAHEBN01. The sequence continues at coordinate 1,019 of JAHEBN010000313.1, read as the reverse complement.
AGGCGGACCTGTTTATCGCTTTACAGATTTCGAAACCTCGCCCAGACCCTGGCCTGAATATTACGAGGGAAAATGGCTGATCACCGAATTTATGCGTGGCTGGATAATTGCCGTCACTATGGATAAAAATGGTAATTACGTTTCGATGGAGCGGGTTTTACCCGATATGAATTTTTCATCAGCAATCGATATGAAATTTGGCCCGAGCGGCGATATGTATGTGTTGCAATACGGATCGGCCTGGTTTAGAGGCAATGATAATTCGAGATTGGTGAAAATAGAATACAATGCCGGTAACCGTAAGCCTATGGCCGAATTAACTGCTGATGTTACTTCAGGTAATTTACCATTAAGTGTGAATCTTTCGGCAAAGGGCAGCAACGATTACGATGATTACGATCAGGGAAAATTAGATTATGAGTGGACAATTTTAAATGCAAAAAAGAAGAAAATTGCCAACCTCTCCGGTGAAAATGTAAATTATATCTTTAAAAAAGCGGGTAATTACCAAGCCGTTTTGGAAGTAAAAGACACGAAAGGAGGTTCAAATTCCCGAACTATTAATATTACAGCGGGAAATCAGGCACCAACGGTTGATCTATCGGTAGATATTCCCAACAAGACATTCTATTTTGATGAAAAACCCATTAACTATACGGTATCTGTAAATGATAAAGAAGATGGAAATACACCTGATAATATAAAACCTGAAGAAGTAGCTGTAACCTTTGATTTTCTTCCACAAGGTTACGACCCTATTCAAATGGCTGCCAATCAGAAAAATGCCGAAGATATGGCCTCTTATGCTGTAGGACGTAGTTTGATCGAATCAAACGACTGTAAATCTTGCCATCAATATACCACGGCATCCATTGGGCCTAGTTATCAGGCGGTTTCGGAAAAATACCCTAAGAGTAGGGAAAATATGAACTACCTGGTTAAGAAAATAAAAGAAGGTGGCAGTGGAGTATGGGGAGATCATGGAATGAGCGGACACCCGGCACTAAGTGATATTAATG
>JAHEBN010000183.1 GCA_024645245.1 Jiulongibacter sp. | reverse complement strand
AATATTCAGATGAACTGGCCCTTTTGGCGAAATTACTGAAGTATTCAACAATTCATTACTAAGTCGATTTGCATAAATCAATGACTCTGATGATTGGTCAGGTAACCAATCTGCCGATTTTTTTACGTGAGTTCCGTAAATGCCTGTTTGAAATATAGTTTGACCGTCGTATTGATGAATCCACTCCGGCGGCCTATCTGCGGTTAAAACCAGTAAAGGAACCTCCAAAAAATAGGCCTCAGCAATTGCAGGTGAAAAATTTAAAGCTGCTGTTCCGCTTGTACAAATAATTACAGTCGGTTTATTACTCATGAGCGACATGCCTAGGGCAATAAATGCCGCAGATCGCTCATCGGAAATACTGATACAGTTCAGCGATTTATTTTCGGTAAAGGCAATAGTTAAAGGAGCATTGCGACTTCCCGGACATATTATTACATCTTCTATACCTTTGGAAACGCATAGATCGGCAAGCTGATAAAATGGAAATAAGGAAGTCATAGGGTATAAAAAAAGGCACCTGAAACAAGTGCCTTCAAAATTAACCAATAAATTCTTAACCTAAATAGGCTTTTAAAGCTTTACTTCTAGAAGTTTGTCTCAATCTGCGAATGGCCTTTTCTTTGATTTGACGAACACGCTCTCTGGTTAGGTTAAATTTCTCACCTATTTCTTCCAAAGTCATAGCTTGCTCTCCGTTTAGTCCAAAGTAATACATGATAACTTCGGCTTCGCGTTGAGTTAGCGTAGAAAGTGCCCGTAAAACTTCTCTTCTTAGGGAGTCGTTCATCAATTCCTGATCCGGTTTTTCTTCCGTATCATTTTCAAGTACATCCAAAAGGCTGTTTTCTTCCCCTTGAACAAATGGTGCATCCACCGAAATGTGCCTTCCTGAAATTTTCATAGTGTCAACTACCTCATTGGAAGTAATTTCCAACACTTCTGCCAATTCTTCCGGAGACGGCTCTCTTTCAAATTTCTGCTCCAATTCGGAGAAAGTTTTGGAGATTTTGTTCAGCGACCCTACCCTGTTCAATGGCAATCTTACAATTCTTGATTGCTCGGCAAGTGCCTGAAGGATCGACTGGCGAATCCACCATACAGCATACGAGATAAATTTAAAACCTCTGGTTTCGTCGAATCTTTGTGCAGCTTTTATCAGGCCTAAATTGCCTTCATTTATAAGGTCTCCTAAGGATAAACCTTGATTTTGATATTGCTTTGCAACGGAAACTACGAAACGTAAGTTAGCTTTTGTCAGCCTTTCTAAAGACAACTGATCCCCATCCCGAATTTTTTGAGCCAGGATAACTTCTTCATCCGGCGTAAGTAAGTCTACTTTGCCGATCTCCTGAAGATATTTATCCAACGACTGACTTTCGCGGTTGGTAATCTGTTTGCTTATTTTGAGCTGTCTCATATATAAATTTAAAGTAAATACAATTTAATTTAGCGAATCTGTTATATCAACAACATCCAGAAGAAAATTATTGTTCGTTTTATTCTGAAGCCGGTTTATCTTGTCTGGGTGGTCTTTCTAAAAGAACTTTACGAGATAAACGATACTTTCCGGTTTTTCTATCCACTTCTGTTAGTTTAACCTGAATTTCTTCACCAGTTTCTAAGACACCATCCATAGAAGGCAATCTTTCCCAACTGATTTCTGAAATATGAAGTAAACCTTCTTTCCCAGGTAAAAACTCTACAAAAGCACCAAAAGGCTGTATTGATTTTACTTTTGCATCGTATACTGTGCCAACTTCTGGTACGGCTACAATTCCCATAATTCTGGATTTAGCCTTATTCATGCTATCTCCATCTATTGCAAAAATTGATACTACACCTTTGTCGTCTTTCTCTTCGATATTAACAGTGGCACCTGATTCACGCTGAATTTCCTGAATAATCTTCCCACCTGGTCCGATTACAGCTCCAATAAACTCCCGATCAATTAACATTGTAAATGCTCTCGGAGCATGAGATTTAAGGTCTTCCCTAGGACTTTGCAATGTTTTGGTCATTATTCCCAAAATGTGCTCTCTACCTGCTTTTGCCTGATTTAAGGCTTCTTCAAGTATTTCAAAAGAAAGGCCATCAACCTTAATGTCCATCTGACAAGCTACAATACCTTTGGTGGTACCAGTAACTTTAAAATCCATATCTCCCAAATGATCTTCATCACCTAAGATATCAGACAAGATTGCATATTTCCCCGTTTTCGAATTTGTAATCAAACCCATCGCTATTCCAGATACCGGAGCTTTAATAGGCACACCAGCATCCATCAGGGATAAACATCCGGCACATACTGTTGCCATAGATGAAGATCCATTTGATTCTAAAATATCACTTACTACGCGTATGGTATACGGATTATCCGCATCGGCTGGCATTACTTTTTTCAATGAACGCTGAGCCAGGTTACCATGTCCGATTTCGCGTCGACTGGCACCTCTGTTGGGTTTTACTTCTCCTGTAGAAAAACCTGGAAAATTATAATGAAGGTAAAACTTCGAATAGCCAGAGAACATTACCTGATCTACAATTTGTTCATCAAGCTTGGTACCTAGAGTTGTAGTCGAAATTGATTGCGTTTCACCTCTGGTAAATAACGCAGAACCGTGAGCTCCTGGTAAATAGTCAACTTCACATTCAATCGGGCGAATTTCAGTTAAAGCACGACCGTCCAAACGTTTTCTTTCATCCAATACCAGATTTCTGGAAGCGTCATATTGAATATCGCTGAAATACTTTTTGATCAAATAAGAATCGTATTCGTGATCTTCTGGTAATCCGGCGATGAAAGCATCCAAAATGGCTTTGTAGCCTTCTTTGCGAATTGACTTATTTGCATTTCCTTGGGCACCAACAGTATAAACAGCATCATATAGCTCATTATGCATTTTTTCGCTTAATGCTTCGTCATTCGTTTCATGGGAGTAGGTTCTTTTAATGGTATTCCCAACTTTGGTTTCTAATGATTTCTGAGCAGCCACCTGAATTTTAATAGCTTCGTGGGCAACTTTAATTGCTTCGATCATTTCAATTTCTGAAACTTCGTCGGCCTCACCTTCCACCATATTGATGTTGTCTGCAGAACCGGCAACTATTAAATCAAGACTTGCGTTGGCGTTTTCGCTGGTACTTGGGTTTACCACATAATTGCCATTTATTTTTGCAACTCTGACTTCAGAAATTGGTCCGTTAAATGGAATATCAGAAACCGCTATCGCAGCAGATGCAGCTAATGCAGCCAAGGCATCAGGTTGAACTTCGGGATCAGAAGACATCAAAGTCACCATTACCTGCACATCGGCATGGAAATCTTCAGGAAATAATGGACGAAGAGCACGGTCAATTAATCTTGAAATTAAAATTTCGTTATCCGATAGTCTTCCTTCTCTTCTTTGGAAGCTTCCCGGAATTTTACCTGATGAGGCGAATTTTTCTTGATAATCAACGGATAACGGAAGGAAATCAACTCCTTCTTTTGCATCTTTATTGGCAACCACCGTGGCTAGTATCATGGTTTTGCCACATCTTAAAACAACCGATCCATCAGCTTGACGTGCCAACTTGCCTGTTTCAAGGATAATTTCTTTACCACCTGCAATTTGGATGGTTTGAGAATGTACTGTGAACATTAATTTTGTAAATATTAAATCGTATTTCCGCTTTCTATACGATGATTCTATCCTTCAGTTCCGCGGGGATATAATAAAAAAGTTTTGTGGCAAAAAAGGGAATCCCCCAAAGAGGATTCCCTTAATATAGTTACTTACGTATGCCAAGTTCAGCGATAATCGCTCTGTAACGCTCAATATCTGTTTTTGTAAGATAATCAAGCAGTCTTCTACGCTTACCAACTAACTTAAGCAAACCAACACGTGTTGCATAATCATGCTTGTGTTTTTTTAAGTGCTCAGTTAAATGACTGATTCTGTAAGTAAATAATGCAATCTGCGATTCTGCCGAACCGGTATCGCTTTCTGATTTCTGGAAACCTTTCGCTTTGAAAATTTCCTGTTTTTTCTCCGAAGTTAAATACATCTGATGTTAACCTAGATTAAGTGATAAAATTAAAAGAGCCGCAAAGGTATGAATATTTTTTTATAACTAATTTAAGACAAGGACTTTCTTTTAGGAAAATATGGCTTTATTTTCTCCCAGAATTGAATGTAAATATCACTATCAAATAAGCGGGCATCTTTAGTTGCCTTCCGAATCAAATAGGTTCCCATAATAAATAAGACTAAATTGGGTATCCAGGTACCTATAATTACCGGAATGATGCCTTCTTTGGCATATTTATCGCCCAGTTGCATCATTACATAATAAAAGATAAAAAAACTTATGGCTAAAAGAACCGGCAGGCCAAAACCGCCTTTTTTAATTATTGCTCCAAGGGAAGAGCCTATGATTAACATGGCCAGGCATGCAACAGCATAAGTGATTTTATGCCACTTCTCAACATCGGCCCGATACATTTCACGTTTTTTGCCATTTAAAATGGATGAATTTGTACTAAGCTGAGATTTGGAACTTTGTAAATTAGTTTTAACAACATCAAAAATTTCCATATTCCGATAACTTTTTGATAGTGCCTCCAATTTCTTATCTATCCATGGACCGGGCAATATGAGTCTTTTAGTTGTATCACCTGAAGTACTATCTATTTCGACCCTATTATTATAATTTTTGAATTGATATACACTTTGGTTCTTTACCACATCTAAGTGATTTTTTGAAGTACGCTTGAGCTCTTTTCGTGTTGAATCGATTTGATGATCCAATTCCGAAATATTTTTCATGTATTCATGGTACTTAAACTGGTTTTCATCAGTTCGTTTAATACCAAAGCTCTCCAGCGAAAATACCATCCTGTTTTTCTTAAAACTATTTTTAGTAAATTGTGTATCATCATAAGATGCACCATTACTTTTTTGTTCGCTGTAGTTTATGCCATTATACAATTCAAAAATTAAATAGCGATCGTCGTACATGGTATACATTTTACCTGAATCAGCAACGGTTACATTTTTATTTCCATCTCTGCTACTATGATTATAAACAATAATGTTTTTCAGAGTTTTATCATCGGCCAATTTTTCCTGCACCTTGATACTATAACCCGGTATTTCTCTGTAAAAAATTCCCTCACTAATATTTAATGTGACCTTGGTTGTTTTTATATCATAAAGTAAGGAATACCCCTTTAAATTGGCCCAAGGGGTAACCGTATTATTATACCAAAAAGAAAACATGCAAATAAAAATGGTAAAAATAAATGCCGGCCGAATAACCCTGCTAACAGGAATTCCAGCTGATTTTATGGCAGTCAGCTCCGTGTGCTCACCTAAATTACCAAAACACATCAATGCCGCCAGTAATGTGGATAAGGGCAATGATAATGGAACAGTGATTATTGAAAAGTAAAAAAATAGCTTGGCAAAAATATCCAAACCCAGGTTTTTACCTACAAAATCATCAAAATACAGCATTAAAAACCTCATTAAAAAAATAAAGACCATTATTACTGTGATCAGTATAAATGGTCCAATAAAGATTTTTAAAACCAGTTTATCAATTTTTTTCATTGAGCAATTAAAATCCCTGCAAAATAGGGCTAATTCCTTATGAGAGACAATAATTTAAGGAATATTAACCTCCAACGATTTCTTTTAAATCCTGAATCAAAGCATCCCATAAGGCTCGAAGCTCGTCTTCATCATCATTGTCAGAAATATCAGTTATTTTGAGGTATGTAGAATCGTCTAATTCACCCTGGATCAATTTGAATTCTAATACATTGCCATCATCTTCACCTATAAAATCGAAACGGGAGGATTTATTTAAACGGGAAGTATGATGAGCAGTATGAATTTCAGAGTCCCACTCAAAATTAAAATTATGTTCAGAGTCAATATTAACACTTTCAGCAAACCACTGCTGTAAACCACCGGCTGTATTGATATACGTAAAAAGAACTTTGTGAGAAGTTTTAAACGGATATTCTTCAGAAAATTTAAATTTTGTCATATCAATTCCTATTTTGTTTCCTATTTAGGTTATTCATATAGAACAAACAAGTTTAGTTAAATATATTTTTGTTTTTACCATACTTTTGAGATTCTTTTTGGAAGGTAAAAAATGATTTTATAGTTTTGCACCCTCGTTAGCAGGCGGGGTAGCTCAGATGGTTAGAGCGTCGGATTCATAACCCGGAGGTCGGGGGTTCGATTCCCCCCTCCGCTACAAAAAGATAACCCTATTTGCATCAGGCATTTAGGGTTTTTTGTTCATACGATTTTGAGTAAATAATTCTTTGCCAGAAATCATGTCTAATACAAAATACCCAGCATTAATTCGTTATAAAGATCTTTTTCGTTTTTGGATCCTGTATTTAATCCTTTCGATTCCGAATCAATTTTTCTTAAATGTCCAATAATTTCTAAGACTTTTGCAAATGAAAATGTGGATGATGCTTTGGAATAATCTTTTACAAAAAACGGATTAACTTTTAATATAGTTGCCAAATGGGCATCAGACTTATTGGTACTTGTTTGCACTATTAATACTTTCGTGAAAAAATTATAAAGCATAATTATTACCTGCTGAATCGGATTGTCTTTTGTATTATCTGCCAGATAGCTGGCAATTTTCATACTAACAGGAACATTTCGAACTGATAATGCCTTTTGTAACTCAAATACATTGTAATCCTTGCTTATTCCAACATATTCTTGAATTATATCTGCATTTATTTCTGCATTTTCATTTAGATTAATGGCTATTTTGTCAATTTCTTTAGCCAGAGCTTCCAGATTATTACCAATATGTTCAAATAATAATTGGCTCGCTTTTGGATTTATAGTGAACTTTTTTTCTTTCACATAGGCCGCTATGAAATCTGCAACCTGATTATCATATAAACCTTTTGATTGAATTAATTCACCTTTGTCTCCAAATGCTTTTACCCAGGTTTTACGTTCGTCTTGTAACTTTCCAAAAACCATCACCAGAACAGTACTTGACAATGGATTTTTAGCATAATTTTCAAGCATAACCAAAGAATCTTTATTGCCAATATCCTGAATTAAATGGGCATCTTTTATAAGCACCAATTGCTTTTCAGCCATCATCGGAAACCTGCGGGCATTAGATAAAACATCACCCACTGTAAGGTCTTTACCGTACATTATAAACTCATTAAAACCTTTTTCAAAATCCGGGACTACGTTATCCTGAAAAATTTTTGTTATTTTTTGTAAATAATACCCTTCTGTACCGTGTAAGAGGTACAAATTTTTAACTTTAGCAGGATCAAATTCTTTTAAAAAACTTTGAGCTGTTTTACTGGCCATTTACTTCTTCTTTTAGGAAATTTTCGCACCAATCCATCATAATTTTTATAAACTTCATAAAAATGTCATTAAGAACCTGAAAGTTTTCTTCCATTAAGGGAATTGCCTCTGTTAGGTCCAATTGGTAATTTATTTTTTTATTTAAATTTTGAAAAGCCCTTTCTATACCAATTTTTTGGGCATAATTGGGCAACCAATTAAATTCTATCATTGATTTCACCATTTTCTGCATAGGTTCTGGCATTTTATCAAGATTCTTTTCCAGATTCACATAAGTTCTATTAATAAATGTTTCCAGGGGCTCATTTGTCAATTTTTTCCAATTCAAAATAAGAAAATGATCGAAAATCACATCAATTATTATTGGTGAAAATTTGCCGAATTTGGGATAGAAGAAAACTTTGCAGTCTTTTACCAATT
>JAHEBN010000312.1 GCA_024645245.1 Jiulongibacter sp. | reverse complement strand
TTTTTAGGTGAGGAAGGGGTGTCTATGAATTTTTATTTTTACAGGCCTCGTTCAGACAATTGAATTATCAAAAAGTGAGGGTTTTGGGCCGGATTCAACTATTGCGTTATCTTGCCAGTATATGGATTATAAAATTGTTTGTCAGGTGTTGTGATATCTGTAGAGAATTTAGGATTGAAATTCCTGCGATATATAGCAGATATCAACGTTTTGGAGTTGATGATTTTATATCGAAATCGTAACCATATTAGAATGATCTGAGTTCAAAGTTTAGGGTAGCAATCAACACCTTTGTTGATTGATAAGGTATATAGTCAAAACATTAAAAGTTGCTATTAGGTTGTAATTTTTTAGAATTATTTGTTCGTACCTTTTCAACAGTTTTTCGGAGCATATCACGAGTATAATAGTCATTCATTAAGCAATCACCTTGGTGGTCTATATTATACTCTGAGTAAAAGGAATTAACCAGTTTATAAAGCTTATGGTTCTTAATATTGCCAAATGACCAAGGGATGAATGCGCAGGGAGTAACATTACCTTCCGGAGAAACATAAAGCGATGCCTGCTTAATTACGTTACATCTATGTTTTGATGTCGGGATTTCAATGTGAACAAAACTTGCATCTGCCAAATTCCTCACCTTTTCTCTTTCCTCCTTATTCAACAGCTCATCAAAAGATTCGAACCAACATCCCGTAGCCATTGGAAAAACAATTGAAACAGAAGTTACCTGTAGCTTTCTTCCCAAATCGATAGTTCTTTCCAAACCGGCAGTAACATTTCTTTTACCAGCATAAGTTACTATCTGGCAAAGCATCTTGTGTTTTTTTAATAATTCAATCCCTTTAATCACTTTTTCAAATAATCCGGGAACACCGCGCAATTCATCATGTATTTCAGGATTTGAATCATCGATAGAGACATCACAGTGGGTTAACCCAGCATTCTTTAATTTCAAAACCACTTTTTCACTTAACGCAAGGCCATTTGTATTAATTCTCGTAATCAAACCTTTCGAATTTGCATATCTAATTAACTCAAATATATCTTTCCTCAATAAAGGTTCACCGCCAAAAAAGGTTATTCGAGGTATTCCAATCATAACTGTCTGATCAATTAAATCTTTAATTTGCCACGTTGTCATTTCTTTTTCTTTTAAACTCTGTTTGAGTTTCGGAACATTAGAAGAACAGTGAACGCATCTACATTGACAACTATTTGTTACACCAACTGTGATTAACTGTGGAATAACCTCCTTTTTGATTTTGTTGTACCATAAATATCTTAAAAGCAATTTAGCTCTAGTGAGTGAAAAGCCTGAGATAGTCGCGAATACTCCTCTGCGAAATTTATTCAGGACTGTTTTAAGTTGGGTATAAGTTTGATTGGCTGACTTCATAGATGAATTTTTCAAGGTTCTATTAATATTATTTTTATAAAAAGAAAATGTGAGATGGGATAACAGTTTCTTTTGATAATATTGGTTCGTATAATTAAGATTAAATCTTAATAAAGAAAAAGATCCAACGATTTCTATATGCAAAAATTGTGCAAAACAAATATTTTCATCGCAAAGCCTCAAATATTAAGCATTGGCCTTAATTTTAGGGTACATATTAAAGTACTAATTCATAGAAAAAACCATGTGATTGCGAGACAATTTACACAAAACCTATTACATTAATTACATAGTAGCATGAAATATTACAATAAGCATTTATAACATTGTGGCATTAATTGATAGGGTTGATTGATAGAAAATGAGGGGTGTGGTTGATTACAGATATCTTACCAATACCAAAGGTCAATGCATCTCAATTTCAAGTACATATATCTTATTTCTTGCAGAAATGCAAAAAAGGCAAACCCTATAAAATGGATTTGCCCTATTGAAAATTGCAGATATGCAATCAGGGCCAAAATGTCAGACAAATGAAAAGGTTTACGGCAAGCTGATATCCTTGGGGTGTGAAGAGATATCTTGAACGATCAGTTTCTATGATGAATTTCTCTAAGCACGGTTAATGTGCAAATCCTATTCAAACCGTTGAACTACAGCCCTAATTTTTCAAGCAACCTTAAAACTTATGTATACTCCCAAGATCTCGCGGTGTTTGATACTTATTGTACCACTTTAAACGTAAATGC
>JAHEBN010000311.1 GCA_024645245.1 Jiulongibacter sp. | reverse complement strand
GGAAGCAGTAAAGAAGAGAATACCTTATTATCTTATTTAGGTAGGGCAAATTACACACTGAACAACAAGTACCTTTTCACTGCCTCTTTAAGAGCTGATGGTTCTTCACGATTTGGGGCTAACAACAAGTATGGTTATTTTCCTTCTGCTGCTTTCGCCTGGAAAATGAGCGAGGAAGAGTTTATTCCTGATGCATTGGATTTGAAGTTAAGATTGAGTTGGGGAAAAACAGGCAACCAGGAGATTGGCAATTACACCTCCTTATCTACTTTAAGTAATGGTGGACAAGCCGTTTTTAATAATGCTATTTTTTCTTCTACCCAGCCCTCAAGAATCGCCAACCCCAATCTAAAATGGGAAACTACGACCCAATCAAATATTGGACTAGATTTTGGACTTGCTTTGGGCAGAATAAGCGGTTCAGTTGATTACTTTAATAAAAATACTAATGACTTACTCCTTAATCTTCCAATTCCACGATCCACAGGATATACCTCAATTTTGACCAATGTGGGTAAAGTTCAAAATTCAGGAATTGAATTACAATTGAATTCGACCAATGTAAATGCGAAGGATTTTAGATGGACTACCAGTTTTAATATTGCAGCAATAAAAAATAAGGCGGTTGAAATAGGGGGACTTGACCAAATTATTACCGGAGCATTAGATAACGTGGGTAATTCGGCTATCATAAAGCCGGGGGAGCCTATTTTCTCTTATTATGGTTATAAAATTACAGGTATTTTTAATACTAAAGAAGAGGTTGCGGCTTCTGCTCAAAAAAGCTCGAAGCCGGGTTACCCGATTTTTCAGGACACCAACGGGGATGGTGCTATTACACCAGCAGATCAGGTTATTTTAGGTAAGCCTTTTCCGGATTTTACTGCAGGCTTAGGAAACGAGATTAGTTATAAAGGATTTAATTTAAATTTCTTTATTCAGGCAGTTCAAGGAGTGGAAAACATTAATGTACAAGCTATTCAAAGTATGTATCCGGCCAATTTTAGAAGAAATAAATTTCGTAAACAATTTTTAGACAGATGGTCACCGACTAACCCTGATGGTAAGTATCCGTCTGGAGTTTCTCCATCTGCTTATGGAGGTGGAAAAGTAAATAATCTAACTATTGAAGATGCTTCATTTATTAGACTTAGAACAGCAACTTTGAGCTATAATATACCCCTGAAAACTACGAAGGTTTTTCAAAATTTAGGTGTTTATGTTACTGCTCAAAACTTACTTACCATTTCAAACTATATCGGGTGGGATCCTGAGGCCAGTTTACGAGGTAATAGCTCAGCAGCTCGTGCCGATGACAACTCTTATCCTCTCACCAAATCATTCCTGTTTGGCCTAACGGCTGGATTTTAATTTTAAAAACTAAAAAAATAAAGAAATGAAAAATATATTTGCCAAATCTCTCATTACTATCTTTTTAGGCTTATCTTTTCAAAACTGTGAAAAACCTTTGGTGGAAACGGTTTTTTCGGAACTTGCCCCTGAAAACTTTTTAAAGACCAAAGAAGGTATTAATTCAGTTTTGAATAATGCGTATGCGATTCAGCAACGTCATAATCAGGATACTTTCAATGCCATTTCGACTTTCCAAATGCCTTCAGGAGAGATTTGGAACAGGGGAGGAAGTATTGAGACCGACCTTACGCCAATGCGGGAATATACCTGGGATTCTAATGCCGGGCGTTTTAATGGAGAATGGACCAATAGCTATCGGGCAATCAGAGATGTGAATTTGGTACTTGATAATTTACCCAATGGAGATTTTGAAGCCGAATTTGTAAAAGGCATAACCGCCGAAGCTAAGTTTTTAAGAGCAAAGTCAATGATTGATATTTATGACCTTTTCGGTACTGGTCCTATGTTTCTTTCATCTACATTTGATGCATTACAAAAACCCAGGGCAACAGACGCCGAATGGGTAGCACAAATAATAAAGGATATGACCGAAGCCATGAATGACCTTCCTGCTAAACCGGCTTATGGAAAGGCTTCTAGTGGTGCGGCGGCCGGTATTCTATGTAAGTTTTATCTAAATCTTAAAAAATGGAACGATGCTTTAGCTATGGCAGATAAGGTCATTAACTCCGGACAGTTTGACTTATTTCCTACTTACATTGAATTATTTGCCATAGCGAA
>JAHEBN010000036.1 GCA_024645245.1 Jiulongibacter sp. | reverse complement strand
TTGAGGCAAGACTTGTGTGTTTTATTCTTTCTTCTAATTCTTCTTTAAAGGTGCCGTCTTTTTGATTGATGTATAAATAATCCTTTTCAAAAAAATCGTTCGAGACATATATGTCCGGGTAAAGATCCTGATTGACATCACCGACTGTAACACCGAGGCCAAAACCAATTAAACTACCGTAAATACCAGCATCCTCACTTATGTCAACAAACTTATCATTGTCGTTTCTTAGTAGTTTATCACCTCCTCCTTTAAGGAATTCTTTAACTGGCCAATCTTTTGCCCGCATATCCCGATTATTGGCGTAGTTCAGGGTGTTTACGGGAATAAAGCTGTTATTAAGTATATATGCATCTAGGTCGCCGTCGAGGTCGTAATCAAAAAAGGCAGCATGTGTGCTATAGCCATTGTCATCTAAACCATATTCGGCTGCTTTTTCTGTAAAGGTCAGATCCCCGTTGTTTATAAAAAGTGAATTTTCCTGTCCGATACCTTTTCTATAGCCAGCATTACATACGTAAATATCCAGTAGTCCATCGTGATTAAGATCTACCATTACCACACCTGTGCTCCATTTTATTTCTTCTTTAACTCCGGCTTTATCTGTAATATCTTCAAATTTGAAGTCTCCTTTGTTTAAATAAAGTTTGTTTGAGCCCATATTGGCTGTGAAATAGATATCCGGAAGACCGTCATTATTTATATCGCCAATTGCCACTCCTCCACCATTATAAAAATTGCGGTAATTGAAAATATTGAAGTGTTCATTATTTTCGATGTCATTAGAAAAGTTAATACCTGTTTTGGCGGAAGAAAGTAGTTTGAAAATACCATCTGCGGGTTCATTGGTGCAAGAATTTATCAAGAATACGGTATTCCCTAATAATATGTATAAAATGAAAAAATTAATCTTATTCATTTGATTGATTTTGCTTCCGGAAGTTGAAATGATTCAAAAGGAATTCTAACAAATTCTGTTGAAGGTTTTTTCCAAATAATTTGTCCTTCAATGGGGTATTCCAGATCGGGATTGAAGGGGTGCTTGACCCTGCCCTTGATAAACAGATAACAAACTTCTTTATTAATTTTAAGAACTTCAAAAAAGCCATCGCTTAAAACATACCCTTCTCCCATATTTTGTGATGTACTGCTCAATTTTCCTATCATTAATGAACCTTTTTTCTCGGTAGCAGAATAAGATTCATTAAATGCAACTTTATAAGGTTTAGTTTTAAACCAGTCTTTTTGCTCTAAATTGACTATCATATTTCCTTGATTCTGATCTTTTAAATTAATAGTAAGACCATTGTCATTTACAAGCAGTACCCCTTTAAAACGTGATTTTTCATCGTAAAATTCTTTTCCATTAATAGAAATATCAATAACAGCTTCTTCTGCAGCAAGAATTTGGGAATATTTAAAAATTTCTTCGTTAACATTTGTACTTCCCGATTTACAAGATAAAGCAAATGTCAAAATCAATATAGAATATTTAAGTCTTTTCATTTTAAAAGAGGTTAAATCAAAAATGCCCGAAACTGGTTCGAGCATTTTTGAAATATAGCTAAGAATTTAATTCTTAATAACCTTCGTTTTGAGTTAAATTCGGGTTAGAAACTATAGCCGGTGAAGGAATAGGGAACAATACTGTGTAAGGTTCAGTGATCAATACCCCTGTCCCAGAAGTAAATTTACCAAAACGCACCTCAGAAGTTCTTTTACCACCTTCCCAATATAATTCACGGCCGATTTCAGCAAACATAGAATTCTCATCAAGAGAACCTAAGGCTTTTGCACTTCTTTTTGCTCTTAAATCATTAACCATTGACAATGCACCAGCGGCATTACCACTACGTAACATGGCTTCAGCTTTCATCAAATAGGCTTCAGCATAACGCATCAGGATATATTTGCCAGCAGTCGCGGGGTGGTATTTGATGGCACGAATACCTTTTTCGGTTGGCGTACCAGCAAGAGCAACATCACGACTAAATACAAGAGGCTTTTTAGATCTGGAATCAACAATATCTTCACCTTTATCATTGATCTGCTGACCAATTAGAAAACCATAACCAATACCAGAGTAGTCAGATCCATCTCCTTTCGCTTTTACCCCTTTACGGATGTCACCATCATCGAAGGTATCGTAGAAATCGGCAAGAGTAGCAAATCCATTCCAACCAGATGGGTTCTGGTCGTAGTGAAGGGTCATCATCCAACGGTTTTGAGGTGTTCCTTCAGCAGAACTAAAAATAGTTTCTGTAGCTGCGTCTGCCTTAAAGTTTTGGAAGAAATCATCCGATATACTATATCCGTCAGCAGTAATAGCATCCACATAAGATATTACTTTGTCCATGTCAGCCTTGTCAAAAGTATAAGGACCAGATGGGCTGGAAGCTTTATAAACTGCCTTATTTAAATAAAGCTTAGCCAATAAGAAATTAGCAGCTGCTTTTCCAGCTTTACCGTTAACAGCTGCAGGTCCGATTTTGCCAAGTCCAGGTAATGCTTCAGTAAGATCTTTAACAATTAGATCAAAAGCTTCAGAACGGGATAGAACCTTTGGATTTACATCAACACCGTCGGTAACTTCTCTGAAAGGAACCTGACCAAAGAAATCCATAACGTGAAACATATTAAATGCACGTAGAAATTGAGCCTCAGCTTTTTGAGAAGCCGAAGGATTAGATGCAATTATTTCGTTTGCTTTATAAATTCTTTGATTCAAATTATTCCAGGTTGAAATAATGCCGGAGTGCGTAGCATCCCAGGTGTGCTGATCTAAAGTACGCCATACACCGTTATCTCCCCAGTCAACACCACGTGTAGGAGGAATCATTTCAGCGGTCGTATGTTGTCCAAGTGAGTAAATTTGACCCTGATCAGTATAAGCTGATAGATCTTTATAAGCAGAAATCAAAAGCTCAGTAGGATTACCAGCAGTAAATCCGCCAGCACCACCGGTTCGTACAATTGAATCGGTTTCGTCATTAACTAAATCGGTACAAGATGTAAGAGCAAAAATGCTCAATCCCGTTACCAAAATTTTATTATAATTCATTTTTTTCATTTTTAATCTGATAGTTTAACTGTTTTTAGAATGAAATGTTTGCACCAATAGTCCAAGTTTTAGCTCTTGGATAAGCAGTGTAATCAATTCCAAATGATGGAATACCATTCAGAGATTTGTTTGTACTTACCTCAGGATCCTGACCACTGTACTTAGTGAATGTCATCAGGTTCTGGCCAGTAAGATAGATTCTTAAGTTAGTAACAGCTTTACCAGCTGAAACCGGCACTCTGTAACCTAAATTAAAGTTTTGTAGACGAACAAAATCACCTTTTTCAAGGAAACGAGTTGAAACATCAGGAGCATTCCAAGGGCCTTCTTTCGAAGCAACAACGTCTTTTGTTACGTTACGACCATTGTTTAATGAACCTTTTGTAAAGTAAGCATTAGCAGTATTTGAATAAATATAATTTCCAAATACACCATTAAAGAAAATACTAG
The DNA here is from genome assembly GCA_024645245.1 of Jiulongibacter sp. Lineage (GTDB taxonomy): Bacteria > Bacteroidota > Bacteroidia > Cytophagales > Spirosomataceae > JAHEBN01. The sequence goes on along the minus strand of JAHEBN010000036.1, from coordinate 27,066 downwards.
CGTCGAAGTTTCCAAACTTGAAGTTGTTAGTCAAACCTGCCGTTACAGTAGGGTTTGGACTAGCATTTACGAATTGCTGGTAGTCACCTGCAGGATAAATCGATACACCTTGATCATCATATCCGCCAAATTCACGTAAGAAGAAGGCAAACATAGGCTGACCCGCAGCAAGACGCTGTGCAAAGGCACCTGTTAAACCTTGTCCATTTATTTCACCTGTATCGTAAACCCCACTTAGGTTTTTGATGAGGTTTTTATTAAATGCTCCATTAAATAAAACTTCCCATGTGAATGCAGTTTTATCTACTGCTACAACGTTCAAGCCTAATTCAATACCGCGGTTTTGAATATCAGTATCTAAATTTTTCCAAACGAATGGAGTAGGAGCCGGTTGAGCAGATACTACCTGGAACAACAAGTCTTTAGTATGCTTGTCATAGAATTCAATATTACCGGTAACTTTGTTATTTGCAAATCCGAAATCCAAACCTAGGTTAAGTGTTGAAGTGGTTTCCCATTTCAGGTTCGGGTTGTTAAAGGCGACTGCATTCAGACCTCCTCCAGAAATATCAGAAGCACCTTGGTTAGCGTTCCAGTCAGAATAACGGTCACGTCTGTCATACAAGTTATGAGGTATATTTTGGTTACCTACTAAACCATAACCTACTCTAAGGCCTAAATCTGAGAATACATTTTTAGGAACAAAATCTTCTTCAATTAACTTCCATTTGAATGCTCCTGATGGGAAATAACCATATTTGTTGTTACCACCAAATTTAGTTGAACCATCTACACGTAATGTTCCTGTAACCAAATATTTACCAAAATTCAAATTTAAACGACCAAAATAGGACTGTAATTCGTCTAAAGATGAATAAGAATTGTTTACAACGTTACTTGGAGCTTTGGAAGCGTTAGCAGATGCTAAGTTATTAATCATTATGTCAAGATCATTCGTAGCAAAATTTGCTATTGAAGAGTTTTTGGCATAGCTATAGAAGCTCTGATAAGAATAACCCAAAGTTGCGTTTAATGAAGTAGCACCTAACTGTTTATCGTAAGTAAAATAATTTTCCCATAATTTATTATTTGCTTCACGATCTCTAAGATAAAGGCGTCCAATACCAGAAACACCATCAAGTACCAAATCAGAAGAAAGAGCAGATTTTCTACTGGACAATGATTGATCAAAACCAAGAACAGTTTTAAACTTTAGACCACTAATAATTTCATACTCTGCAGCGATGTTACCTAATGCTCTTAATGTATTTGTTCTATCTTTGGACAAGTTAATAATTGCAACTGGATTTGGTTCTGTTATACCAGGTTGAGTATACGCTGAACCCGTATAAACAGGCATAGTTGGGTTTGACTTCAATATTGCAGCTAATAAATCACCAGTGTAACCTGAGTTATCAGAAATAGCAACACCTGCATCCTGATTATTAGCCAAATTTACAGAAGACGTAATATTCAACTTGTTGTTGATAAACCTTTTTCCTCCATTAAAACCAATAGAGTACCTTTTCACGCCAGAAGTTTTGATGATACCATCCTGACTTAAATAGCCAAGTGAAAAGCGATAATTACCAGTTGCATCACCACCACCATAAGACATGTTATGTTGATTAGTTTGAGCAGTTTGGAATAATTCTGCTTGCCAATCTGTATTACTGCCTCTGTTCTGAGAAGGGTTTGCTGCTGCAAATTCTTTAGCGTCTAAAAGGTCATATTTCTTGGTTATTGAACTTAAACCTAGCGAATAGCTGTAATCCAAAGTTCCTTTTCCTTTACCTTTTTTTGTGGTAATTAAAACAACACCCTGAGCTCCACGAGATCCATAGATAGCAGTAGCAGAAGCATCTTTCAATATGTCAATGCTTTCGATATCATTAGGGTTCATGAAGTTAAGTGGGTTTTTCGCAGCTTGACGGCCAATACCTTGTGTACTTCCATCAGCAGTAGTATTATCACCACTTAATGGAACACCATCAATTACAAATAATGGGTTATTGCCACCATAAACTGAAGATGTACCACGGATACGTACGTTAATACCACCACCTGGCTCACCTGAGTTTTGAGTAATTTGTACCCCGGCTACTCTACCTTGCATTAATTGCTCAGGAGAAGTAACAATACCTTTTTGAAAGTCTTTAGCACCGATGGCATTTACTGCACCGGTTGCGTCTTTTTTCTTTACCGTACCATAACCAACAACTACAACTTCTTCCAAAGTTTGTGCATCGTCGGCAAGAGAAACGTTAATAGTAGATCTGCCTTGTACGTTCACTTCCTGAGTGATCATACCTACAAATGAATAAACAAGCGTTCCGTTAGAAGGAACATTTGCTAAAGTGTAATTACCATCCACATTGGTAGATGTTCCTGTAGTGGTACCTTTCACCTGTACGGTAACTCCCGGTAAGCCAGAGCCACTGTTGTCAGATACTTTACCATTTACGGTAAGATTCTGAGCTGAAACTGTGAAAGAAATAACTGCAGTAAGCATTAATGTCAGAGCTGATTTGCCCACATACACCAAGCCTGAATTGAGGAGATTCTTCCTCAACTTGTCGAACTGATTCGTCATAGGTTTAAGTTTAAAGTTTAAAATTGGTTAAATCCAAAAACTGCCTCATCCTCAAATAAATAATTATACTTTAAAAAGGTTTTATTAAATATTTTTCGGAATTAGCCCACAAATCTACAAAAAGAAACTTTTAAAATCCAATTATGGTAGACCAAAAATATTTTTAAGGGACTTTTATAAACTAAAAAAATGAAATAAAATGACTTTAAAGTTATAGGTTGTGTAAATTCGCGGTTTCTTTAAAATATTACATTTAAGCCGGGAATGAAGGATATCAGTAAATACTTAGAAAACCTTAAATTCAAAGGGGAATTTTATGATAGTGGGGTAACGCTAACGCTATACGCAACAGATGCTTCGGCCTACCGGGAGCTTCCTCTTGGAGTTGCTTTTCCTAGAGATAATGATGACATTAGATTACTAATTACCGTTGCCAACGAATTAAGTGTTACACTTATTCCAAGAACGGCAGGTACTTCACTCGCCGGTCAGGTGGTAGGTAAAGGTATCATTGTGGATGTTTCCCGAACTTTTAATCAAATTCTGGAAATAAACGATAAGGAATCATGGGTGAGACTGCAACCCGGAGTAGTAAGGGATGATCTGAATTTTTATTTAAAGCCAAGCGGTCTTTTCTTTGGTCCTGAAACCAGCACAGCTAACAGAGCCATGGTGGGTGGCATGGTTGGTAACAATTCCTGCGGGTCAAATTCGATAGTATATGGTAGTACACGAGATCATTTAATGGAAGTAAAAGGTTTCCTGAGTGATGGGTCATTTGTTGAATTTAAGAATTTAAGCAAAACAGCTTATAGTCAAAAAATAGAATCGATCAGGCAAAAATCAGAGCAGGATTTGACTTTGGAGGATAGAATTTACTTACAAAGCTTTCAAATGTTATCCAATGAAGAAAATGTTGCCGAAATAAGAAAGGAATTTCCCAAATTCAGTATTCCACGACGAAATACCGGATATGCTATTGATGAACTCCTGGAAACCGAAGTTTTTACGCCAACACCCGAGTTTGATCGCCGACCTATTTGGGGAGGAATAGGTCGGGAATTTAATTTTTGCCGCCTGATTGCCGGATCTGAAGGTACACTGATATTTATCACGGAAATTAAACTTCATGTTAATCCATTACCACCTAAATATCAGGGTGTGGTGGCTGTTCATTGCAGGTCTATCAATGAGTCATTAAAAGCCAATCTTGTCGCTTTGAAATATAATCCGTCGGCAGTTGAGTTGATGGACCATTATATTTTGGAATGCACAAAGGCTAATAAAGAGCAAATGGCCAACCGCTTTTTTGTTGAAGGTGACCCGGCAGCTCTTTTGGTGATTGAACTTTCCAGGGAATCGGAAGAAGAAATAGCAAATGATGCCGCAGATATTGAAAAGGAAATGAGAGCAGCCGGATATGGTTATCATTTTCCTGTTCTATATGGTGACGATGTGAAAAAAGTCTGGACTTTAAGAAAAGCTGGTTTAGGCTTACTTTCTAATCTACCTGGCGATGATAAGGCTGTTCCTGTAATAGAAGATACGGCGGTAGATGTTAATGATTTACCGGAATACATAGCTGAATTTGATGCTCTCATGGAAACAAAGGGTTTTAATATGGTTCATTATGCACATGCCGGATCGGGTGAGTTGCATTTAAGGCCCATTCTAAATCTGAAAACTCAAGCTGGCAAAGAACAATTCAGGGAAATAGCTCAGGATATATCAGATTTGGTAAAAAAATATAGAGGTTCGCTTTCGGGTGAGCATGGCGATGGAAGATTGAGGGGAGAATTTATACCACAGCAGATTGGTGCCAAAAACTTTGAATTGGTAAAAGAGATAAAACGAACCTGGGATCCAAACAATGTATTTAATGCCAACAAGATCGTTGAAACTCCACCAATGAATGAGTCGCTTCGGTACGAGGCAGGTCAACAAACACCGGATTTTAAAACGCAATTCAGGTTTAAAGATCAAAATATATTGCAACATGCCGAGCAATGCAATGGCTCAGGTGATTGCCGAAAAACACACATAAGTGGAGGTACCATGTGCCCAAGTTACATGGCAACCAGAAATGAAAAGGATACCACGCGGGCCCGTGCCAATATTTTGAGAGAAATACTTACCAGAACAAACGGGGAAGTTTCGTTGAATGAGGTAAATGACAATGGACTCGATAGATTTGATAGCAAAGAGGCCAAAGAAGTTTTGGATCTGTGTTTATTATGCAAAGGTTGCAAATCGGAGTGCCCGAGTAGTGTGGACATGGCTAAAATGAAAATGGAGTTTTTATACCATTATCAAAAGAAAAATGGCGTACCAATGCGATCAAGAATGATAGCCAATTTTGCCAAAATGAGCAAATTGGGTTCGCTTATGCCAAAAGCCTATAATTTTCTTTTTGAAATTGCTCCTATCCGCCGATTAGGAAATAGATTGGTTGGTTTTCACCCCGATAGAACGATGCCTTTGCTACATGAAACCACTCTTTTAAGTTGGTTTAGAAAAAATGAGGGCCATTTTTCAAAAGGTGAGAAAGGGAAAGTTTACTTTTTCTGTGATGAGTTTACCAATTATAATGATGTAAAAATCGGACAAACAGCTATTAAACTTTTGTCTAAGTTGGGTTATGCGGTTGTTATTCCGGAGCATGTGGATTCAGGTAGGCCTTACCTTTCCAAAGGGATGTTGGATGAAGGAAAAGAGCGTGCCAATCAAAATGTGGAAATGCTGGCGGATCTGATTTCAGAAGAAACTCCTTTAATTGGTATTGAACCTTCTTGTATTCTTGCTTTCCGGGATGATTATCCCGAAATAGTCAATGAAAGTTTGGTTCTTAAGGCCAATAGTCTGGGCAAAAATGCTTTGATGATAGATGAGTTTATTGCCCGGGAAATAGATAAAAAGAAATTGGACAAATCGATTTTTACGGAAGAAAAGAAACTAATTAAGGTTCACGGCCATTGCCAGCAAAAGGCAGTAAGCTCCATGGTACCAACTAAAAAAATGTTATCACTTCCTGCTAATTATTCTGTTCAGTTGATACCGAGTGGATGCTGTGGCATGTCTGGATCTTTTGGTTACGAGAAAGAGCATTATGATATTTCTATGAAAATTGGAGAACTGGTACTTTTTCCAACTGTTCGTCAACAACCGGATGAGGTAATCATTTCAGCTCCGGGCACCAGTTGTCGTCATCAGATTCATGATGGAACGGGCAGGAAAGCCTTGCATCCGGTGGAGGTGCTTTGGGAGGCTTTGCTTTAGTGGTTTTAATTCATAACAAATAATACCTGGTACCCTTTAAAATCCCCTCTTTACGGAATATGCCTAAAGTAACTAAATCGCCAAGGTCACGGGTTACTGTGGCAGAAGGTGCTTTGCTTATACTTTGGTAGTTTCCTGCACTTAAACCACCAAGAAAGCCCTCTGGGCCGGCATCGAAAATTTTTCGAAGTACTTTTGATTGCCTTTCATTTAATTGATTTTCTCTGAAAAGCATTGTTTTTTTTAAGATGAATTCAACCAAACTTAATGAGTAGGTTTGGGCTTCAAGCAACAGGGTGACATGGTACTTCAGCCAGGAATCGACATTTAATGTGTAATTAGTTTTTTGGAGTTCCTGATAGTATGTTTTTTTCTTTTTTTCAATTGTTTTAGATATCGATAACAAGGCAGGAAATCCTAAACGCATAGAAACGGCTTTTTCGCAAAGGGCACGGCCTATCCGCCCATTACCATCTTCAAAAGGATGTATTTGTTCAAAATAAAGATGTGCCAATGAGGCAAAAATGGAAATGGGTAAAGTACTTGTTTTGGCATTAAAATTAAACCAATCGATAAAATCTGCCATTATTTCAGGAATTTTTTCGGATGGTGGTGCTTCATAAAAAACGGTTGGCGTATTAAAATTTCCAGATATTACCTGCATTGGGTCTGTGTGTTTTCGATATGCTCCTATTGTTTCGATATCACGCCGCCCATTCATTAACATCGAATGCCAGATTTCCAGATTTTCGCGGTTTAATTCCTGATTGTAATGAAGGTATAAGTGACTCATCATTTCAGCTGTGCCGTATTCTATGGAGCTGACTTTTAGTTTTGGTACTTTTAGCCCAAGTTGTTGCTGTATTGAGCTTTGTACCGATTCACGGTTAAGTATTTCCCCTTCTATTTTTGATGTAGACAATGCCTCTTCCAGGATTATTTCTATGGCTGAAGTCTGACTTTCTTCTTTATTTAAATGTTTGATCGAACCCTTAAGAATTCCTGATTGCATCAGAAATGACTCTTCTTCTTTTCTTAATAAATTCTTTTCGAATTGATATTTTGGCCATTCTTTCTGTTCCCATATCCACTTCATGATCTATAAATCCTAATTTATCAATCAAATATAGTTAATATATGATCCATATTAAAAAATTTCTTAATCATAATTCTCTTTATAATGATAGAGAATTAAAAAATGAATAATTGTTGGCTTGATAAGTAGTAGAAAGAACGATTGATATATTTTAAAACAAATGCTTTTCTGGCATGTATAACTTAGTTTTGTAATATCTAAAAAAAAAGAAATCGGGAAAATGAAAATCAATCTTATCACCAAACTGGAAACGGCCAATACGCTAATTATTCCCTTTGTAAAAGGAGAAAATTTTACGGAACAGCTACTCGTGAAATCTAAAATTATCGGCTATTCTTTAGAAGAATTGGAGCGTAGTTTTAAAGGAGATAAAAAGGAAATTTTGATTGTGGCAACTCCACGTAAAAAGTTTGAAAAGGTGGTGTTTATAGGTTTGGGTGAAAAACCGAATTCGGCAGATGTAATAACTGCTTTTCGCTCTTTTTTTAAAAATAATAAAAAGAAACTCAGTGGCGAGATCGTCATTGATGTGAAAGGAATGTCTACCTATTCTGAATATTTTGCCAATGGTATTTCATTGGCTACTTATGAAATTGGGGCATTGAAAACCGAGAAAAAAGACGAAAAGGATTTGTACACAGATGGATCACAAACCAGTTTCTGGATCACTGCAAATCAAGAAAACAAGGTGGCTTCGGCAGTGGAAAAAGGTTTGAATATCGCCGATAGTCAGAAAAATATTTTAAAACTTGTGGATGCTCCGGCCAATTACAAAACACCACAAAATATTGCCGATTACCTGGTGAAATCAGGAAAGGAAAATGGTTTTACGGTTGAGGTTTTTGATGAAAAAGAATGTGAAAAGATTGGCCTGCATGCCTTGCTGGCGGTAGGCAAAGGAAGTGTGGAAAGTCCGGCTCGATTTGTAATTATGGAATACATGCCTAAAAATTATGAGGGGGAATTAAAGACGGTGGGCCTGATAGGCAAAGGGGTTACGTTTGATACCGGCGGTATTTCTTTGAAACCGGGAGATGGTATGGAATACATGAAATCGGATATGGGTGGGGCAGCCGCCGTAATTGGTACCATGGAAGTGGCAGCAAAACAGCAATTACCTGTACATATTATTGGTATTACGCCATTAACCGAAAACTGCATAGATAGCCTGGCCGTAAAACCCGGGGATGTAATTCAATCTTATGCCGGCAAAACCATTGAAGTAATCAATACAGATGCAGAAGGCCGACTGATTCTGGCAGATGCACTGGCCTATATGGTAAAAAACTATAAAGCGGAAACTATAATAGATCTGGCTACACTAACCGGAAGTTGCATTAGAACTTTAGGATATGTGGCGGCAGGTTTGATGACTAATAACGATAAACTTTCGGCTGATCTCGAAAAAGCAGGACAAGCCACTGGAGAAAAGTTATGGCGACTACCCCTTTGGGATGATTATAAATCTGAAATAGATTCGGATATTGCAGACATTAAAAACTTATCCATTAAGCCATTGGCTGGAGCAACCACGGCTGGTAAATTTCTTGAATTTTTCACTGAAAAACACCCTAAATGGGCCCACCTCGATATAGCCGGAACTGCATTCGGCAATTCAGAATTTAGCAAAGGTATGTCTGCTACTGCTTATGGTGTGCGGTTATTGGTTGAATATTTGGAATCATCAATTAAATAAAGTCTGGATCTTTTAAAGAATGCTAATTTTAGCATTAACGCATTCTAATATTTAATCATTGCAAAACTTAAAACAACTCCCAATTCCCATAGGCCGTTTTACTTTCGTGATCCAAAAGCCATTTTTTGCGGGGTAATCCACCTGCGTAGCCCACTAATTTCCCGTTTTGCCCAATTACCCTGTGGCAAGGAATAACTATTCCGATTGGATTTTTACCATTGGCTGCCGCAGCTGCCCGAATTACTTTTTCATCGCCCAAAATTTTGGCCATATCCAGGTAACTTAATGTTTTTCCGAATGGAATATTTACTAATTCTTTCCACACCTTCTTTTGAAAATCAGTGCCTTCCGGATTTAATTCTAATTCGAAGTTTTTTCTTTTTCCTTCAAAATATTCCTGGAGCTGTGTTTCCAGATTTTTTAATACCTCAGGTCTTACCTCATCATTCACTTCTTTGGCTTCACAAAAAGAAATTTCCAAAACACTCGTTTCATCAGTAGTCAGTCGGAGGCAACCAGCGGGAGAATTGATGTAAGAAATATATTTCATTCGTTTTTGTAGGTAAGAATTCGAATTTAGCATTTTTCAACGATCTTTACAGCTAAAAGAATTATCAATATTCATGAAAATCGAGCAAATACACGAGCTTTTTCTAAAAACATCCGGAATATGTACCGATACCCGCAAAATAGAACCCAATTGCTTTTTTATTGCCCTGAAAGGTGACAAATTTAATGCAAATGAATTTGCGGAAAAGGCTTTGGAACAGGGGGCGGCTTATGCCTTGATCGATGAAGCTGATTTTCAAAAATCTGAAAAATATTTTTTGGTAGATAATTGCCTGGAAACACTTCAGAAACTGGCCAATTTTCACCGGAACACATTTAAGATCCCAATAATTGCCCTCACTGGTTCGAATGGAAAGACTACAAACAAGGAGCTTCTAAATGCTGTTTTAGCAAAAAAATACAAGGTGCACGCCACCAAAGGAAACCTGAATAATCACATCGGGGTACCTTTAACCTTACTTTCAATGCCTGCGGATACCGATATTGTAGTTATTGAAATGGGAGCTAATCACCAAAAGGAAATTGAATTACTATGTTCTATTGCCGAGCCATCCCATGGCTTTATCACCAATTTAGGCAAAGCTCATCTGGAAGGGTTTGGAGGAGAAGAAGGCATCAGAAAGGGGAAAGGCGAATTGTTTGACTTTTTGAAAAAAACCGGTGGGATAGCTTTCGTGAATGAGAATGACTCAAAAGTGAAATCTTTGGTTTTTGAAAAGAAAATGATGCTCACTGTTTTCTATGGTAATGATGAGCATGCCCTCAAAATGCTGGAATTTAATCCGGTAATTGTATTGGAAGATCCATCCAATAAAGCGAAATATACTTGTCAAATGGGCGGAATTTACAATTTTGATAATATGCAAACAGCCTATGCCGTTGGTACCTATTTTGATGTAAACCATTCAAAGGCTTGTGAGGCTTTAGCGGCTTATAATCCGGAAAATAATCGCTCACAGATTATCGAAAAAGAAACAAATTCTATTCTGATGGATGCCTATAATGCCAATCCATCTTCTATGGAAGCTTCAATACAGAATTTTGCAACCTTAAAAACGGAGAAAAAGAAAATTGTGTTTCTTGGCGATATGTTTGAACTGGGTGAAGACAGCCAGAAAGAACACGAGGCTTTAGGTAGGTTGGTTTCAGAAAGTGCTTTCGAAACCGTGGTTTTATTTGGAGATAATATGAGCTATGCCTTAAAATTTTTGCCGAAAGCCTATTATTTCACAGATAAATTCTCACTTCATAATTGGATTAACGATAAGAAATTTCAGGATTCCTTTATTCTGATTAAGGGCTCTCGTGGTGTGGCTTTAGAGACAATCCTAAACTTTATTTAAGCGTTTTAAATAATACGGACCTTGTAAATTAGTCAAAAATTAAAGTTAAAAAATTTATAAATACTTTATTTTGTAGATATTATCTTGTAATTTTGGCATCGTTTTAGATAATTTACATATCTAAACATCATTTAAGTAGAAAAAATAACTTTTTTAATATGTCAACAGCAACAACATATCTGCCGTACAAAGTAAAAGATATCTCATTGGCAGAGTGGGGTAGAAAAGAAATCACATTGGCCGAGGCTGAAATGCCGGGTTTGATGGAAATCAGAAAGGAATACGGACCTTCACAACCTTTAAAAGGTTCTAGAATCGCCGGATGTCTGCACATGACTATCCAAACTGCGGTTTTGATCGAAACTTTAACAGCCTTAGGTGCTGAGGTTACCTGGTCTTCTTGCAATATTTTCTCTACTCAGGATCATGCTGCTGCGGCTATCGCTGCTGCCGGTATTCAGGTATATGCCTGGAAAGGTATGACAGCAGAAGAGTTTGACTGGTGTATTGAGCAAACCCTTTTCTTTGGGGAAGAGCAAAAGCCGTTGAACCTGATTCTTGACGATGGTGGTGACCTTACCAACATGGTTTTTGATAACTATCCGGAATTGGTTGCCGATATCAGAGGACTTTCAGAAGAAACTACTACAGGTGTACACCGTCTGTACGAAAGAATGAAAAAAGGCACATTGATGACTCCGGCTATCAATGTGAATGATTCAGTAACGAAATCGAAATTTGATAATAAGTACGGCTGTCGTGAGTCATTGGTTGACGCGATTCGTCGTGCTACAGACCTTATGCTTGCGGGTAAAGTTGCTGTGGTGGCAGGTTATGGTGATGTAGGAAAAGGATCGGCAGAGTCACTTCGTGGAGCTGGTTGTCGTGTAATTGTTACCGAAATTGATCCTATTTGTGCACTGCAGGCTGCCATGGATGGTTTTGAAGTAATTCCGATGGAAGAAGCCGTGCCACGTGCACAGATTTTTGTAACTGCCACGGGTAATTACAATATCATCCGTTCTGAGCATTTCCTGAAAATGCGTGATAAGGCTGTAGTGTGTAATATCGGTCATTTCGACAATGAAATCGACATGGCATGGTTGAACAAAAATTATGGCAACACCAAATCAGTGATTAAGCCACAGGTAGACATGTATAATATTAATGGCAATGATATCATCATTTTGGCCGAAGGTCGCTTAGTGAATTTAGGTTGTGCGATGGGTCATCCATCATTTGTAATGTCTTGCTCATTCTCAAACCAGACATTGGCTCAATTAGAACTTTGGAACAATACAGCCGCTTACGAGAATAAAGTATATGTATTGCCAAAAATTTTAGATGAGAAAGTGGCAGCTTTCCATTTGGCACACGTAGGTGCCAAATTGGATACCCTTTCTACTGAGCAAGCTGAATACATCGGCGTAACTCCGGAAGGACCGTTTAAATCAGAAATGTACAGGTATTGATATTTAAGTTCGAATGCAAAAAATGCCTCCTTTCGAAAGACTGGGGGTATTTTTTTGATTAAACTCACCCGCTTACGAAACTTTTAAGGTTAGCAAATCTAGCTATCAATCAACTCTTTACCATCTATTCTCCAAGCGATCTCAGTTTCTATCCTTAATAATAACCCTCTCAAATTTAAATGCTAAAAATTGCCTCCTTTCAAAAGAAAGAGGCTATTTTTTATATTTTTGCGAAATGGATATTCAAATTACCAAAGCCAGCTCAGATCAGGATTTGCAAGGCATTATTGACCTGCAATACAAAAACCTAAGGAAAAACCTGACTCAGGAAGAAATGTTAGCCAATGGCTTTGTAACATTGGAATACAACATGGAGTTTCTAAAGGTAATGCCGGCTGGGAATCACCATATAGTAGCCAAAAATGGAGATGAGATTGTAGGCTATGTATTATTAATGGATCGCTCTAAAAACCACCTGATGACAGCTGGAGCAGGTATTTTCCCGATTTTTCATGAACTTGAATATAAGCGAAAGAAAATGAAGGAATATAATTATGTTTCGGTAGGGCAGGTATGTGTTGACCGTAATTATGCCGGGAGGGGATTGCTTACTAAAATGTATAATTTTTATAGAGAGGCTTACAAAGATCAATACGATCTGGCCATGACCGACGTATCGTATCTCAATCACCGCTCACTAAAAGCCCATTTAAAAACGGGCTTTCAGGTTTTACTACGATTTGATGAACCAGACGCCGGTGAACCCTGGGATATCGTAATCTGGGACTGGATGGGATAAAAGTCTATTTCAGTTTATCATTCCATTCTTTTGGTTTCGGCTCTTTCAGTAAACCCACAGAAGAAGCCACAATGGTAGAAACAGTAGCATCACTTGTGATATTTGTAACTGTACGTAGCATATCCAAAGGTCTGTCAATCGCAAAAATTAGTGCAAGACCCGCCTCAGGAATTCCTGCCTGACCCAAAATGATTACCAAAGTTACCATGCCTGCACTTGGTACCGCCGCCGTGCCAATAGATGCCAGAGTCGCTGTAAGCACAATCATAGCTTGTTGCGAAAATGTTAAATCCAGCGAAAAGGCCTGAGCAATAAATATGGCTGCAACCGCTTGGTACAAGCTAGTTCCATCCATATTAACCGTAGCACCTAGTGGCAATACAAAACTTGCAACCTCCTCTTCCACACCCACATGCTCTACCACGCATTCCATCGTTACGGGCAAGGTTGCTGCACTCGAACTCGTGGAAAAAGCTAAAATTTGAGCCGGAGCAATCGCTTTGAAAAATTTACCAACCGGATATTTAGTAAGCATTTTAAGCAAACCGGGATAAACAATATATGTCATGATTAACAGACCAACGACTACCGTAATTGCATAAATAATTAATGCCTGCAACACGGAATAATCCGGAATCTCCACCATTAAAGCTGCCATTAGAGAGAATACACCTATGGGTGCAATCAACATAATGAGGTCAATTATTTTAAGAATAACGTCATTGAGTCCTTTGAAAAAATCAGAAACGGGCTTTGCTTTTTCGGGTTCGATTAGTACCAGGCCAATTCCTAGTAGAATCACAAAAAGGATAACCTGCAGCATCGATCCATTGTTAGAAAGCGAATTGAAAATATTGTCGGGAACTATATCCATTAAAGGCTGAAGCGGACCTTTGCTTTTTTGGGTTTCGGCAAGTTCTATTTTTTTACCGGCATCTCCTGCAAAATTTTCGATGAGTGTTTGTCTCGATTCCTCATTTATAAACTTACCCGGACTTACAATATTGGCCAGAATAAGGCCAATTGTAACGGCGATCATAGTTGTACAGAGATATAAAATGACAGTTCGACTTCCTAATTTAGATAGTTGGGAAATGTCTTTTAATTCAGAAATACCGGTAATGAGCGATACAACGATCAAAGGCACGGCAATCATTTTCAATAAGTTAATGAAAACGGTTCCAAATGGTTTTATCCAATCCGTTACAAAGGCATTTGCCCCAAATATTTTCATGAAATAACCAAACATGAGTCCGGTTACAAGGCCAATTAGTATTTTCCAGTGAAGTGCCAATTTCATATCTTCTTATTGGTTTAAGTCTGTTTTTGAAGTAAACCATAATAATAAGAAATATTTGGCAAAATATTAATCGGAGCCCTAAAAACACCTGAAAAGTGCTATTAAATTGTATAATAATTAGGAGAAATATACAATTCCTTAATTTTTATTTTTCAGTAAAATGATATTGAATCTATAATCCAAAGGATCAAATGCTTTTATTAATTCCGAAATTAAATTGGGATTTTTTTCGATAAAGCTCAGGTAATTATCTTTTCGCTCTTGCAGTCCATCACCGGGAAAAAGTGCCTCTTTTACTTTTTCAATTTTGCCCATGGCAACGGCATGATTCTTTTTTTCTGCCCTTATTAGTTTTTTCTCCATGGCTTCCAATAAATGTCGGCTTTTGGTTTCAAATGCCTCACTTGTGCGGGCAAGAGTGATATCTATGTTTTGGGCTTTTTCGCTAAGGCCGGCATAAAGATTTTTTAGTTGGGTAAGCTCATTTTGCAGATTAAGTTGTTTATCCATGATTTGACTTACATATTTTGTTTTCAAATCATTCTTAGTCAGGAATAAATCAGCTAAGTCTAATTGAAGATCCTCTATTTGTTCGCAGCTTCTGGCATCGGCAAGCAATGCCAGGTTACGCGGCATTAAGGCCGGGAATTGAACATCATAATGATCAAAAACGGGTTTTAACTGAAGCCAATACACAATCTCCGATGGCCCGCCTATATAAGCGAGGTTAGGCAAAATCATTTCCTGATACAATGGCCGCAGAACCACATTCGGGCTTAACTTTTCGGGTTCTTTATCTATTAATTCTTCCAGTTCTTCTTTACTGAATTTAATGTCTGAATTTAGAACTGAGTAGGAAGAACCTTCCTGTATCAATCGCTCCCTAAGGCTATTTTTCAGGTAAAAGAAATTTATTTCACGGGGCGAAATCTGCGTTTTGTAGCCCAGTTGTTGTAATGCCTCTGATTGTTTATTGACTAATGAAAATGCTGTTCCCAGATTAATATCATCGGCCATTACAGGTCGAAGGATTTCTTTGAACGCCCTGGAGTCGGCATCAATGGTAATTAATCCATACTTGCCAAAGAGATGATGCATGTATTCACGAACTGCGTCGGCCAGGGTGGAGTTGTTTTTATATGCATTTTGAAAGAATGATGCATCCTTTCCCAGTTTTTCTGCAATTTCGGGTAAGCCTTCGGTGTTCATTCTTCCTACCGCACCTTTTTGATAGGTTTTCCAATGGTATTTTTGGCCAAAAGCTGAGAAATGATCTATTTCTTCGAGGTCATGATCTTCCGTAGCCATCCAATAAACAGGCACGAAATTAAAATCCGGATACGATTTTTTTAGATCTTTTGCCAGATTAATGATCGTGATTATCTTATAAATAATGTATAAAGGCCCGCTGAAAATGTTTAACTGGTGACCTGTGGTCACAGTAAAGGTTTTTGGGCTTTTTAGAATTTTAAAATCGGGGGGAGTGGATATGCCGGAATATTGCTTTTCCAATTCTGCCACCAAAGTCTCGCGATTTTGAGAACTAAAATATTTTCCGGAAATCAATTTTTTGAAACCTTCTATATCTGGAAAAACAGAATAAAAAGGTTTTAATTCGGGCTTTTGATTTATATAATCGAGTAGTTCTTTCGAAAAAGCTTTAGTTTTTTCCAGCGAAATTTTCTGACATTCTGATTCCACGTATTCGAGGGTGTTTTATTGAATTTATGTAAAAACATGGAAAGTTAAGGAAGGGTTTCCATAAATGCTTCTGTTTCGATAAGCTTTGTAAATTTGCAGATCAAATTTTTTGAGATGATAAAAATTACAACAGACGGAACCACCACTTTATACAGCGATTGTTTTAAAACCTATTATCATTCTATTTTCGGAGCAAGGCAGGAATCGGAGCGGGTTTTTATGGAATTGGGTCTGGATTTTGCTTTTGAGCATTTTGCTGAAATCAGGATTTTGGAAATGGGCTTTGGGACTGGGTTGAATGCGTTATTGGCGTCGGAAAGAGCAGTTCTTAATTCAAAAAAAGTTAATTATACCGGTTTAGAGGCTTTTCCAATCTCTAAGGAAGAGGTTTCTGAACTCAATTTTAATGTTTTACCCTTTCATGAGGCAACCTGGGGCTTGACCACTGCTATCAATCCATTTTTTGATTTTAGAAAAATAAATACCGGTTTGGAAGATTTTCAATTAAATGAAAAGTTCAATCTGGTTTTTTACGATGCCTTTGCTCCATCGGCCCAGCCGGAGCTCTGGACTGCCGAAATTTTTCAACATTTAGCCTCATTTTTAGACTCAGGTGCTGTTTTGACTACCTATTGCTCTAAAGTATATGTGCAAAAAAACCTAAAGGCCGCAGGTTTCAGGATTGAAAAACATGCAGGGCCTTACAGAAAAAGAGAGGTACTACGTGCCATTCTTTCCTAAGCTTTTTGGTATATTTCGGATCAAATAACCCTAACCTATGAATAATAAAACAAAAGTCTTTTTCTGGTCTATCGCCGCGGCCTTGGGCGGTTTCCTGTTTGGTTTTGATACTGCAGTTATTTCCGGTTGCGAGCAAACCCTTCAAAAACTCTGGAATTCCTCTGTTTTTGAACATGGTCTCACTGTTTCGATAGCACTTATTGGAACTGTAATAGGTGCTTTATACGGCGGTATACCGGCCGATAAATATGGGCGAAAAGTAAGTTTGGTTATCATTGCCCTATTGTACCTGGTTTCAGCATTAGGTTCGGCTTTAGCTTTTGACTGGTATTCTTTTTTAATTTTTCGTTTCATAGGCGGGGTAGGAGTGGGAATTTCGTCGGTAGTAGCACCCATGTATATTTCAGAAATTGCACCCCCCAGTCGCCGTGGCAGATTGGTTGCCCTTTTTCAATTTAATATCGTTTTCGGTATTCTGATAGCGTATTTATCCAATTATTTAATTGGTAATACTTCAGAAAATAGCTGGCGGTGGATGCTCGGTGTGGAAGCTTTTCCTGCTGTATTATTCCTGATTATCTTGTTTTTTATTCCAGAAAGCCCCAGGTGGTTGATTTTAAAGAAAAATGAAGTTGATAAAGCTAGGGAAATATTGAATGTATCGGATGCGGAAGAAACAGAAAGCGTGATAAAAGGAATTTTGGCACACAGCGAATCCGGAATTCAATCCAGCTTTAAAGCTCTTTTCAAATCAAAATATTCAAAACCGATTACATTGGCTTTTCTCATTGCTTTTTTTAATCAGGTTTCGGGTATTAATGCAATTATATATTATGCCCCCAGAATTTTTGAAATGGCCGGCTTGGGTTCTGAAGCTTCGCTCCTTTCTTCTGCCGGAATTGGCCTGGTCAACTTATTTGCTACGCTCTTAGGTTTATCTCTGATCGATAAATTCGGCCGGAGATCTCTTATGCTGGTGGGATCATTCGGCTTAATATTGGCACTGAGCTTGGTTTCCATGGCTTTTTACACCGATCATTTGGAAGGAATGATTGTTCCCATTTACTTATTTATCTTCATTGCTTTCTTCGCAATGTCGCAAGGTGCGGTGATCTGGGTATTTATTTCAGAGATTTTCCCAAATGAGGTTAGGGCGAATGGTCAGGCATTTGGTAGTTTTACGCATTGGTTTATGGCTGCTCTAATTTCATATACTTTCCCTTTCATCGCTCAGACATTTGGTGGAGGTACCACTTTCGCTTTCTTTGCCTTTATGATGGTATTGCAGTTATTGTTTGTGTGGAAAATGATGCCCGAAACCAAAGGTACATCTTTGGAGGAAGTAGGAGTAGGATAAATACTTTCAGCAAATATTAAAAATAAAAAGGCCTTTTGCCGGTTTCTGTGAAAATTACTTGACTGACAAAAGGCTTTTTTTATGAAATGCGAATATTAATATTCGTCTTCGTTGAAGAAGAAGTCATCTTTTGTTGGGTAATCGGGCCAAATTTCCTCGATATTTTCATAAGGTTGACCATCATCTTCAAGCTCCGAAAGATTCTCCATTACCTCATTGGGTGCACCTGAGCGTATCGAAAAGTCGATCAACTCGTCTTTGGTAGCTGGCCAAGGGGCATCTTCAAGGTAAGAAACTAATTCTAATGTCCAGTACATAGTATCACTCGTTTAAAGTATGATTCTTTCTAAAATTGGCTGCAAAAGTAAAAAAACTTTTGATTAAAAACGTATTTTTGAAAGAAAAGTGTGGAAAGCTTAAAAATAAATTATAAGTACTTCTTTATCAATAAATTATATTAAAAGAGAAATTAGATGCAAACTGAAATTTGCTGTTTTTCATTAGAGTCGGCCCGAATTGCGGATGAATTGAAAGCTGATCGTATAGAGCTATGCAGTGGTTTTCTGGAAGGTGGAACCACGCCCTCTTCGGGTTTATTGAAGGGGGCTTTAGATGAAGTCAGGCATTCGGCCGTATTCGTAATGATAAGGCCCAGAGGAGGAGATTTTATCTATAATGCAGATGAGGAAGCAACGATTAAAAATGATATTGAAGAATTAAAAAAGTTAACACCCTCCGGTTTTGTTTTTGGTGCCTTGACTGTCGAAAATGAGGTTGACGGGGTTCTATGCCGGAAAGTAATGGAATGGACTCATCCTTATCCGGTAACTTTTCATCGGGCTTTTGATTTATGTATGGAACCGGAAAAAGCCTTGATTCAAATTATAGATCTTGGTTTTGAGCGAATATTAACATCTGGGCAGGAAGCATCAGCAGAAAAAGGTTTACCGCTTTTGAAAAAAATAAATGAATTGGCAGCGGGTCGTATTCAAATTATGGCAGGTGCAGGTGTTAATTCGGGCAATCTACAACTTTTTAAAAATGCAGGTTTGCCGGCTGTACATTTTACCGGTAAAGAATGGCAGGATTCGAAAATGAAAAACAGCCCTAAAATTGACATGGCAAGTGGAAATCCACCGGATTGTTGGGGAAAATACGAAACAAGTAAAACTAATGCCGAAGAAATTATTCGAAAAATAAATACACCGTGACCGTATGCGTATTCAATTTGTCAATTACACCCAAAGGAGTGCCGGTATTTAAATAAGGACTTACCAGATTACGTATTCCATGAGAAAAATGCAACTCGGGTGCGAGTTTGAAATACTGGCGGAAAAGTTCCAATCCTGCACCATATTCCAGGTTTACATCATTATGCTTAAGTTCGTAACTGTCTCCTATTTTATTCTTTTTAGCCAGATTAATGGCATTGGTTTCAAATCCAAATCGCATTCCGCCAAACATATACATCCGCATATTTCCTCTGCGAATTGATTTATATTTTAACATTAATGGTAGTTCAAACCACGCCTTATCATTTTGTTTATAATGCAGGGAATCATTGTTTACACTTAGTTCTCTGGAATAAATGGCTACTGTCGGTAAAATTCGGAAATCGAAATGATCATTAATCTGAATATTCATTACCCCGCCCATTTTTAAACCTAATGTAATGGGAGATACTATTGAAAAATATTCTGAATTGGAATTTTGTAGGAAATAAGGTGCTACCCTTACATTATAATTGGTACGGGCTATTCCCAAAAAATACCCAAAACGTGTTTTTTTGGCGTCGTAATCTGCTTGAAATTTTTGCTTTGTTTGTGCATTTATTTTCAGAATGAAAATCAAACAAATAATCAGAGTCAGTTTGATTTTTTTCCCAGATAAATGGAACATATTCCAAAGGTAAGTGGCTTGCATATGGTATTTGAAAATCCAGCTTGTTTAAAAATATTCAGAAAATCATCACCGAAAGGAAAGGCTTTCACCGACTCGGGTAAATAGGTATATGCCGAATTATCCTTAGAAATGATTTTGCCGATTATAGGTAAAATTTTTGTTGAATAAAACCAATATAACTGTTTAAAAGGGAACTTTTGCGGACTTGAAAACTCCACTATCAAACAAGTACCACCTGGTTTTGTAACCCTGTACATGTCTTTGAGTCCTTTCAGTAAATCCTCGAAATTCCTTACTCCAAACGAAACGATCACAGCGTCGAAGGTATTGTCATCAAAGCCAAGTTTCTCTGAATCACCTTTTTGCATACTGATTTTATGGGTTAATCCCAGCTTCTGCATTTTTTCGCGACCCAGCTGCAGCATGCCCTCGGAAATATCAACACCGATTATCTGATCCGGATTAAGCTGTTTGTTGGCCTCTATAGCCAAGTCGCCAGTGCCTGTGGCTATGTCTAATATCTTTTTAGGCTGCTCTTTTTTTAATAATGCAATTGCTTTTCTACGCCAGTAAATATCTATTCCGCCACTAAGTACCCTATTTAGTAAATCGTATTTACCGGCAATGTTATCAAACATTTCGGATACTTGTTCTTTCTTGCCTGTTTCTTTTTCTTTGTAAGGTACTACTGCCATTTTCTATTCTTTTTTCTGAACTAACCTCTTATTATCCGATTTGTTTTGCTTTTAATAATCCTTTGCAAATTTCGCGGATGAGAGACGGACCCTCATAAATAAAACCTGAATAAACCTGAATCAGACTTGCCCCCGCATTTAATTTTTCCAGGGCATCGGCGGCTGAATAAATTCCGCCTACTCCGATTATCGGAAACGCCTTATTTGATTTTGATGCAATATAACTGATTACTTCGGTGCTACGGTTTTTTAAAGGTCTACCACTAAGCCCCCCTGCTCCGATTTTTTCTATTTCCTTGTTGCTACTTTTTAAGTTCCTTCTGTCGATAGTAGTATTCGTAGCTATTAAACCATCAATTTTTGTGCTTACAGTAATGTCAATAATATCGTCGAGCTGACTTTCTGTTAGATCGGGAGCAATTTTCAACAATATCGGCTTTGCTTTTTCCTTTTTTTCATTTTCTGCTTTGATAGCTAAAAGTAGTTTGCTAAGTGGCTCTTTTTCCTGTAGTTCACGCAAGCCCGGTGTATTTGGCGAACTTACATTCACGACAAAATAATCCACATAAGGATACAAATCATTAAAGGCAATCAGGTAATCATTTAGGGCTTCTTCATTTGGTGTAATTTTATTTTTACCAATATTTCCGCCAACTATCACTCCTGATTTCCTTTTTTTTAATAATTCGACAGCAGTTGTGGTCCCTTCGTTATTAAATCCCATACGGTTGACAATCGCTTCATCTTCCATCAACCTGAATAAGCGGGGCTTATCATTGCCACTTTGAGCTTTTGGAGTTAGTGTGCCTATTTCTATAAACCCAAAACCAAGGCACGAAAGCGGATCTATCCATTTAGCGTTTTTATCGAATCCGGCAGCAAGACCCACAGGATTTTTAAATTTTAGTCCGAAAACAGTCGTTTCCAGTTTTGTACTTTTTACATCAAAAAGGAATTTCAAAAGATGTTTCCCAAAAGGTAGATTATATAGAAATTGTAAAGCTCCGGTTGAAAAATAATGAATTTTTTCCGGGTCAAATTTTTTAAGAGTAGGGAAAACCAGGCTTTTGTAAATACCCATTTTTTGGTATGATTTAGCGGTTATTTTCTGTGCTAAATTATTGAACTGTAAAAGTACATGTATCTATGTTCATTTCAAAAAGTGGGAGAATTAGAACTATAAAAAATTTATTCAAAAATTGATCATATTGAATAAATACAATTAAATTCTATTTAATTTATAGAAAAAGTAAACCTTAAAAGATAAATCTACACAGTTAAACCAACGGTTTATTACTTGAATTTTAGGGTTTATCCAATATTTATTGATTCATCAAAAGGCATTGAGTTATTTTGAAGTACGATTTTCGTATTCTAAAAAAAATTATAAAAACTTTGAACCTTTTAAAAGTTTCCTGAGTTTTAATCACGTGGAAATAAAAGACCGGATATTAAAACAAGCCGAAGAATTGTATCGGCAATTTGGCATCAGAAGTGTTTCGATGGATGATATTTCAAACGCATTGGGAATATCGAAAAAAACAATTTATCAGCACTTTGCCGATAAGGATCAACTGGTTAAAGAAGTGATTCAGTTTTTTATGGAATGTGAGCATGGAAGGGCCGAGGATGTATTTCAAAAAGCAATAAACCCCATTGAAGAAATTATTTTATCTACTCAATCAATGAGGGAAATGCTACGGAATATTAACCCGGCTTTATTATATGATTTGCAAAAATATTTTCCCGAAGCCTGGCAAATATATTTAAATCAGAAAGATGCATTCAAAGAGATTGTTCAAAGAAATTTAGTAAAGGGAATGGAAGTTGGTTTATATCGATACGATCTCATTCCTGAAATCATGTCAAAATTTAGATTAGAAAGTATTGATATGGCTTTTAATTCTCATGTTTTTCCGGCAAAAGATTTTAACCTTCTGGATGTGCAACTGGCCTTTATTGATCATTTTATAAGAGGAATCGTAACGGAAAATGGACTAAAGATTTATTTGGAATTAGTTAACAAACATACAAACACCAATTTGCCGACTTAAAACCGGTCCTATTTTATGAAGAAGTATTTACTATTAATTTTATTCACCAGCCTGATAATTTCTGTTCAGGCACAGCAGGCTTTCTCTATTCGGGAGGCCGTTAAATACGGTTTGGATAGAAATGCCGATGTTAAAAATGCCATTGTTGGTAGGCAGGATACCGAGATGGAAATCCAGGAAATCAAGGTTTCAGGATTACCACAAATAAAAGGACAGTTTCAATTTACTTATAATGCTATTGTACCTTCCCAATTGCTTGATGCCAAAAACTTTAATCCGGATGCAAAGGAAGGGGAGGTGGTTAAGTTTAAGTTCGGTGTTCCCTGGGGTGGACAGGCAGGAGTTTCGCTCAATCAACTTATTTACGATGCCACCTGGCTTGTGGGACTGCGGGCTGCCGATACATATCGTTTGCTGGCCGATCAAAAAGTGGAACAATCTAAAACCACCGTTGCCGAAAACATTATTAAGGCATATTATTCCGTTCTGGTTGCTCAGGAGCGTGGCAAGCTGATTGATATTAATATTGAACGTATCGACTCGTTGTTAAAGTCAACCGGTGAAATGTATAAGCAGGGATTTGTAGAAAAACTGGATGTTGACAGGCTTTCTGTACAAAAGAATAACCTTCTTTCTGAAAAATCGAAGATCAGCAATTTGGTTCAGCTTTCTTATCAATTGCTTAAATATCAGATGAGCATGGATTCTTCTGAAAAAATAATTTTATCTGATAACCTAGAGGATCAGGAAAAGGCGGCCATGACGAATATTGCTTTTAATGAAGTGAATCCGGAAGATCGAATTGAATTCAAAGTTCTGCAAACAAATCAGAATTTAATTGCTTTAAATGCAAAACGTTTCCAGAAGAGTGCTATCCCGAATGTTTTCTTTTCAGGATCTTTTGGATATGGGCACAGTAATCCTCAGTTTAACCCTTTTCAGAGGTGGTTCCCTTCTTCAGCACTTTCTTTAGGTATGAATATCCCCATATATGATAGTGGCTTGCGTAAAACAAAAATAGAGAGACAAAGACTTACTCTTTTGCAAATGGAGAAT
Source organism: Jiulongibacter sp. (assembly GCA_024645245.1). Lineage (GTDB taxonomy): Bacteria > Bacteroidota > Bacteroidia > Cytophagales > Spirosomataceae > JAHEBN01. The sequence continues at coordinate 3,415 of JAHEBN010000036.1, read as the reverse complement.
ACGTCTGAAATGCTTAAGAGAACTTTTGCCCTGCAAAACGAACAGGCATTTATAAGTATAAACAATGGCTTGGTAAGTCTACAAAATCAAAAAGAAAATCTGGGCTTAGCTGAAGAAGTATTAAGGGTGTCGAAAATCAAATACAGTCAGGGTTTGGGTACAAATCTGGAAGTAGTAAATGCAGAAAACGATTTACGTCAGGCTCAGACAAACTACATCGCCTCACTTTATGATGTATTAGTAGCCAAAGTAGATTTAGAAAAAGCACAAGGAAAATTAATTTTAGAATAACCATATTTATCACATATAGAATGAAAAATTACAATTTATTAATCGTTTGCCTGGTTGCTATCGGATTCACAACCGTTTCATGTGGTAAAAAAGATGAAAACTCGCTGGAAGCCAAACAGGCCAGGATAGTTGAGTTACAAAAAGAAGCAGATAAAATCAATGCGGAGATTGCAACATTACAACAAGAAGTTGGAGTGGCCGGTGGGGTAGAAGAACTGAAAATCTCTAATGTGAAAGCAATGCCAATTGCATCCGAAAATTTTAGTCACTTTGTGGAAGCCAGCGGTAGATTAGATGCCGTAAACAATGTCTGGATTAGTCCTCAATCAGGCGGTGCATTAACCAGCGTATTGGTAAAAGAGGGGGACTATGTAACTAAAGGGCAAAAAATCGCAACCATCGACAATAGCGTAATGCGAAATACCATTAGCGAAATTCAGATTCAGATGGAAATGGCTAAAACCTTGTTTGAAAGACAGAAAGCTCTTTGGGATCAAAAAATTGGTACCGAAATCCAATACATACAGGCAAAATCGCAGGTAGAATCTCTGGAAAAAAGATTGACTACGCTTAAATCTCAGGATGCCATGAATGTGGTGCTTTCGCCCTTATCCGGGATGATAGATGAGGTGCGATTAAAATCAGGTGAAATAGCTTCGCCGGGCATGGGAATTGTTAGGGTGGTTAATAGCTCAAATTTGAAAGTAGTTGCCAAAATACCGGATACCTATGCCGGTACAATTCAAAAAGGAGATGTGGTTAAAATCAAATTTCCGGACTTGAAGAAGGAAGTGACCAGCAGATTGAGTTTTGTGAGTCAAACTATTGACCCCATATCCAGAACATTCACAGCCGAAGCCAGTGTGCCTATAGATAAGCAATTAAAGCCAAATATGACCGCCATACTAAATATCAACGATCAGTCGAGACCGGCTGCTATTGTGGTGCCAAGAAACTTAATCCAACATACAGAATTGGGTGATATTGTTTACGTAGCTGTAAGTGAAGGCAAAAATCAAATTGCCAGAGCAAAAGCGGTTACCACTGGTTTGAGTTACGATGGAAACATTGAAATCACATCTGGCCTTACTGCTGGTGAAATTTTAATTATTGATGGGTACCAGGACTTAGTAGATGGTCAATTGGTCAATTATTGATTTAAAAAGGGTTAAGTATGACCTGATTTTTAATTAAAAAAACATTCAAAAATGTCGGATAATAACAAGGATTTTGAATCCAATGAAAAGCTGGAAGCTAGTGGTCCCATTTACAATATGATTGGCTTTTTGGCCAATAATCGTACAACAGTCTACCTGGTAACATTCCTTATTACCATAGCGGGTTATTCTATTTTTAATAATTTGCCGAAAGAACAGTTTCCCGAAATTGTTGTACCGCAGATTTATGTGAATACCGTATATGCAGGAACTGCACCAGCCGATGTGGAAAACCTGATAAATAAACCTTTAGAAAAACAGATTAAATCTGAAAAAGGCGTAAAGAAAATAACTTCAAATGCACTTCAGGATGTATCGGTAATCATGGTTGAGTTTGAAACTGATGTGGACGTACAAGTTGCTAAAGAACGAGTAAAAAGTGCAATTGATAAGGCGAAAAGAGACTTGCCAACCGACCTTACGCAAGACCCTACCGCCATGGAGGTAAACTTTTCGGAGTTTCCAATTATGAATGTTAACCTTTCCGGAAATTTTCCTTTGGACAAAATAAAATCGTATGGCGAGATAATTCAGGATAAAATTGAGGCTCTGCCAGAAATTACCCGGGTTGATATTGTAGGTGCCCTGGATAGAGAAATTCAGATCAATATGAATCTTGCCAAAATGAAATCGTACGGTTTAACATTTAGCGATATTCAAATGGCGGTTCAAAATGAAAACGTAAATATTTCTGGCGGCGAATTGAATGTGGAAGATGTACGTCGTACACTACGCGTAAAAGGTGAGTTTAACAGTATAGATCAATTAAGTAACCTGGTGGTCAGGTCTGGTAGTGGTGCTACTGCTCGTCTTTCTGAAATTGCCGAGGTGGTAGATTCAAATGCAGATCGTCAGGATTTTGCCCGATTAAATAATGATCCGGTAATTACGCTAAACGTAATTAAAAGAGGTGGTGAAAATCAAATTATTGCCTCTGATAAAATTGAAGAAATCTTAGCTGAATTCAGAGCATCTAAACCAGACGGATTGAAACTTACCGTTACTGCAGATTCCTCAGAGAGAACCAAGTCAGATCTCAATGATTTGATTAACACCGTGGTAATGGGTTTCATATTTGTGGTGTTGGTTTTGATGTTTTTCATGGGTGTACGAGATGCCATTTTTGTGGGTCTTAGTGTTCCTCTCTCTGCTTTGTTGGCCTTTTACCCTCTTATGGCTATGGGCTTTACTTTAAATACAATTGTACTTTTTGCCTTTTTATTAGGTTTGGGTATAGTGGTGGATGACGCCATAGTGGTTATCGAAAACTCGCATCGAATTTTCAACAAACACAAGGAATTGACCATTACTGAGGCAGTAAAACTTGCGGCATCAGAAGTTTTTGTTCCTGTTTTTGCTGGAACTCTTACTACAATTGCCCCATTTTTCCCTTTGATTTTCTGGCCGGGAATTGTTGGAGAATTTATGAAATACCTGCCATATACTTTGATATTTACTCTTTTTGCTTCTTTAATAGTATCCTATGTGATGAACCCTGTTTTTGCCATCACCTTTATGAAACGTGAAGATGAAGACAAAGATGTAAAGCCGGGTTTTGGTCCTTTAAAAAGGCCATTGATCATTTTGGGTGCTATTGCTGCTTTTGCTTATTTTATTTCGGGATTAGCTCAAAGTGATGCATTCAAGGGATTTGGGAATGTAGTAGTTATGGTAGCAATACTTTATTTGTTTAATCATTTTATTCTTACTCCCAAATTGATCATTCCGTTTCAGGAAAAACTTTTGCCAAAACTCAAATCGGGCTATGGCGGTATTATACGTTGGTTAATTCAAGGCTGGAGACCCGTTTGGACTGTGCTTGCATCATTCGTATTATTGATAGTTACCTTTGTACTAATGGGAATATTAAAACCACAGGTTATTTTCTTCCCATCCGGTGATCCTGA
>JAHEBN010000035.1 GCA_024645245.1 Jiulongibacter sp. | reverse complement strand
TTGCAATGGTGCATCACAATTACTTTATGACAAATCGGGTAATTTGCTGGCAACAGCCCCAGATCAAACCAGTCTCTTTTTGCCGAATAATTGCAATCAATGGAGGCACGAAAGTATTAATCTGAATGCATATGTTGGGAAAAATATTCAGATTGTATTTGAGGATGTGGGGGGATTTGGAAACCAGCTTTTTCTGGATAATATCTTAATTCAGGAGGTAGATGGTTCCGGCTCCTGCATTAGTTCTCAAAACTTGTCGGGTACTTTGACGTCCGGTTCTTATGTGGTTTCAGATTTAATTACTTCACAAAATGGCAGCCAAACAGTTATCCATTCAGGCAATAATGTTACACTAGATAGCGGCGGTTCAATTTTTTTACAAGCCGGTTTTGAGGCAGAACTAGGTTGTGTTTTTTCTGCGGTTATTGGCGGTTGTGTCAATTAATGGCCTTTATTTCATAGCATGAAGTTGAAAGGTTTAGATTGATTGATATTGGGGGCTTTTTCCCAATTTCAAATTTGTTTCCTTGAATTAAGCCTGACATGTTATGAAGAAATAAATCCACAGTTGATCAGTGAGCCTCCAAAAAGTGAAAAGCATTTTGTTCATTAAGCCATTTCTAAGCATATTTCTTTACTGAAATCCATGGAATAGATTTTTATCTATTGTAGTAAATACAATTATAAATAAATCAGAAAAATCATGAGTTTGAGTAAGGTTTTAGGTGTCATTCTAATCGCTGCCAGTTTAATTATGGCTTACACCGGTTTTAAAAAGGTTACAAATAGCGATACGTCTTTTGAAATTATGGGCTTGAAAATTGACGCTTCCAATGATTCTGCAAAAAAAGAGGGCTATATATATCTGGCAATAGCATCTCTGGTATTTATTGGTGGTGTATATTCAGTAAATAAGAAAACAACCCAATAAGATGAACAGGGCCTTCTTATGAGAAAGACTTTTGGTTTAGCTGCAATTGTATTGGGTTTAGTAGTTCTGTTGTTTTTCTATATATATCATAAAAAAGAAAAATGGACACCTGAAATTGATATTTTGGTACTGAAAATCAATAATATTAACGAGGAGAATGCCCAACTGATTTTGCGATTAAAAGTTAAGAACAATCTTCCTTTTAGCTTTAATTCCGATGGTTTTTACTTTGAAATTTCTAACCGAAATCGGGTTTTAGCACATACGATTCAAACAGAGAAAATACATATTGCCGGAAATAGGTTGAATAAAATTGAATTTCCGATGTATCTAAATAGATCTGCTATTATCAGGTCTGCACAGAATCTGACACTCTCCAATAATGACAGTATTCAATATACCTTCAAATTGCAATTATATAATCCCAAAAGTTTTTATGTTCCAGACTCGGTTACTATCGTTTCCGTACAGAAATTGCCAACCTTTAAATTCCCCGAGATTGTATTTGAAGGTGTAGAAACAAAGCACTTATTGTCGAGAAAAAAGAGAAATATCACTGTAAATATTCGTGTAAGAAATTTTTCAAATAGCCCGATTGAGATTGTAAATCCTCAGCTCAGTGTTAGCTTGAATAAGGAGAAAGAAGTGATAAGCAGTAAATACATTCGTCGTTTAATTATACCAGCGAGGTCGGATAAAGTTTACCCGATTGAAGTCAAGCTGTTAGCAAAAAGTTTGATGGCTCATGGAGGGAAGATTTTATTTCGAAAAGAGGATGTATTTTTAGAAATTGAATTAACGGCAAACCTGCAGACAAACAATGATTTGATCAATAATTGTAAAATTCGTACTTCCATCAAAGGTGATCTGAAAAGCTTTTTGACGAAGCATTGATTTCAATGCCTGAATTGGTTATTGCAATTATATGAAACCGGAAATTCAAATAATAACTACAAAACCAAAAGTGTGTATAATGCCTTTAGTTGCGAATTCGGAAACAATACTGTTAAGTTTTAAAAATAGACAATGCTTCATTAATAATTACGCTTCAAATTCCTGTTTTTAAATTATTTGTAATTTTTTTTCAGTAATATTGAGTTCTAACCATAAATAATTTAGCATGAACACTATCACATTAAAATTCATCTTCACTTTATTATTGATCACGCCTTTTAGCCTGTTTGCACAGGGTAAAAAAATTACGACTGAACCTCCTGCGGCAGAAATGGAAGTGAATGGTATTATTTTTTCAAGCAGGGGAGGTGTCAAATTTCCGGATGGTACCATTCAAACCACGGCGTATGTTGTTGGTAACAACATGATGCAAATGGGATTGACAGGAATAGTCATGAAATTTCCGTCAAGTTCATCAATAATAGGTCCGGCCAATGCAGCTGAAGTATCCTTAACTAATGGTATAAATATTTTATCATTATCTGAGGGTATGTCAGTTGCACTTCCAAGTGTCGCTTCTTCAACAATTAAGATGGGTGTTATGTATCCTCCTAATATGTCTGACGTTAGTTTTTCAAGGCAATCTGATGTAAATAGTGCTCAATTGAGAAATTTAGCCATTAATAATACAGTTATTGATACAATTGATTTATATAACTTTTCGATGGGTACGAATTCTGTATACTATCTCGACCACTTTTCAAGGTACATTAATTGTCAAATATCCAGTATTTCAAATAGCTCATCGGATGGAGGTGCATATGAAAATGTTTCATTTCAATTCGCTAAAGTTTGCTACCACTCTTATCAAAGAGATGCCAGTTATGTGGTTACACGTAGGAAGGATTCATGTTTTGATATATTTAGTCAGGACGGTCACTGTGAGTGCGGCACATTTCCTGAAAATTAAAATTGGAATTTTCGGGTTTTAAATTTACTAAAGAAATGGATTTTGATGATTTTATGATTTCAATCATCAATGGCAAGATTTTGCCCGGGAAATGTATTAAAAAGGAAAGCTAAATTGAAATTTGATAAGATCACAATAATGCACATCATGAGGTTCTCCTTTTACTGATATTTAGCATTACATTTTGCTTGGGCTATATTTTAATTCCTATTAAAAATAAGGAGTCAAAGTTGGGATAAAGGAAAGTATAGATTATCTTACAATTTATCGGTTATAAGTGTTTAAATGAATAATCCGATCAAAATATCTTTTAAAATATTACCATTCAGACATTTATAAACTTTACTTTAACGTATCTTAGAAAGATTAAATATTGGAATAAAGTAATGGAAGAGGTGAAATATTGGCTTGCAGATCATACTTTAACCACAAATATTGCTAAGTATTTGGCATGGATGGTAGTAGTCTTTTTGTTTATATCCTGGATAAGAAGAATGCTAAGGAAAAGACTACCAAACAACTCCATAAAATACAAAGCTCAGAAAGGGGTCGAAGCAGTGGGATATGTACTCGTTGTATTGATTACCATCAGCTATTTTACGGGAAGTATCAAGGATTTTGGGCTCGCTGTGGGTCTGCTTACTGCCGGAATTACCATTACGCTTCAGGAAATATTCTTAAGTATTGCAGGGTCCTTCTACATATTTTTTGTTAAAGTTTACAAGCCTGGTGATAGAATTGAAATTCATGGTATTAAAGGAGACGTAATTGATATTGACAGTATTTACACCACCATGATGGAAATTGGTGAATGGATTTCCAGTGATAATTACAGTGGGAGGATCGTTAAATTAAGCAATGCATTTGTTTTTAAAGGGCCAGTTTATAACTACTCGCAAGATTTTCCTTTTGTATGGGATGAGTTTAACTTGCCCATAAGATACGGCTCCGACACAGATTTAGCGAAATCTATAATTATTTCTGTGGCTCAGGAAAAACTCGCCCAATATGTCAAAGATTCTATCGCAGAATGGAAGGGAGTGGTGGCAAAATACTATATCGAAGATGCACAAGTGGAACCAACCCTGGCTATTACATTGACCGACAATTGGATTCAGTTTAATCTTAGATACATAGTAGATTACAAAAAAAGGAGATACACGAAACACCTTCTCAATGAGGATATTGGCAAGCGTATTTTGGCAACAGATGGGAAAGTTATACTCGCATCTTCAACTGTTGAAATAATAAAGATTTCTACCAATAAAAGAAATGAAGAATAAGGTGGGATGCTATTTTTTTTAGAAAGCGGGTTCGCCGATTCCATATTTCTAAAGCTTTTTCGAAATATTTAAATTATTATTAAAAATCAGACTGACAGAAAATCGAGAAATTCAAGAACAATCAAAAAGGCTGTCCAAAAGTTAAAAGCGTACCATTGGGATCCAAAATGGAAAATTCAATCTGTCGCCAGGGCTTCCTTTCGATTTGTCCATGGTCATTACGGGCAACTTTTTCTTTAATCAGCTGATCATACATTTCTTCAATTCCCTGATCTATACGTATGTAAATCATAAAATCAGATTTCTTAGGGTCCAATTCTGTAAAGGAGAAAAAATGCAATTCGATCTGGTCTTTTTTCAACAGCAGGTAATCCGGGTATTGATTTATTAAGGTAAAACCTAGTTTTTCCAGATAGAATTTTTTTGTTTCTTCCATGTTTATTGCCGGAAGCTTGGGTATAGCGACTATTAACATACATTACTGTTCTAAAATGTTGACTAAATTGTTCATAGATTCTTTTTAGCGAAACCAATATAGAATGAAAATTGATAAAAACATTTTAATCCGTAAGGGAAATACTTTTGATTACCAAAACTATTGATTTTCGCTTATCAGCTGGCTGATTCTATCTTTAAGAGGTAAACCCTTTTCCTCAATTCTTTTACTAAGAGTGAGGGTATCGGTTGAGTCTTTGAAATGGACTATGGCTTTAATGTAAAATACACCCCAGACTTTGAGCCCTAAGCCAAAATTTGATTCACGCTGGTCAATTTCTACAATACTGTTCAGGCTATCTTTAATAGAAGATTCTATTTGGGCAAAGGGTCTCAAATCTACTGTTGCTAAACTATCCGATCCATTTATTTGATATTTTGGTATGCGAATAGATTCGTGTAAATAATATTCAACGCTTTTGATTTTATCCAGTTCTTTATTAGCACCAGCTATATATATTCTTATTTCAAATAAATCTTTATTCTTTTTACTTTTCTTAACCGACTCTAAATTATTGGCCAGATCCAATTTTCTTTTTGTATTTCTGTCAGGAAACCCATATAAAGAATGTAAAGCTTCTTTATCCAGATCGCTTAATTGTCCATCATTATTGTATTTTGGATTGCAATAATTCATTACCGAATTTGTGTCGCAGGCTGAAATAAACCAGGCACCATCCTGACTGCCTTGTTCTTTATTGATACAATCCGGAAAACTGCATTCTTCCCTGTTTTGTTGATGTGCAAAACCTAAGGCATGACCAAACTCATGTACTGCAATATTTTTGATATAAGATTCCTTGTTTTCTTTCATATTTTGGCCCCACCTGTTAAAAGTAAAATTGAGTACAATTCCTCCTTTTTTATATCGGATACTTTTTCCTATGTTTTTGGCATAAGGCTGTGTGTCTTTAATATAAATGTGGATATCTCCGTTTTTTTCAGAGGCCGGACACCAATCAACAAATTTTAAGGCAGAGTTTGCCTCCCAGGTTTCTGTGATAGCTTTTCTTACCAATTCTCTGTTTGCTAAGCTTCCGGCCTCCGGATTGTCCCAACAAACAGAGATGGTGTCGTTTCGCCAAATGGATGATTTCAAGGGAAACCCCTTTATAGGTTTTTGTCCCTTCAGAACAGTCGAAAACAGGAATATAGGGAACAGTAAGATTGTTTTTTTCATGGCTTTTTATTTTGGTCAGTGTTGAGGTAATAAGTTTTTTTGAATAACTGACATACCTTCTTATTTAATTGAATATAAGAAGTTTTTTTAGCATTTATCAGTAAAAAGTTCAATAAGGACTCTTTCCCCACTCGAACTTTCGACAATTAGTTTAAATTTGTACCTTAAAAATTCCGGTAACAATCGCATCTCAAATGATTCATTTTTTTGGTGGTCTCAATCAAACTGTTTTCGCTGTACAAACCCTTCAAAACATTCCTGACAACGATATTAAAAAGCTGATCTGGCTTTTCAATAGTTCAGATAATCATACACATAACCTTATAAATAAGGCGGATGCAACCTTGAGCTCCACTTTTGTGGGTCCTCGTGCGGCCATGGTGACACCCTGGAGCACCAATGCAGTGGAAATCACCCAAAATATGGGTATTGCAGGTATTATCCGAATCGAAGAGTTTCACAAAGTCGATTCCGATTTCAGCAATTTTGACCCAATGCTTTCTCAGAAATATTCGGAATTGAATCAAAGTATTTACACCATAAATATTAAACCTGAACCCATTCTTGAAATAGCAGATATTCAGGCTTATAACCAAAAAGAAGGCCTTTCGCTAAGCGAAGAAGAGGTAGACTATTTGGTGAAACTTTCCGAAAAATTAGGGAGAAAATTAACCGACTCGGAAGTCTTCGGCTTTTCACAGGTCAATTCGGAGCATTGCCGTCACAAGATTTTCAACGGAGTTTTTGTTATAGATGGGGTGGAGAAACCTACTTCACTTTTTAAGCTTATCCGCAAAACTTCAGAAGCCAGTCCAAACGATATTGTATCGGCTTATAAAGACAATGTGGCTTTTGTGAAAGGACCCAAAATCACGCAATTTGCTCCAAAGACTCCTGAAAAACCAGATTTTTATCAGGAAAAAGAAATAGAATCGGTGATTTCCTTAAAAGCCGAAACCCATAATTTTCCGACTACTGTTGAACCTTTCAACGGAGCTGCTACTGGTTCGGGCGGAGAAATACGCGACAGGCTCGCTGGTGGAATTGGCTCACTGCCATTGGCTGGAACGGCCGTATACATGACATCATATTCCCGTTTGGAAGAAAACCGGCCCTGGGAAAAAGGCATGGATGCCAGACCCTGGCTATACCAAACCCCAATGGACATTCTGATCAAAGCATCAAATGGTGCATCTGATTTTGGGAATAAATTTGGGCAACCGCTTATTACAGGCTCGCTTTTCACTTTTGAGCATCAGGAAGATGCCCGGAAGTTGGGATTCGATAAGGTAATCATGATGGCAGGGGGTATAGGCTACGGCAAAGCCGATCAGGCATTAAAAAACTCACCAAAACCGGGCGATAAAGTGGTGATATTAGGTGGGGAGAATTACAGGATCGGCATGGGTGGTGCAGCAGTTTCATCCGCAGATACAGGTCAGTTTGGTTCCGGAATTGAACTGAATGCCGTACAGCGATCTAACCCGGAAATGCAAAAAAGGGCGGCAAATGCTATTCGAGGCATGGTAGAAAGCGATCACAATCCAATTGTGTCTATTCACGATCACGGTGCCGGCGGACATTTAAATTGCCTGTCGGAGTTGGTAGAAGAAACCGGTGGATTGATAAATTTAGATAAACTTCCGGTGGGCGATCCCACACTTTCTGCTAAAGAAATTATAGGCAATGAATCTCAGGAAAGAATGGGATTGGTGATTGGTGAAAAAGATCTGGACATTTTGCAAAAAGTTGCCGATCGCGAACGCTCGCCGATGTACACCGTAGGTGATGTTACCGGAAATCACCGTTTTACTTTTGAATCGAAATCTACCGGTGCTAAACCCATGGATTTTGCGATTGCCGATATGTTTGGCAGTTCGCCCAAAACCATTATGGCGGATAAAACCACCCAAATCAATTACGCGGATCTAAATTACACAGCAGAAAATATTTCGGAATATTTGAATCAAGTGCTTCAATTAGAGGCAGTTGCCTGTAAAGATTGGCTTACCAATAAGGTGGATCGCTGCGTAGGCGGTCGGGTAGCGAAGCAACAATGTGCGGGTCCGCTGCAGTTACCACTTAATAATGTGGGTGTGATGGCCCTTGATTTTAAAGGCAAAGAAGGAATAGCAACCACTATTGGCCATTCGCCGGTGTCGGCTTTGGTAGACCCGAAAGCCGGCAGTAGAAATGCCATTGCAGAATCCTTGTCCAATATCGTTTTTGCACCTTTAAAAGAAGGATTAAAGTCCGTTTCGCTATCGGCAAACTGGATGTGGGCTTGTAGAAATGAAGGTGAAGATGCCAAATTATACGAAGCTGTGGAAGCCTGTTCTGAATTTGCTATTGAATTGGGAATCAATATTCCTACCGGAAAAGATTCGCTTTCCATGAAGCAAAAATACCCGAATGATGAGGTGATAGCACCGGGTACAGTAATTATTTCCGCAGCCGGGAATTGTTCCGATATTACTAAGGTGGTGGAGCCGGTTTTACAGCGTAACGGCGGTAATATTTATTACGTAAACCTTTCAAAAGATAATTTAAAACTGGGTGGAAGTTCTTTTGCTCAAATTCTCAATAAAGTAGGAAAAGAAGTACCCACAATTCAGGATGCCGGTTATTTCAAAACGGCCTTTAACTTGATACAGGATTTGATTAAAGCAGGAAAAATTGAAGCAGGCCACGATATTGGCAGTGGAGGTTTGATCACCACTTTACTCGAAATGTGTTTTGCAGATGTGAATCTGGGTGCCGAAATTGACCTGAGTGGATTAGGTGAGTCGGATTTTGTAAAAGCCTTGTTTAATGAAAATATTGCTGTGGTTTTACAAGCAGATTCAGAAATAGAAGCTGCTTTCGCAGAAAAAGGCATTGAATTAATCCAAATCGGGAAACCGCTGAGTGGTAATACCATGAAGGTTACCAATCAGGCCGAAAATATTGAACTGAATATTTCTGATTTACGCGATACCTGGTTTAAAACTTCCTATCTGCTGGATCGCCGCCAATCTAAAAACGGTAGGGCAGAAGCACGTTTTGAAAATTATAAAAATCAGGCACTTACTTATACTTTTCCCAAACTACATACCGGTGACAAACCAAACTTGTTGACTGATTCTGCCGAAGGCACCAATCAGGCGAAAAGACCCAAAGCAGCTATCATCCGCGAAAAAGGTAGTAATTCGGAAAGGGAAATGGCCAATGCGATGTATTTGGCAGGTTTTGATGTGAAAGACGTACATATGACCGACCTGATCAGCGGCCGCGAAACTTTAGAAGATATTAAGTTTATCGGTGCAGTGGGAGGATTCTCCAATTCAGATGTTTTGGGTTCGGCCAAAGGTTGGGCCGGAGCATTTTTGTATAACGAAAAGGCCAATACCGCTTTAAAGAATTTCTTTAAAAGAGAAAATACCCTATCCGTTGGAATCTGCAACGGTTGCCAGCTTTGGATGGAACTTGAATTGATAAATCCGGAGCATGAAGTACATGGAAAAATGCTTCACAATGAATCGCACAAACACGAAAGTATTTTCACCTCGGTTACCGTACAGGAAAACAATTCGGTGATGCTTTCCACACTTGCCGGTGCTACTTTAGGTGTGTGGGTGTCGCATGGAGAAGGTAAGTTCAATTTGCCTTACAGCGAAGATAAATATAATATAGTTGCGAAATACGGTTACGACAGCTATCCTGCCAATCCAAATGGGTCGGATTACAATACGGCCATGATGTGCGATGCATCGGGACGCCATTTGGTTATGATGCCGCATATTGAGCGATCTACTTTTCCCTGGAACTGGGCACATTATCCGAAAGATAGATCAGGAGATGCGGTAACACCGTGGCTGGAAGCTTTTGTAAATGCCAGGAAATGGGTCGATCAAAAGAATAAGTGATTAATAGATTGCTACTTACAAAAGAAAGCATACTTGTTATTTCTTTTTATATTTGGTAAAACTATTTGAAATGATTAACGACATCAACTTACTGGATTTATCAAAAAAGTACTCTTTTGCAGATTACCTTACCTGGACATTTTCGGAAAGGCTGGAGCTTTTGAAAGGGAAAATTTGGAAAATGTCGCCAGCTCCAAATACATCTCATCAAAAAATTTCCAGGGAGTTTTTTGGTGTTTTTTACAATTATTTCAAAGGCTCTGGTTGCCAGTTATTTCATGCACCCTTTGATGTACGTTTGCCAGATAAATCAAAAGAAAATCAGGATATATATACGGTCGTTCAACCTGATATCTGCGTTATATGTGATCAAACCAAAATAGATCAGAAGGGATGTTTGGGTGCTCCCGATTTAGTGGTTGAGATACTTTCGCCGGGTAATACAAACCGGGAAATGAAAGACAAATTCCAGATTTACGAAGAAGCCGGTGTGCGTGAATACTGGTTGGTAGAGCCCAATGATAAAGTGATTTTGGTCTATGTTTTAGAAAATAATAAGTTCATTGGCCTGGCACCGGTGACTGAGGCAGATACCTTAAAAAGCTATATTTTTGAGGATTTGGAAATAGCTGTAGATCAGTTGTTTAAATAATTTTTAATGATCCATTTAGAAATAGAAAAGGCTTTTTTTAACACGGAAATTACGGTTGCCTGGGGTGAAATGGATGCTGCTCAGCATGTCAATAATACGGTTTACCTGCGATGGGCCGAAGCCGCGAGAATCGGCTTTTACGAGAAATTGAAATGCATCAATTTTGATTTCAGGCATTTGGGGATTATTCTGGCCTGGCAAGATTGCAAATATATTTTCCCAATAACCTATCCGGATAGGGCAATACTAACTTACGACATCATCGAAGTAAAACACGACAGGTTGATTGGGGAATGCTGCATATATTCAGAAAAGCATCAGCGGATATCGGCCATTTCTAAAAGTACAGTTATGGCTTATGATTATTCTGTACTAGCCAAAGCAAATATACCGGAGCAGTGGCTAAGTGAAATTTTTAAAATCTACCCGGATTTGAAAATAAGTTGAGAATTTAATCTGCTATTCAATCTTTTGCATTCGTATTCATTATTTTTAAAAGAAATTCCTGAACATTTCGGAGCTTCTCCACATTCTTTATTGCCTCTGAGTTTTTCATCGACCTAAATTTTCTTAATTTCCTGAAAACAATTCAGAGCTATGATAATTCCGGAGGAAATACGGATTAAAAAGAAAATCGGGGCTTTTTCCATTTGGGCAATTGGGGTGGGCATGGTGATTTCCGGAGAATCATTCGGCTGGAACCTAGGCTGGGCAATTACGGGTCCGCTTTGGTTTTTTGTACCTGTACTGGTGGCGGCTTTGATGTATTTCGGTCTGGTGCAAAGTTTGATAGAACTGGCTTGTGTATACCCCGAAGCCAAAGGACCGCACGATTATGTGGAAAATGCATTTGGAAAAAAGGCCGGTTCGTTTATAGCATTGGCTATTCTTTTTGAATTTTTATTTGCTACACCTGCAATCGCCAGTTCTTTAGGCGAATATCTGGGTTTTCTTGTAGGCGATTTGGCCCTGTCACCTTGGATAGGTACATTTTTTCTGGCTGCATTTTCGATAATAAATTTATTTGAAATGCACATTGGAGTGCGTTTATTGGTTATTCTTACTTTACTTGCCATAGTAGAATTAGGTATTTTTCAGGTCTCCGTTTTGGGTGCTTTTGAAATGCATAATCTGATAGTACCCACTTTTGGAAGTCTTGATATTCAGAAGTTTATGGAAGCAATTCCATATGCCGTCTGGTTATTTCTGGCCATAGAAGGCATATCCTTGATGACAGCAGATATAGATAAGAGAAACTTCAGAAAAGTTTTAAGCCGTGGGTATTATACAGCTTTTTTTACTTTGCTTGTGCTCGCATTGGTTGTTTTGGTTTTAGCCGCTGGCGGAATTGACTGGACTCAGCCTTTGAGTCGGAGTATTCTGGAAGAAAACCACCCCATGCCGGCCTCATTGGCTTTAATTTTAGGAAGAGATCACGTGTTGACTCAAGTCTTCACCTTTATCGGATTATTCGGTTTGATTGCCTCTCTTCAGGGCGTGGCTCTGGCTGCCACCACTCAACTAGAACCTCTTTTGCCTGATTTTAAACAACAAGGTATTTCGAAAAGAGCCTTTGCCTCCTTAGCGGTTTTTGTCCTTAGTTTGCTGGCTATCTGGTCGAGTCAGACTGGTTTTTTGATCGAACTTTCTGTATTCGGAGCTGTTTGCATGTATTTGGCTGTAGCTGTTTCTCTCATTTTTTTACGAAAAAAGAAGGTAAAAAAAACACAGGAAAATTCTTCCGATAAACTTTATGACCATACCGATTTTAATAGCCTTTTTTCCGGCATTAATGCTTGGCTGGCAGCAATAATCTCCTTATTTTGTATACTGGCTTTTGTTCGCTTACAATTCATTTCTTTTGCGGTATTTGTCTTGTGCGGCATAGCTTTTATATTTCTCAATCAGAAAAAGAAAAATGGGGTATAAATACACAATCGGGAATGAAAATTATCTTTTTGATGATTTAAAAACCCTTTTGGCCAAAGCAAGTCCATACCGCTCGGGTGACGAACTAGCAGGAATTACTGCCTATTCGAATACGGAAAGAATCGCTGCTTTATATGCCTTAAGTGAATTACCACTTCAAGTATTTTTAAACGAATCACTAGTGCCGTATGAAAAGGATGAAGTCACACGGCTAATTTATGATACCCATGAAAGCGGGGCTTTTCGAACCATCTCTCATTTTACAGTCGGTCAGTTCAGAGACTGGTTATTGAGTGATGAAGTAGATGCAATGGCAATAAAAAATCTGAAAATGGCTTTAACGCCGGAAATGGTTGCCGCGGTTTCTAAACTGATGCGAAACCAGGATTTGATATCGGTAGCTTCGAAAATTGAGGTTATAACCCGATTCAGAAATACAGTAGGTCTCGAAGGTCATGTTTCTATCCGGCTTCAACCTAACCACCCTACCGACGATCCCAAGGGAATTCTTGCCAGTACCATCGATGGCTTGATGTACGGGTGTGGTGATGCGGTAATTGGCATAAATCCGGCCACGGACAGCCCGGAAATGAGCGGAAAATTGCTACATATGCTGGAAGATTTACGCCTGAAATACGAAATTCCAACTCAAACCTGTGTACTGTGCCATGTCACTACTGCCATTCAAATTATGGATAAAGCTCCAGTTGATTTGGTTTTTCAATCCATTGCGGGTTCTGAAGCTGCAAATACTTCATTTGGGATTAATTTAAATGTATTAAAAGAAGCCAAAGATGCTGCCGAAAGATTAAACAGGGGAACTGTAGGAAAGCAGCTTATGTATTTCGAAAGCGGTCAGGGTTCTGCACTCTCGGCGAATGCACATCATGGAGTGGATCAACAAACCATGGAAGCCCGGGCCTATGCTGTTGCCAGGCATTTTGATCCGTTTTTGGTAAATTCTGTAGTTGGTTTCATCGGGCCGGAATACCTTTATGACGGGAAACAAATTACCAGAGCGGGTCTGGAAGATCATTTTTGCGGGAAAATGATGGGTTTACCCATGGGCATGGATGTGTGTTATACCAACCATGCCGAGGCCGATCAGGATGATATGGATAACCTGTTTACGCTATTGGGAGTGGCAGGTTGTAATTTCTTTATGGGTGTACCCGGTGCCGACGATATCATGTTGAATTATCAATCGACATCGTTTCACGATGCCCTTTATTTGCGAAAAATACTGAATAAAAAGCCGGCTCCGGAGTTTGAAGCCTGGCTTTTGAAAATGGGAATTCTGGATGAAAAGGGTAATAAACTACCGATAGCTGATAAACATAAATTACTTGTCGGAATATGAATGCCGAAATTGAAAAAAGCGAAACCTGGCAAAAATTAAAAGGATTTACCCATGCCAGGATAGCCTTGGGGAATGTGGGAAATGGAATGCCCCTGGCGGAGGTGCTTAACTTAAAACTGGCACATGCAAAAGCGAAAGATGCTATTTTTACAGAATTGGACAAAGAACTCTTTCGCAATAAAAACTCAATTTGGAAGCTCCCTTTTTTTGAATTAAAAAGTAAAATAAAAAACAGGAATGAATACCTGAAAAGACCGGATTTAGGTCGTTTATTAACTGATTTTCCCAATGAAACGGTTTTTCCTAAATCAGATATTGTATTTGTGATATGTGATGGCCTGTCGGCATCGGCTGTTAATAGATATGCCGATAAAATTCTTGATTTGGTTTTACCGGATTTGCAAAAAAAATATACCCTGGCCATAGCTTTGGTAGAGCAGGGTAGGGTGGCTGTGGGTGATCCTGTTGCCGAACTTTTTAATGCGGATTTTGCAGCTGTTTTTATTGGCGAGCGACCCGGACTTTCTTCACCGGAAAGTCTGGGAATTTATACCACTTATAAACCAAAATCCGGATTTACGGACGAAAAGCGGAACTGCATTTCCAATATTCACGAGAATGGCCTTGCCGACCATCATGCTGCTTTATTGCTTAATTTTCTGATTAATCAATCCTATAAGCTAAAATTAAGTGGGGTCGAATTGAAAGTAGACCTTAATCTCCTGAATCAATAGGTCAATACCAGCGAAAGGCAAAATACTTGCAAGGTTCGTCGCTTGTATTGCTTATTCCGTGTAATTCATTAGACTTCATCAGAAACAGGTCACCGGCTTTTCCAAGGAATTCTTTCCCATCTATATGCATCGAAGCTGTGCCTTCAGTCAAAATAATAAATTCCGAATCAATATGGGTGTGTGGAACATGACTCGGGCCTTTCAGATTGAGTTGAGTTACGTGCATTTCGAGCTTTTCGCACATCGCTGTTGGCCGGTCAAAATAGTTTATTCTGCCACCTTTGGCATTTGTTTTAAATTCTAAATCTTTTCTATCAAGCATCATAGCACCACCAGCATCGGTACTTCGCTGTATGTTCATAGGTTTTTTAGAGCGAAACATAAAAACATAATAGGTGAGGGGGCCATCACCCACATTCTCCAATGATTGCTCAGCTAAAGGAGGTATTACGATTACGCTACCTGCATTTAATATTTTACTTTCCTGATTCATCGTGAATTTCATGGAACCTTCTTTTACTATCAATATCTCTTCAATGTCTTTCTGGGTATGAGGTGGAGCCGGCTTGGCACCAGCCTCTTGCGTAGTGGCGTGAACTTCAAGAAATTCAAAATGCGGTGAAGAGCCTTCCATTATTTTTCGGGAGGTACGAAGGCCATTTTGTCTTGCAGGAAGTTTATCCCATTCGTAAACGCCGGAGCTCACCTCAGGCAATTGAGCCAAAACTGTCATAGGAAAAATCAGGATTAAGAATAAAAAATATTTCATTGGGTTGAATTAAAGGGCAAATAAAAGTACTTACATCTTAAAGTTAAGGTAAAACTAGTCAATACCAGTGGAGAATAATATAAACCCCTAATTTAGAGCGTGCAATTGTGAGTTTTTATCGTCGTTTTTTCAGTAATCAGTTTTCAGTTCTCGGTATACAGTTCTCAGTCCATAGTTCTCGGTCTTCAGTCTTAAATCTTCAGTTTACAGTCACCAGCTTTCAGTAGGCAATTTAGAGCCTTCAGTTCCAGGTAAACTTAGCCATTAAACCTATTGCCTGTTGCCTTTTTCCTTGTTCCTTTCTCCCTGTTTTCTTTTTTCCAAAAAACATCCTAATACCTATTGACTATTCTTTGTTGACTTTTCTCCTTGTTCCCTTCTCACTAAATCCTAAACCCTATCCCATTACCTCAAACACCCGCAGCAACGCATTCTCATCACCCACATTACCTGGAAAAACGACATAGGAAATCCCTGGAAATTTACTTTCTTCGCCCATTTTCCAAACCGGAATTCCCGGCATAACTGGCCCTAAAACGTGTGCCGATTTGCACGATAAAGCCTTGGTAGCCAAGTCGCTGGAGGTAATGCCACCTTTGGCGATTATAAATTTAGGCCGAACGGAAATGCCTTTTAAAATATCAACCAAATACCGGGAAACTTTGGCATTAATTTCGAGACTTTTTTCCGTATCACTGCCAATTTCCTGATTTCGACTTGTATAAAGCAGTACATCTTTTCCTGAGTCGAGCAGGTTATCTGTTTCGTTTATCAGTTGGGCAATTTCGGCTGAATTTTGTGAATTCAAGATATTACTGACCATTAACTCACGACCTGATAATTTACCACTTTCTATTAATTTGCCAAGTTGTAAGGTGGTTTTGGGAACATAGGAGCCCACCATTATCAAGGCTCCATTTTTTGAAGAATTTTTCCCGGGAAAATACGGTACTCCCGAAGGTTTTCCGGAGCGGATTGGTACAAAAGTTGCGGAACTCCGGAAGATCAAATCTTTGCCGGTAGATTCAGCTATTTGTACGCCACGACTAAGAACTTCCAGGTCACTGTAATTTGCTGCATTTACAAGGCAAGTGCTTCCATCAGGGCAGGCTATCAGCTTTTCTGCAACTTTTTCAGGTCCGTTTTCTCTTATTTCTTTTAAACTGATACTACTGACATTTTCTGCTTTTATGCTTCCCTTGCTTTTTTCTTCTGCCCATTTTTTCAGGTCGGAGTTTTTATAGCCAAATACCACATCTTTGGCAAAAGGAGTCTCGCTTACCGGGGTAAGCCGAGAGTTTTCGAATAAATAATGAACATCGTTGATAGTTAACCTGCCCCCTTCAATAAAAGCAGGAATCAAAACTTTTACTGCATTTGGTTTTCCTATAGCTCGCATCAAAGCATCAACTTCTGCCGGGAAATGACCGCGTAGCGTAGAGTCGGACCGGCTGATTAATTCTACTTTTCTTCCGCTAGCAAGCACGGCTTTCTTTATATTTTGACCAATCTCTTCGGCCATTTTAACGGCTTCATTTTCCGGAAAACTTCGTGAATTCGTAAGGATGTAAAGAATAGCAGGTTTCTGAGCCAATTCTTGCGAAATCAGGTCACTTTCCCAGGATGTAATCACCCTGACATCCGTGCAGGTCTGCGTTCCGGTGGGATCATCGTCCAAGACAACGAGTGTTTTGTTTTCTTCTTCAAAATCCGAACTAATTATTTCTAATAAAGAATCGGGATATTCAGCGGGCAACTCATGCCAGATTGGATCCGGGGTAATTCGCATTGTATTTTAAATATTGGATATAAAACCAAAAATCGGACTGCTTTTAAGCTGATATAAATAAACCATTTTTAGATGTATTATTTACAATTTTGGTACATGAAATTTGCATTGATTTGCAAAAGATATTTTGATTTTGGGATTTCAAATGTATAAAATAAATTTTTGTCTAAGTTAAATCCAATGGATTTAGCATAATCTGACGAAAACACCTTAAGTTTAAGAATTCTTTTTATTCAGCCCAATATTTAAAAAATGCAAATAATTATTACCGGGGGTGCCGGTTTTCTAGGCCAGAAGCTGGCCAAAACATTGGTGAATAGTGCCGTAGAATTTTCGGAGTTAGTTTTGGTAGATATTGTATTGCCACTTAATTCAACTGATGATGAATATGTTAAGTGTATTCAAGCCGATCTTTCTGAACCGGAAGAAGCATTTCGTTTGATTAGTAATGAAACAAGTATTGTTTTTCATCTTGCTGCTGTGGTAAGCAGTCATGCCGAGCAGGATTTTGATATTGGATGGAAAGTTAATCTGGATCTCACCCGAAATTTATTGGAAGCTTGTCGCAAGGTTAAACCGGATATTCGTTTTGTATTTTCGAGCTCATTAGCTGTTTTTGGTGGTAATCTGCCGGAAATTGTAACAGATCAAACTGCGGTTACGCCTCAATCTTCTTATGGCTCGCAAAAGGCCATGTGTGAGTTATTGGTGAATGATTATTCCAGAAAGGGGTATGTGGATGGCCGGGTGTTGCGATTACCTACTATTTGTGTACGGCCTGGAAAGCCAAATCTTGCGGCTTCATCATTCGTAAGCAGTATTATTCGCGAACCTCTTCATGGTTTGGAAGCTATTTGCCCTGTTTCAGTCGATTTATCCTTATGGCTTTCCAGTCCAAATACCATAATCAGTAACATCATAAAAGCTAGCCAATTACCTGCTGATAAATTTGGAATATGGCGAACAGTAAATTTGCCGGGAATAGGCGTTACCATTTCCAAAATGCTCGAAAGCCTTGAAAAACAGACAGATAAAATGATCCGTGCGAAGGTGAAGTTTAAGTTTGATGAAAAAATCAATATAATCGTAAGTAGTTGGCCTGGCAAAATTGATAATTCAAGAGCTTTGGAGATGGGTTTTGAAGCAGATCAAAATTTCGATGAATTCATTTTACAATACAAAAATGAACATTTGAAATGAATGAAATAGCAGGCTATACAGGTTTGGGATTTGCTGTTTTACTACTCGTTTTTCTGGTTGTGAAAACCAAAGTTCACCCGGTGATTGCGATGGTGATGGCAGCATGTATTGCCGGGATTTCTGCAGGAATGGGAACCGATAAAACCCTGGAAGCCATTACCAGGGGATTTGGAAATACCTTAAGTTCGATAGGTTTGGTAATCGGCTTGGGGGTAATGATGGGCCGTATTCTGGAAGTATCAGGAGCTGCCGAAAAAATGGCTTTGACTTTCATTAAATGGTTGGGGAAGAATAATGAATCCTGGGCTTTGGCCCTTACCGGATTTTTAGTGAGTATTCCAATTTTCGCCGATTCGGCCTTTATTGTACTTTATCCGATAGCAAAAGCAGTTTCCAAAGCGGGTAAAAAATCTATTATTTCCTTGTCGATTGCTCTTGCAGGTGGATTGGTAGTTACGCATAGTTTGGTGCCACCTACCCCTGGTCCACTTGCGGTGGCGGGATTATTTGGTGTGGATCTGGGAAAAATGATGATGGCGGGAATGCTTTTAGCCATTCCCTGCGTAATTATCATTGTTCTTTATGCCCAATGGTTAGGAATTAAATATCCGGAGTATGTTAAAGAAGAAATGCCTGTGAACAAAACAGTGGATTTCAAAACTTTACCTACACTTTGGAAATCCGTTTTACCAATTATGATTCCGGTATTTCTCATTTTTTCAAAAGCCATTTGCGGATTATTCCTGAGTGGAGCAGAGCTCTTAAATACCAGGGTCGATTTCTTTTTGTCTATTATTGATTTCCTTGGAAATCCGGTTATTGCATTGATAATTAGTACCTTATTGGCGGTTTATTTATTAGTACCTCAGCTAAACAGAAAAGAAGTAGCTGCCCGCTTAGAAGAAGGATTAACATCTGCAGGAATTATTTTGTTGGTTACCGGAGCTGGCGGTGCTTTGGGATTTGTAGTACGCGAAAGTGGTATGGGTGATCGCCTGGCAACAATGGTCACTGGTTTACCCCTTTCACCCGTTATGCTGCCATTTTTTGTCGCTTCGGCTGTACGATTGATTCAGGGATCCGGCACAGTTGCTATGATAACAGCGGCATCACTTACTGCCCCGATTTTGTTGGAAATACCAGGCTTGAATTTGCTTTTTGCAGCATTATCTGCGGTTACGGGTTCCATGTTGTTTAGTTATTTTAACGACAGCCTTTTTTGGGTGTTCAATAGAATGGTGGGGAATTTGGAATTAAAAAAGCAAATACTGAGTTGGTCAATCCCCACTACTTTAGCCTGGGCTATGGGCGGTATTTTGGTGGCTTCAGGAAATTTACTTTTTGGGAATAAAGGACTTCTGGCCGACTTACTCATACCAACGAGTGTGCTGGTAATACTTTATTTTTTTCTGCGTAAAATCAACTTCAAAGAAGAATTCAATCATTCGGATTTGCCTTAGATTGCAAAAGTTTTATCCCTATGAATAAAACGGCAATAATACCTCCCAACAACATTAAATAGCGTATTCCGGTGCCTACATCGGCAATTGATGCAACACTGGCCTCACTCATTTTTTTATAAACAGGAATCACCCAAGGCGTAATATAAGCCTGTATACAGGTAATTATACTGATAACGAAAAGCATGATAAAACTATGCTTTACCGTAAAACGGAAAAGGTCGGACTCTTTACCTACTAGTCCCACCGCAGCAGCTCCTATGGCTATAGACTGTGGCGAAATCATTTTACCTGTAACGCCTCCGGAGGCATTAGCACCCACGGTCAATACAGGGTCAATACCTATATTTTCAGCGGATGCAGCCTGAAGTTTGCCAAAAAGTGCATTTGAAGAGGTATCTGAACCGGTAAGAAAAACACCCAACCAGCCTAAAATAGGGGAAAAGAAAGGGAATAAAGCTCCGGTACTAGCCAGGGCAATGGCCATAGATAGCAGCATGCCTGAATTATTTGCCACATAAGCAAAACCAACCACCGAACCAATCGTCACCATCGGAAAAGCCAATTGTTTTAGGGTTTCCCAATAAATCTGTATTCCTTTGGAAAAGGAGAGACCGATCAAGGGCAAAGAAAGTAAAGTGGCAATTAATAATGCCGAACCCGGAGCTGATAAGTAATTGAATTCAAAGGGCTTTATGGCCAAAACACCGCCATCTGCTTTCAGAATCTGTTCTTCTAAACCTTTAATCGGAATTTTGATTAAACCGAAAGAGTTTAAGGCATCTTTCACGGGTTGAAGCCCCCAGAAAATAATAAAAATAGTCATGATAACAAAGGGCGACCAGGCCCTAAAAACCTGAGCAGGTGTATAAAGTAATTTATCCTCGATAGTTTGCGGAGGTTCTTCCTTAAAACGCCAGATGCTTTTCGGTTTCCAGAATTTAAGAAATATCATCAGGGAAAATATGGAGGCTATTCCTGCGATGACGTCAGGAAGCATGGCCCCGAGGTAATTGGATGTAAACCACTGGAATAAAGCAAAAGAAGCTCCCGAAACCACAATAGCCGGCATTACTTCCAATGACTTTTTAAAACCGGCCATCAATACCACCAGATAAAATGGCACCACCAGCGTCAAAAAGGGTAGGGTACGTCCCACCATTTGCGAAATAGCCAGTTCGGGGATATCGGTAATATGCGAAGCAATGATGATGGGCGTTCCTACTGAACCGAAAGCCACTGGAGCTGTATTAGCTATCAAGCAAATACCGGCCGCGTACAATGGATTAAAACCCAAACCAACCAACATAGCCGCCGATATAGCAACCGGAGCTCCGAAACCGGCGGCTCCTTCTAAAAACGCTCCAAATGAAAAAGCAATTAACAAGGCTTGTAGGCGTCGATCGGGTGTAATAGAAGCCATGAAGTTTTTAATGATTTCAAACTGACCGCTTTTTACTGATACATTAAATAAAAATACGGCACCAATAATTACCCAACCTATTGGAAATAAACCATATAAAGTACCGTGAATAGCCGAAAGTAAAGCCAGGTTTATGGGCATTTTATAAACCAAAACCGCCATAATGATGGCCAGAATCAAGGTCAGTAAACTAGCCAGATAACCTTTGGTTTTTCTTATCAATAACCAGAAAATAAAAATTACGGGTATAGCAGCCACCAGAGCTGAAAGGGCTACGTTTTGAAAAGGATCAATGATTTGGGTCCACATTTTTTTTGGATTGAATAAGTTTAAGAAATTTTAATCCAGCTTGCTGGCTCTCACTACCTCCACCCAATGTTTGGCTTTTACACCTGTAAAATCATGAATCTGATGCCTGCAACTGAAACCGCAGGCCACTAAATCTGAATTTTCTGATTTATTTTCAACTGCCGGAAATAATAGCGAGCGACCGATTTTTTCGCTTATGGCATAATGCTCTTTTTCATACCCAAAAGATCCTGCCATACCACAGCATCCTGAAGGAATTTCATTCACCTTCCCCTCCACATTTTTCATGGATTCGGTTCCGAAAAGTGCTTTTTGATGGCAATGGCCATGAATGAGCATCTCACCACTTTGCGTGCTAAGTTTAACCGGCAAGCCCTTCTTTATTTCTTCGTTCAGAAATACATCAATCATCATTACATTTTCTTTCAGTCCAGCCGTAAGTTTTACATCATCAATTAGATCGGGTAGGTCATCGGTAAGTGCGGAAGCACAACTGGGCTCACAAACCACTACTTTAAGCCCCGCATCCAGATATTTTCTCAATCCTTCCAGGGTTTTGGCACCATCCCTTTTGGCATCTTTAAGGAATCCATGAGAGATTTTTGGCCGCTGACAACAACCCACATTCGCCAGAATGACCTCATAACCGCAACTGTTTAGCAGCTCCACTGCCGAAATTCCAATTTGCGTCTCATGAAAATTGAGGTAGGTATCGGCAAACAAGACCACCTTTTTTTCGGGGTTTTGCAGGAAATTGCTTTTGTTTTTATTGAAATAGGTATGAAATGGTTCTGAAGCATAGCTTGGTAAGGTTCTTCTTTTGTCAAAACCGGTAAATACTTCCAGCAGGTTTTTGAAAAGACCAGTTTGCTGGAAAAAGTTAATAAAAGAAGCGAAAGAACCAGAGAAAAAGGAGGCAGCTTTGGAGGAATCCCTAATCAATCTGTCTCTTAAGCTAATTCCGTGTTTTTCGTAATACAGTTGCTGAACATCGCTTTTTAGCTTGGCCATGTCCACATTACTAGGGCATTCCGATTTGCAGGCTTTACAACTCAGGCACAAATCCATCACTTCATGTAATCTTTTACTGGCCAGTCCATCTTGATCCAGCTGCCCACTCATAGCCATACGCAAAGCATTTGCTCTTCCTCGGGTAGAATGCTCTTCATCGCGGGTGGCTTTAAAGCTCGGACACATAGTTCCTCCCAGTACTTTGCGACATTCGCCAACTCCCGTACACATATGCACAGATTCCTCAAAACTATTATCTTGTATGTATTTGTATTGAGTTTTTGGTATTGTATCCTTGTAAGCAGTACCATACCTTAGGTTTTTGTCAATACCCGGAGAATCCACTATTTTACCGGGATTCATCAGGTTTTTCGGGTCGAATATTTTCTTTATTTCTTTTAAAGCCCGATAGAGATTTGGGCCAAAAAAAGCCTCATTATAAGGACTTCTTACCAGCCCATCTCCATGTTCGCCACTAAAAGATCCCCCGTATTTTACCACCAGTTCAAACGTTTCATCGGTGATTTTTTTGAGCCTTTCAATATCTATTTCCTGTCGTAAATCTAATAAAGGTTGTATGTGTATAACCCCAACCGAAGCATGGGCATACATGGCTGCTTCTGTTTCGTATTTCTTGCAAATGGCAAGCACCTGATCGACATACTCAGGTAAAAATTCTATAGGAATGGCCGCATCTTCAATAAAACTCAGGGCTTTTTTGTCGCCTTTAAGTCCTAGCATTAGGCCGAAACTTTTTTTACGTAATTCCCACACATCCCGGTAAGATTTACCATCCGGGAAAAGTGGGTAGGCATAACCGAAATTTTTTTGTTGGAGTAGCTCAATAAGTTTTTGAGGTCGTTCTAAAACATCCTCGGCGGTATCACCGTAAAACTCCACTATCAGCACGGCGGCCGGGTCGTTTTCAATAAAATAACATAAATGTCGGGTAGTGAGGTTTTGCTCACTCATGTGTAATACCGTGCGGTCTAATATTTCGACAGCAGAAGGTCTGAATGGGAGCATACATTCCACTGAAGAAATGGCCTCGTGTAACTCTTTATAATGAACCACCATCACCGATTTATGCTTTGGCAAAGGTTCCAGGTTGATTTTGATTGCCGTACTTACTGCCAATGTTCCCTCGCTACCACAAATCAGTTTGGAGAGATTCCAATCATCCTGGTATACAAACTCATCGAGATTGTAACCACCCACTCTTCGCATCACTTTCGGGAACCGGCTTTTTATCTCTTCTCGATTGTGATCTATTATTCCTTTTACATCTCGGTAAAGTCTGCCTTCCCGTGTGTTTTCGGAGGCTATTTTAGCGTAATTCTCCCTGCTTAGATTTTGGAAATGGAGTTCTGTTCCATCTTGCAGCATGACGTCTGCTTCCAGAATATGATCCACTGTTTTGCCATATAAAATACTTTTAGTTCCTGAAGAATTATTGCCTACCATACCGCCTACATTGGCACGGCTACTGGTGGCAGGATCGGGTGCGAAATGAAGACCTTGTCCGGCCAAAACTTCATTAAGTTCGTCACGTACGATACCCGGCTGCACGATTACCCATTTTTCAGCCACATTTAATTCCAGGATTTTATTCATGTATTTTGAAAAATCCAGCACTATGGCTTCGGCCACTGTTTGTCCGGCAAGACTGGTACCTCCGCCTCTGGGCAAAACGGAAAGATTGTATTTGTCGGCAATTTTAAGAGCGGTTTTTACATCCGAATCATCCATTGGTAAGACTACAGCCAGTGGCCTGATCTGATAAAAACTAGCATCGGTGGAATACAAACCAAGGCTGTATGCATCAGCCAGTACATCGCCTTTTATTTTTTCACGCAAGTCAGCGACATATCCTTCAGAAATCAGAGTAGCTGGTTCCATCAAAGCATTTGTTTTAAAGCTCCCACCAACATATTTACATGATTGAAGGTGCAGCTCTCACCCATGATGCCAATTCGCCAGATTTTCCCCGCAAAATCACCTAAACCACCGCCCACTTCAATATTGAATTCATTAAGTAATCGGTTACGGAGAAGAGCTTCGTCCTGACCTTCGGGCAGAAAAACTGAATTTAGGTTGGGTAATCTATTTTCTTCGTTTACCAAATACCGGAATCCCATCGATTCCAATTGATTTTTAAGGTAATTATGAACGGTATAATGTCTTTTCCAGCGGTTTTCAAGTCCTTCTTCCAGTACCAGAGTAAGTGCTTCGCTAATGGCAAATACGGAAGAAACAGGCCCAGTGTGGTGATACGCCCTTTTGGCACCGGCCCAATAATTTTTGACCATGGTTAAGTCTAAAAACCAACTTTGCACTTTTGTTTTACGATTATCAAGAACTTTTACCGCTGCATCTGAAAAGCTAACAGGAGAAAGTCCCGGAGGGGCACTTAGGTTTTTCTGTGTGCCCGAGTATATGGCGTCAATATTCCATTCATCTACTTTTAATGGTACACCGCAATACGAAGTAACGGCATCAACCACGAGCAAAGAGCCGGCATTATGTACCAGATCCGATATTTCGGGAATGGGTTGTAATGCACCAGTTGATGTTTCTGCATGTACAAGTGCTACTAATTTGGGTTTAGGACAAGCATCCAAGGCCTTTTTTACCTGTTCCACGGTTGTAACCTCGCCCCAGGGAGTGATAACTTTATGTACTTTGGCTCCGCATCTTTCGGCAATATCGGCCATGCGTCCACCGAAAACCCCATTGATGCAAATGATGCATTCATCGCCCGGCTCAAGCAAATTTACCAGGCAGGTTTCCATACCGGCACTTCCAGGAGCTGATACCAGAAAAGTCAGGTTGTTTTTGGTAAGCATGGTTTGTTGAATCATGCTTTTTACATCGTCCATCATGGCGATAAATTCGGGATCGAGGTGCCCAATTAGTGGACTTGCCATGGCTCTTAAAACACGTGGATGGGCATCTGACGGGCCAGGGCCCATTAATACACGTGGGGTTAAATCTTTAACCTTCATTTATTGCTTTTTTAGGGTTGTAATGAAATCGGGTAGAATTTTTACTTTTCCCAACCTCCTGGATACAAATTTATTTAAAAAAGGGAGTTATCCCAACAGGGTAATAGATTAATACCACGAATCTGTGATACAAGGCATTAGATTTTGGGTATCTCCAAGGGTTAACCGCATTTTATTTAATTAAAAGCACCAGGACTAATTATTGAATTTGAAGTGGAATCATATTTAACTTTCCCTATTGACCGACCAAAATAAATTGTGGTTGGTTTTCAAATAATGAGTCTCACACCACCGAGCTGTTCAATTCGGTAAGGGAAACGGTCACCCGGCGATCCGATAAACATAAAATTCGGCGGAATATTCCATTCCTTAGAAAGGTGATTAATCAGATCCGGTCCAAAATCGGCCTGAACCTCGATAAAATCAATTTTTATTTCCGGATATTGCCGATCTAATACATCCAGATCGGAAAGAAATTGGGGCGAGGCTTTTTCTCCGTTTTTGAATGCTGCTACTACCTTCAGTTTCTTAGTATGTTCATTATTCTGAATATAAAGCATAACTTTATTGAGTGTAGCCACATCATCATCTTTTGTAAAGAAAACAAATTCCTGAGAATTTATTTTATCAATTACTTTAAGTATTTCTTTATTCGAAAAACGTAAAAAATCATGAATAGGACGCAGGAAATACTGTATTAGCGATAATAGCAGCTTTAAAATGGAAGTGCGGTTTAACATTATTATTACCACTAATATGGTAGGTATTAAATATTGGAAAAATACACCCAGATAAGCCGGATTCAGAATAGCATTACCTATTAAAGCAACGATTACAGCTGCTATAGCAATTAATAGTGCTGGCCAGGAAGAACGCTCCGGACGGGGGAGGTTTTTTCGTCGAATTTTAAGTAAAATATTGCCTATGCCAAAAAGTACCATTACACTCAGAAAAGCAATGGTATATACACCTGCCAAAGCACTTAGTTTTCCTTTGGTAATCAATAAAATAGATACGGATAGCAGGAAAAAAGCTACGGCAATCATATAAGAACTACCACGTTTGTTTTTCTTAAGTAAAAATGGCGGCATTACCCTATCGAGTGTCATCCGTTCTACCAAACCGGTAACACCTACAAAAGAAGTTAAAACTGCTCCGCTAAGTACAAGAGCAGCATCTATTGAAATTAAGAAAGACAGCCAATTGCCTCCGGCTATTCCACCCATGTAGGATAAAAGAGCTTCCTGATTTTGCTCGATGCCTGTCATAGGAATTACAGACAGGGCTAAAAAAGCCATCAACGGATTAAAAACAGTTACCACAATCCACATGTTCCGTAAAGTTTTTGGGAATACTCCTTTTTCCTGTTCTTCCACAAAGTTTGCGGAGCTTTCAAAACCGGAAATTCCCAACATGGCAGCCGAAAATCCAAAAAACAGTGCTGTGGTAATACTTCCTCCTTTTACCGGCAATTGAGAATTTGCACTAAAAATGTCAAGTCCATTATTGAATAGATAAAAACCTGTAAATGCAGATAATAGGAACAAAGAAGATAAATGAAAAACGAAGATAAAAATCGCGACTTTTGCCGATTCGCCAATACCAATAATGCTTAATCCCATAAAAATGGCCAGCAGCCCAATAGTGGCCACCATGATAGGTAAATTATGAAATATATTATGGGCATAATGCATGGCTTCATTTGCCGAAATCACGGCAGTAGCCATATAAGAAAGTAAGGTAAGTGTGGCTGCCAGTGATGCCATGGATTTACTGGTGGTGTTGAGTAAAGCATTGTATGCACCACCATTAAGAGGTAGGGCACCCACTACTTCCCCATAAACTTTACGGAAAAGAAAAAGAACAAAGCCTACCATAAGTAAAGCCAGCCAGGCATATTGTCCGGAATAAATAATGGCTAATGCTGAAACATAAAGACAGGATGAGCTGATGTCGTTTCCTGATATTGCCGTGGAGGCAAGTTCGTTTAGTTTTGGATGTTTTTTTTCTTCCATGTTAAGCCAATTTTTAGCTGAATTCCGTAGAACTCCTTTACGACACTTAATTTAGAATACTGATCCGTACTTTCTTAGATTTTAGTCGACTATTATTTAATAAATCAATTATTTTTTTTGCTTTCTCAGTAGGCACAGATACAAAAGCACAATCAAGCTTAAGCTCTATATTCCCGAGTTCTTCATTACTCAGCCCTCCTTGCTTAATAAAAAGCCCTGCAATATCGCCTTTCGATATTTTGTCTTTACGGCCTCCGGAAATAAAAAGTGTTGTCTTTTCATCCACATTATTTTTGGTAATGTTGTTTTTTAATTCCAATTCGGGCACATTTCGGATAAAATCAGGCAATCTTTCGGTTTTTCCTTTTAAAATATAGGCGGTACCTGCAGCATTCATACGTGCCGTGCGGCCATTCCGGTGGGTAAATTCATCTGCTTTTTGTGGCAGCTCAAAATGAATGATAAAATCCAGTTCCTGCACATCTATTCCTCTGGCTGCCAGGTCGGTAGCAATCAATAACCGGCGTGTGCCGTTTCTGAATTTAATCAAAGATCTTTCCCGGTCCATTTGCTCCATTCCACCATAAAAGCAGGCGTGACCGATTTTGTTTTTATTCAGGTAATCACTTACTATCTGGATGGTATCTTTCAGGTTACAAAAAATTATGCCGCTACCCTGATTTGTGTTGGAAATCAATTTTAAGAGAGTTTCGAGCTTATTGTTGTTTTCGGCAATTACCAGTTTCAATTCCAGTAAACTTTCGGATTCGCTCAGGTAACTTAATGTGGCTGGTTTATTTAGACCAACAAATTCAGGGATTGAAACTTTTTGCGTAGCCGAGGTTAAAATTTTCTTTTTAACACCAGGTAAATTTCCAACAATTTCCTGCATTTCTTTTTCAAAACCAACTTCAAGAGACTTGTCGAATTCGTCTAATACCAAGGTTTTTATGCTACTCGTGTCAATATTTTCGCGGCGAATATGATCTGCAATACGGCCAGGCGTACCGATAAGAATCGCCGGGGGGTGTTTTATTTCTATTTTATCTTTGGAGCCCGATCGCCCGCCGTAAACGGCATTGGTTTTAAATCCGCTGCCCATTTCCCGAACGACTTGTTCGATCTGGATGGCAAGCTCTCGCGATGGAACCAGAATTAAGACTTGAATTTTTTCCAGATTAGCATCTAAACCGACAATTATGGGTAAAAGAAAAGCCAAGGTTTTGCCAGTACCAGTGGGGGAGAGCAATACCACTTCATCGAATTTGCTAATAGCTTCGTGAGCTTCCTTCTGCATTTCATTTAGCGAAACAATACCCAATTTGTCCAGAATGGCCTGCTGATCTTTTTTCATTTTGCAAAGCTAGGACATTTCTGGAGCTGTATGGTTTTAAAGCAATATTTGGTGAATAAATATTGTCAAAAATCCTTCTGAAAATACTTTTATTGTTAAACTTATTCTAATTTAAGGTTTTAAAGAATTTAGTTCAATAAACCTATTCAATGAAAAAAGCAGTATTTGTAATTCTGTTTTTGGCCGGTAAATTTTGTTATGCACAGGAGCCTGGTAAATTACTTTTCAATACCTATTGTAATTTTTGTCATAATGGTGCTGTAAAAGAAGCTCCTCTTTTTGCTTCATTATCCATGTTAAGCAGAGAAAGTATTGCTAAGTCATTAGAATCTGGAGTTATGAAAATGCAAGCCGCAGGCTTAAGCAAAAAAGAGAAAAAGCAAATAATCGGATATATTTCATCAGTAAGCCAAAATCAGCAATTTGCCCAAAGTGGAAAGTGCCTTGATTCAGCACTGAATTGGGAAGAAGATGTAAAAATCGCTAACTGGGGCATGGGTCCATACAACGATCGGTTTATAGAAAATAATATAGGAATTAAAAGAGAGAATATTAAGAATCTGGAAATGAAATGGGTATTTGCCTTTCCCGATGCCAGCAGGGCACGTTGCCAACCCACAATTGCCGGAAATACATTATATACAGCAGATCAAAATGGTCTTGTTTACGCATTGGATATAAATTCAGGTTGTATAAAATGGACTTTTAAAGCAGAGGCTGAAGTAAGAAGTGCCATTGTGATTTCAGAAAGTGGAAAAGGTAAATCAGATAAGATTTATTTTGGAGACTTTAAGGCAAATGTCTACGCTTTAGATTTAAAAACAAGAAAGCTAATTTGGAAAAAGAAGGTGGATGATCACGAGCTTGCCACCATTACGGGTACACTCTCGATACATGAGGGGAAATTATACATTCCAGTATCCTCAACAGAAGTTGCATCAGCCATGAATTCAGAATATAATTGCTGTACATTTCGGGGCTCAGTAGTGGCCTTGGATGAATCGGATGGGGCTCTAATCTGGAAAACCTATACCACGGAGCCAGCGGTTAAAAATGTTAGTTTAAAAAGTAAAATGGGACCTTCGGGGGCACCTGTTTGGTCAAGTCCGACAATTGATAGTGAAAGAAATGTGTTATATATCGGAACGGGAGAAAATTATTCACTGCCTGCAACCGAAACTAGCGATGCAATAATTGCCATAGATATTTTAACAGGAAAAATAAAATGGGTGCGACAAACAATTGCCAATGATGCCTGGAATGCCGCCTGTCCGGATAAGGAAAATTGCCCTGAAAATTTTGGACCGGATTACGATTTCGGGGCTCCGCCAATATTAATTAAGAATGAAACTTTAGGAGATATACTAATCGCTGGTCAAAAATCAGGGATGGTATTTGGAATAAGGCCTGATGACGGTTTGCCGGTATGGAGTACGCGGGTAGGCAGAGGCGGAATAATGGGGGGCGTGCATTGGGGCATGGCTACCGACGGTAAGCAAATTTTTGTCCCGATAAACGATCATTCAGTTTATGAAAAAGATAAGGATAAAATCAGCATGGCAGGCCTGCATGCTTTAAGTATATGGACCGGAGAAATAATTTGGTCAAGCCTGGAAAAGGATCGCTGTTTGCCAAACCTGAATTGGCAATGTGCTCCGGGTCTGTCGGCCGCTGTTACTGTGGTGCCGGGTTTGGTATTCGGAGGTGCACTTGATGGTATTATTCATGCCTACGATACTGCTAATGGTAAAGTCTGCTGGGAATTTGACACAAATCGGGAATTTGTGAGTACCACAGGAGTTAAATGCAATGGAGGAAGTATCGATTCGACTGGGCCAGTGATTATCGGCGAAAAGATGTTTGTTAATTCCGGATATGCCAAATTTGGCGAAAAAGCCGGAAACGTATTAATCTGTTTTGAATTGAATTGAATATGAAGAATTTACTCATCCTGTTTTTGGTTTTTATGAGTGCTACTTTAAAAGCACAACCGAAAGAAAGTAACTTTTCAAACATAAGTAAAATAGGTGTATCTGTTAATGATCTTGAAAAGGCTTCCGGGTTTTATTCAAACGTATTTGGTTTGGAAAAGTCAGAAATAAGGGTCTTGAAAAATTCGGATTTGGAGAAAAAGAATGGGGTAATTTTTTCGAAAGGAAGATCCCAATTAGTCAAAGGACA
>JAHEBN010000182.1 GCA_024645245.1 Jiulongibacter sp. | reverse complement strand
CGATGTATCCCTGCTTACAATATTTCCGGTCCACCCTTCGCCGAATTCAAAATAGCTTTGTTGCAAATTTGGTAATAAGCCAATACTATTATTAAAAGAATACTGGGTGTTAAATACTGTAACTTCATCTGCATAATGATAATTAACACCTGTCACGTTATCGGCTGAAACATTTTGGATTCTTAGGCCAGACTTATCTGCGACACAGAGAAAATATGCTGAATTGTCTGTAAAAAGACTTTGAAATGCATTGGTTCTTTTTGCTTCCTTGTAAAGCAAAGAATCTCTGACACCTGTATTCTTTAAACCATAAAATCGAATTTCATCATCTTGGTCAATTATACCATCTCCACCATCTATTACTTGTAGAGCAATTTCAATCCCATGGTGAAACATTTGTATAGAAGAACTGGAAATTTTTTTTTCAAACGATAGTTCATTTATTATTTCTGCTCCTGAAATTTGATATAAACCATCATTATTCACTTCAATTTTCAGATATTTCTTGTTACTATCCAACCATTCATTTCCAAAATTATTCTGAGCAAAAAGAGTATTCTGAAAAAAGATAAATACAAAAGCAAAAATACTTTTTGTCATATATGATTAAATATAAAAACATGAATTTACTTATATAAACGCAAAAATGCCTCGTAAAAGCGAGGCATTTGAAAAAATATTTTAAACCAGAGATTTACAAGTCAGTAAAATCAAACGTTTCTAAAAACTTGGTAGTAAACTGACCTGATTTAAACTGCTCATCTTGCATGAGTTTAATATGAAAAGGAATGGTGGTTTTTACTCCCTCAATATAAAACTCTTCCAAAGCCCTTTTCATTCTTACTAAAACCTCTTCTCTGGTTTGAGCAGTAACAATTAACTTGGCGATCATTGAATCATAATTCGGCGGGATGGTATAGCCCGCATACACATGGCTATCTACGCGTACTCCATGCCCACCTGGGAGATGCAAGGAAATAATTTTACCCGGTGATGGTCTGAAATCCTTTGCCGGATCTTCCGCATTGATACGGCATTCCATACTAAAAGTTTTCGGGAAATAATTCTTCCCGGAAATAGGAATACCTGCAGCTACTTTAATTTGCTCCTTTATTAGATCAAAATCGGTAACTTCCTCTGTAATAGGATGTTCCACTTGTATACGAGTATTCATTTCCATAAAGAAGAATTCTCCATTCTTATCTACCAGAAATTCCACAGTACCAGCTCCTTCGTAACCGATAGCCTGAGCACCTGCAATGGCAGCTTCGCCCATCCGGGTACGTAATTCATCATTTAAGATCGGCGAAGGAGTTTCTTCCACCAATTTCTGATGACGACGCTGTATAGAACAGTCTCTTTCAGAAAGGTGACATACTTTACCGTATTGATCACCAACAATCTGAATTTCTATATGACGTGGTTCTTCCACAAATTTCTCGAGATACAAGCCATCGTTACCGAAAGCAGCACCCGATTCCATTTTGGCATCGTCCCACATTTTTTCAAATTCTTCTTCTCCCCGAATTATCCGCATTCCCCGGCCACCACCACCTGCGGTAGCTTTAATTATTACCGGATATCCAATCCCTTTGGCTAATTTTTTACCTTGTTCTACAGATTCCAAAAGTCCTTCCGAACCTGGAATAACCGGCACTCCGGCTTTTTTCATGGTATCCTTAGCCGTAGCCTTGTCCCCCATCATATTAATTTGCTCGGCAGTGGCACCTATAAATTTAATGCCGTAATCTTCACAAATTTTAGAGAATTCTGCATTTTCGGAGAGGAAACCATAGCCAGGGTGTATGGCATCGGCATTCGTAATTTCAGCAGCAGAAATGATATTAGGAATGCTGAGATAAGAAAGTTTGCTGGCGGGCGGACCAATACATACTGATTCATCTGCATATCTTACATGTAAACTATCTTTATCAGCTGTAGAATAAACCGCTACTGTTTTTATACCCATCTCCCGACAAGTACGTATTATACGTAAGGCTATTTCGCCGCGATTGGCAATAAGTATTTTTTTAAACATATAAGTCTATTTAGAAAACCTTATGAAGGATCAACAAGGAACAAAGGTTGGTCATATTCCACAGGAGTGGCATCATCAACCAATATTTTTACAATTTTACCGGAAACCTCTGATTCAATTTCATTAAATAATTTCATGGCTTCAATGATACAAACCACCTTACCTTCTGAAATTTCGTCTCCAATTTCTACGAAATTTGACTTGCC
The DNA here is from genome assembly GCA_024645245.1 of Jiulongibacter sp. GTDB lineage: Bacteria > Bacteroidota > Bacteroidia > Cytophagales > Spirosomataceae > JAHEBN01. The sequence continues at coordinate 5,663 of JAHEBN010000182.1, read as the reverse complement.
CGGTCCTCCCGCTCTATAAAAAGTACCTATCATTGGTGATTTTACTTCAATAAGATTGGAAGGTACCACCGGTGCTGCAACCGGAACCGCTGGTGCAGCCACTTCAGGAGCTTTTTCCGCTACTTGAACCGGAGCAGGTAAAGGTGGAGCCATTTGCACAGGGGCACTTTGAACAAATGTCTGACTTGAGTTACGTTTAATATGTAACTTTAATTCGGCAGTCTCAATATTAACTTCGGCCAGATCCGATTTAGAAATATAATCAATCAGCTTCTGAATTTCTTTTGTGTCCATCATCGCATTTAGCTTTTAATCTTTACAAATTTAAGGAAATATATAAGTAAATGGGTTTCTATTACTTCTCTTTTACCCTCGAGTCGTATTCATAGGAAGTTGTATTTACCTTTATCAATTCTTCATTTTCAATAAATAAAGGTACTTTTATTGTTGCTCCTGTTTCAACAGTAGCTGGTTTCAGTGGATTGTTAGCTGTATCACCTTTCATACCTGGCTCGGTGTAGGTAATTCTAAGTTCAACATATGCAGGCATTTCTACCAATAATGGCGTTTCGGTTTCGGCATGTACCAATATTTCTACCTCTTGGCCTTCCTTGAGTAGGTCGGCTTTATCCACCATTTTTTCTTCTATAGAAATTTGCTCAAAATTTTCAGTATTCATAAAGTTATACCCCAAATCATCCTTATACAGAAACTGGTGTGTACGTTTCTCTACTCTGGCGGTAGTAACATTAACACCAGCTGTAAAAGTGTTATCAATTACCCTTCCTGTTTTAATATTCCTAAGCTTTGTTCTTACAAATGCAGGTCCTTTTCCCGGTTTCACATGTTGGAAATCACTAATCAGGTATAAATCATTATTAAATTCGATACAAAGTCCGTTTCTAAAATCTGCTGTAGTTGCCATTGGTATATAAATCTTATTAATTTCTATTTAATATGCCCATTTTATGTAGGCAGATCCCCAGGTAAATCCTCCACCGAAAGCAGCCAGTATCAGGTTATCCCCTTTCTTTAGCTGAGATTCATAGTCAAACAAACACAAGGGTATTGTAGCTGCAGTAGTATTTCCGTATTTTTCAATATTCATCATCACCTTGTCAAAGCCAATTCCCATACGGTTTGCAGTAGCGTCAATAATTCGCTTATTCGCCTGATGAGGCACTAACCAGGCAACGTCATCTCCTGTAAGCTCATTACTTTCCATTATTTCAGCTGCTGTATCGGCCATTTTGGTAACGGCAAATTTAAATACAGACTGCCCCTCCTGACGAATATAATGCAATCTGTTGTCAATTGTTTCATGACTTGCCGGATATTTACTTCCGCCACCTTTCATTATCAGGTGATTTTCACCGGTTCCATCAGAATGCATACGAAAATCTATTAATCCAAGACCATCTTCGTTTGGTTCCAGCAATACCGCACCTGCCCCATCGCCAAATAGCACACAAGTGGTACGATCTGTAAAATCAACTATTGAAGACATTTTATCTGCCCCAACTACAACAACTTTTTTATATCTTCCGGATTCAATAAACTGGGCACCGGTACTCAAGGCGTATATAAAACCCGAACAGGCCGCCAATATATCAAAACTACCTATCGAGGGAATTCCAACTTGAGTACAAACTAAATTGGCTGTGGAAGGAAAAAAATAGTCGGGTGTTACAGTTGCAACGATCAGTAAATCTATTTCTTCGGGCTTGGTATTAGTTTTTTTCAAAAGACCTTTTACGGCTTCTGCTGCCATATAAGAGGTACCTAAATTTTCGCCTTTCAAAATACGACGTTCTCTGATTCCTGTTCTTGAGAAAATCCACTCGTCGTTGGTTTCAACTATTTTTTCGAGGTCGGAATTAGTTAATTTATCCTCTGGAAGGAATCCGTTAACCCCGGTAATAGCGGCTTTAATTGACATAAAAAGGTTTTTAAGTATTCAGAAACCCGGCTTTATTCGCCAAACGCTTCCGCAATTTTACTGTTAACACCAGACTCTACCTGCCTTTTGGCAAGTAAAATCATATTTTTTATTGCTAATGGTGAAGAAATACCGTGAGCTACGATCACATTTCCTTTTACACCAATAATCGGGCTTCCGCCCACTACTTCGTAATTCATCCGATTGATCATCGGATCATTTATACCTTTAGAATGTGAATATTCATAAAGCGATTCGCCCATTTTAAATATTACATTACCGGTAAAACCTTCGGTAACAACCACATCGGCTTTTCCATCGAAAAGGTCACGACCTTCCACATTGCCGATGAAGCTTATTTTATCATCGGATTTGAGTAATTGATAGGCAGCCTGAACCACGGCCGTACCTTTGGTTTCTTCTTCACCTATATTTAATAATCCGACAGTCGGATTTTCAATGCCCAGTGAAAAACGAGCATATAAAGAACCCAATTCAGCAAATTGCACCAAAACTTCAGGTTTGCAATCTGCATTGGCTCCAATATCTAGCATTAGGCTATATGCTCCATTTTTAAGAGGTAAAAATCCGGCAATCGGAGGTCGTTGAATTGACCCGTAAGTACGAAGAGTAAAAAGAGAACCTACCATCATAGCACCCGTGTTGCCGGCACTGCAAAAAGCGTCGGCTTTTTGCTCTTTTATTAGCCTAAAGCCAATCCCTATAGAAGAATTGGGTTTTTGCGAAAAAGCCTTGGTAGGGTGTTCGTGCATACCAATTGATTCATCGGTATGCATTATTTCAACACGATTGAAAGAATATTTCTTTTTTTCAACTAATGAATTTATAGCAGCCTGATCGCCAATTAATATCACTGTAGCATCTCCTAGCTCCTTGCTTGCAAGTTCCACTCCATCTACCACAGCCTCGGGAGCAAAATCGCCACCCATCGCATCAACAGCAATATTCATAAAATCGGGGTTAGTTGAAAAATCAATTCTGAATTCAGAATTTACACTTTCTGGTAATTTTCTACCACCATTTTACCTTTGTAATAAAGGTTTCCTTCAGATACGTGAGCTCTGTGACGTACATGTACTTCACCTGTTGTTGCATCTACTGCCAATGTTTTTGAGCTAAGAGCATCGTGAGTTCTACGTTTATCTCTTCTGGTTTTGGATATTTTCCGTTTAGGATGTGCCATCTTCTTATTTAATTAAATACGTATTTGCTAAAATTTATTTTTTAATGCCTGCAAAGCCGCCCATCGCGGATCTGTTTCTTTCTCTTCTTCTTTCTTTTCTACCAGTTTCTCCGCAATTTCATCCGAAAAAACCAATTCCACTTCTACTTCCTTATCATCATTTTTCCTTAGGCCCGGATGTATCTTTTTCATCGGTACTGCCAACAATATATAATCAAACAAATGTTGTGATATATTTATTTCACTGGCTCCAAAAGGAATAATTTCCATTTCCTCAGAAATCACTTCATACCTATCACCAAATTTATAGATGTATTTTTCATCCGCTGTTATTGGTTCTTCAAATTGCTCTAAACTTCGGTCACATATCAGTACAACACTGCCATCAATATGAATATTTAGCCTTAGCATGGTGGCTGTTTTTTCCAGAACAACTTTTGCCTGGAAATTACCACCCTCCACTATATCCTGATCCGAAATGGTAAAAAAATCTGAATCCCCTTCGAAATCAAACTCATACCTTCTTTCTTCAAGGCCTTGAAATTTAATCTCATATTTTGAACGAATTTTATCCATTTTTCACAGAAAGGGTGCAAATTTACTTGCTTTTTTTAAGAATCTAAAGTTTTAACCAAAAATTAAAACCTTAATCACCACTTATTAATATTAAATCAATGATTGTTGCGGATATTGGAAATTCAGATATTGTTATTGCTTATTTTGACAATGAAAAACTTAGCTTTCAATTCAGAATCAATTCATATAAAAAAATATCGGAAATTGAATTATCTGTCAAAATTAAGGATAATTTTCTGTTAAATAATTTTAAATCTGAATCGCAACAGGTATCGGCCATTTGTTCCGTGGTTCCAGAATTAGAAAAAAAAATGCAAACTGTTTTTGTCCAACTGTTTAAAAAAGAAGCTATTCTAATAAAACCTGGAATGCATTCCGCCGTTAAAGTTAAAATTGAAAAACAGGAAGAATTGGGAAGCGATTTATATGCCAATGCTGTTTATGCTTTTCTTAAATACCACAAACCCTGCGTAATTGTGGATTTCGGAACTGCCTTATCTTTTACCGCGGTATCAGCTAATGGGAATGTGGAAGGAGTAGCCATTGCACCGGGATTAAAAACTGCTGTCAAAGCACTTTTTGCTAATACAGCCCAACTACCGGAAATAAAGCTGGAGTTACCCGAAACAGCAATTGGCAAAGATACCATAACAGCAATTCGCTCAGGAATATTAATTGGATATGAGGGCTTGGTGAAAAATCTGATATACAGAATGAAAGAGGAATTAGGTGCAGAAACTGTGGTATTAGCTACAGGTGGGCTTTCCTTGGTTTTACATTCTCTTAAAAATGAGTTCAACGAAATAAACCGCGACCTCACATTGCAAGGAATACGTATGATAGCCGAAGCTTACAGGTAGAATTTTTGCCAACGGATGTATTCCTCAACTTCTTCGGTTACCAGATAGCGGATAGATTTATTATTTTTTATGCAATTACGAATATAGGTAGCCGAAATATCCAGTAAAGGTGATTCCACCATTTTTACACTTGGGTGGCTCGCAAACTCATGAGGCTCTGAATTGGGTCTTGGATAAACGTATATCTGATAATATTCCAAAATTTTATCTGCATTTTTCCAGCTCTTAAATTGGCCCAGATTATCTTCCCCCATTATAAGTACAAACTCATTTTGCGGAAATTTATCTGATAGCACAGCCAATGTATCAATGGTGTAGCTCGGGCGAGGCATATTGAACTCCACATCTGTGGCTTTGAGTTTGTAATTATCAGCAATGGCCTTTTCCACTAAAGTTAGCCGGTCAAATTCGTGTAGTAAACTTTTATTTTTCTTGAAGGGATTTTGCGGTGAAACAATAAACCAAACCTCCGAAAGATCCGTATTATTGGCCATACTATTAGCTATTATAAGATGGCCGATATGTATTGGATTAAAAGAGCCAAAAAAAAGTCCTATTTTCATTTTAATTACTTAAATCAAAAAAGGTTTTTGGGGTAATTCCAGTTCATCCTGATCAAAAGTCTCGTAGAGATTTTCCGCCTTTTCTAAAGAGCTCTCTAAATCGTCATTCAATAATATTACGTCAAACTTATCTTGAAAGGTCATTTCAAATTTTACCTTGTAAAGTCTTTTTGACAGGCTTTCTTCGGTCTCCGTTCCTCTTTCTCTTAATCTTTTTTCCAATTCTTCTACTGAAGGCACTTTCACAAAAACAGATAAAGCATTTTCGCCAAAGTATTCTTTCAAATGCAATCCACCTTTCACATCCACATCAAAAATCACATTTTTACCTTCATCCCAAAGCCTTTCAATCTCCGATTTTAAAGTTCCATAGTATCCGCCTGGATAAACCTCCTCCCACTCGGCAAAGGCATTTTTTCAATTTCAGATCTAAATTGATCAATACTCAAAAAATAGTAATCTTTGCCATGCACTTCATTTCTACCTCTTTTATCGCGTGTACAAGCTGATATTGAAAAGCC
>JAHEBN010000034.1 GCA_024645245.1 Jiulongibacter sp. | reverse complement strand
AAGTAGCCAAAATGCAGTTGGTATAAAGAAGTTTTCCATTTGACTCCGATAATTTTCCCGCAAAAGTTATTCCCTAAAATTCTCCATATTATAAAGATGCCAATTACTTTTACATATAATAAGTAATAAGGCATGCTTCTTAGCGACATTCTATATAAAATTTCCTTACAAACCGTTTCTGGAAAAACCGATTTTGAAATAAAAGACCTGCAATTTGATAGTCGTAGTGTTCAAAAGGGCAGTCTGTTTTTTGCCATTCCCGGCACCCAGGTGGATGGTCATGATTTTATCCCGAAAGCCATCGAACAGGGAGCAAGTGCTATATTGTGCGAGGTATTGCCGAATGATTTGACAAGTAATGTCACTTATATACAGGTTGCCAATGCTTCCTTTGCAATGGGACTGGCAGCTGCCAACTTTTACAATAATCCTTCTGAAAAGATAAAGCTTATTGGCATTACAGGCACAAACGGCAAAACTTCGGTGGCTACTATTCTTTTTCGTTTATTCCGAAAACTTGGTTACCGTTGCGGCTTGCTTTCAACCGTACAAAATCAGATAGAAGACGATATTATTCCGGCAACCCATACCACACCTGACGCCATAAAACTGAATGAATTATTGGCAGAAATGTATAAAAAAGGCTGCACCCATGTATTTATGGAAGTAAGCTCTCATGCCGTGGTAATGAACAGAATCGCCGGTTTAATTTTTTCAGGTGGAATATTTACCAATATCACGCAGGACCACCTGGATTTCCACGAAACCTTCGACAATTACATAAAGGCTAAAAAAGGGTTTTTTGATATTTTACCCAAAATGGCCTTTGCTCTTACCAATACCGATGATAAAAACGGGAAAGTAATGCTGCAAAACAGCCCGGCTAAAAAAGAAAGCTATAGCTTGAAAGGTATTGGCACTTTTAAAGGAAAAGTAATGGATTGCGGCCTTTTCGGGCTTCAAATGGAAATAAATGGACGAGAAGTCTGGTTTAAATTAATTGGTCGATTTAACGCTTATAACTTATTGGCTGTTTATGGTGCAGCCGTATTGATGGGTGAAAACGAGGAAGAAATACTAACTACTCTTTCCGAAATTCAGCCACCGGCAGGTAGATTTGAACAAATTATTTCAGCCGATAAGCGTGTAGGAATCGTGGACTACGCCCATACGCCCGATGCCTTGCTCAATGTTTTAGAAACCATCAATGATTTACGGGAAGGTAACCAACAAGTAATTACTGTGGTAGGTTGCGGCGGAAACCGCGACAAAGGCAAAAGACCTCAAATGGCTAAAATTGCCTGCGATTTAAGCACAAAAGTGATTCTGACCTCCGACAATCCACGAAATGAAGAACCGGCCGACATACTCAAAGATATGCAGGCCGGTATTTCTATTACCCAGCGTAAAAAAGCTCTTACCATTGAAGATCGCCGTGAAGCAATTCGTACAGCAGTAATGCTGGCCAATCCCGGCGACATTATCCTTATAGCAGGAAAAGGGCACGAAACATACCAGGAAATCAAAGGAGTACGACAACATTTTGATGATAAAGAGGAATTACAAAACGCCTTTTTTAATCTATAAAGAAAAGCTTAATCTTGCCTAAGTGTTTGTATTTGTTATGCAAGCATACTATTTTTGATTATTCAACATAATCTCATACATGGCAGAACAATTTAATGTACCTACAATGGCCGATTTGGCGGCTGCAGGTAAAACTCCCGAGATCTTATTCTGGGTTGGATGTGCGGGTTCTTTCGACGATCGCTATAAAAAAGTAACAATTGCTTTTGCCAAAATTCTAAATAAAATAGGAGTAAATTTTGCGGTTTTAGGCACCGAAGAGGCTTGTACCGGTGACCCGGCTCGGAGAGCTGGTAATGAATTTACATTTCAAATGCTGGCACAGCAAAATATTCAGGTATTGAATGGTTACGAAGTCACTAAAATTGTAACTGCTTGCCCGCATTGTTTTAATACACTTAAAAATGAATATCCTGAATTGGGAGGTAAATACGATGTAATACATCATTCCCAATATTTACAACAACTACTTAGCGAAGGTCGTCTTAAAGTATCAGGCGGTGATTTTAAGGGACAAAAAATCACTTACCACGACAGTTGCTACCTGGGTAGAGCCAACGACGTTTACGAAGCACCACGAGATTTAATAAAAGCATTGGATGCCGAGCTGGTTGAAATGAAACGCTGCAAAACAAATGGATTATGCTGTGGAGCGGGCGGTGCACAAATGTTTAAAGAGCCAGAAAAAGGCAAAAAAGATGTAAATATTGAGCGAATAGAAGATGCCCTTGAGACCGGTGCAAAAACTGTGGCGGTCGCATGCCCGTTTTGCATGGTTATGATGACCGATGGAGTTAAAAATAAAGAGAAAGAACACGAAGTAAAAGTTTACGATTTGGCTGAATTGCTTTTAGAACAAATCTAAATTAAAGCTTTTGATTTTTGTAAATACCTGATGAATAAGGCCTAATAAAATTGCTAAAAATCTGATTACAACCAATTAATAAATTTGAGGGTATTTTAGAATGATTAGCCAGGTTTTTGCGTTAATAATCAAGTCTACAACCCCAAAGTAAAATGTATCAGGATTTTGAAAAAATGTCGGTTCATTCTCGTATCTGGATATACCAGACGGATCGGCTACTAACCGCGAAAGAAGAAAATATTTCTTCGTATTTTTTAAAAAATGCCATAGAAAACTGGGCAGCACACGGCGAGCCACTTCTTGCTTCATTCAAAATAGAATACAACAGATTTGTAATTATCGCTGCTGACGATGCTCATCACGCACCTAGCGGATGCTCTATTGACGCTTCTACCAGATGGCTAAAAGAATTGGGCGAACAATTAAATATTGATTTTTTTGACCGCTCGCTGGCTTATCTGGATGGAAAAGAAATCAAAACCGTTGAAGTTTTTAAACTTAAAAATGCTATTGAAAATGGACTTCTTACTTCAGAAAGTCTGGTATTTAACAATTCCACTATACAGAGTATCAGTCAACTGATATCTGCCTGGAAAATCCCTGCATTTAAATTGCCATTTTTAAGCAAATACTTTCAAAAACAAGTAGCATAAGGCTTATATCATTAAAAAAGCCGCTGAATCTTATGATCCCGCGGCTTTTTATTTGCTTTCAATATTTAATCCATCATCAAATAAGCCTTGATGAACTCATCCAAATCGCCATCCATTACTCCTTGCACATCAGAAGTTTCGTGTCCTGTTCGGGCATCTTTTACTAATTTGTATGGGTGAAATACATAATTTCGAATTTGTGAACCCCACTCAATATTCTTTTTCGAAGCTTCAATATCTGCCCGGGCAGAATTCCGCTTTTCCACTTCGATTTGATACAGTCGCGATTTAAGCATATTCATGGCATGCTCTTTATTGGCAAGCTGACTACGCTCTATCTGGCACACAATCACTATACCGGTTGGTTTGTGTGTAAGCTGAACTTTCGTCTCCACTTTATTCACATTCTGGCCACCTGCACCACCTGATCTCGACGTATGAAATTCAATATCTCCCGGATTTATGTCTACTTCAATCGAATCATCCACCAATGGATAGGCATATACAGAAGCAAATGAGGTATGACGTTTTTTATTGGCATCAAAGGGTGAAATACGTACCAATCGATGTACACCATTTTCAGATTTTAGGAATCCGTATGCCATCGGTCCTTCAATTTCCATGGAAGCAGATTTTATACCGGCACCATCGCCATCTGTCCAATCTATCTGGGTTACTTTATAGCCCTTTTTCTGAGCATACATGAGGTACATCCGGTAAAGCATGCTTGCCCAATCCTGACTTTCGGTTCCGCCGGCACCTGAATTTATTTCTATTACGCAAGAAAACTGATCTTCTTCGCCCGAAAGCATTTTTTTAAGTTCGAGGTTTTCAATTAGCGGAACCACCTTTTTGGCTTCAGCGTCAATTTCCTCGTCGTCAACATCACCCATTTCGTGAAACTCATATAAAGTTTCCAAATCCGACATGGCCGTATCCATTTCCTCGAATGCTTCGGTCCAGTTTTTCATTACCTGGATCTCTTTTACTACTTTTTGTGCATGATCGGAGTCATTCCAGAACTCCGGCTGAGCCTGCTGATTTTCTAAATCACCGAGCTTTTCTTTTCGACTATCATAGTCAAAGATACCTCCTCAAAGCCGTCACTCTGGCTCTCAAATCTTTCAACGCTTCTGTTGTCATGATTTCCTTTATGGGTTTAACATTCATTAAATTGGGGTGCAAAATTACAAAAAATAAGCTTAAACAATCAGCTAAGTTTAAGAATGAAAGCATTTTTCAATAAATATTATATTTTTTTACAAACAAAAGCACCTTGCGATAATTTTTTTCGTACTTTTGCAATCCAATATCGCGGGATGGAGCAGTTGGCAGCTCGTTGGGCTCATAACCCAAAGGTCGCAGGTTCGAGTCCTGCTCCCGCTACTAAGGAGGCTTCTGCCTCCTTTTTTTATATATTTGCTTCTCAATATTTTTGTATATGCTTGATACCCACAAAGCCGGTTTTATCAGTATCGTAGGAAAACCCAACGTGGGTAAATCCACATTGATGAATCAATTGGTCGGCGAAAAACTTTCTATTATTACATCCAAAGCACAAACCACCCGCCACAGAATAATGGGAATTGTGAATGGAGAAATGGAAGGTGCCGAGTTTCAGCTGGTTTATTCGGATACTCCCGGTATAATTAAACCGCAATATGAACTTCATAACGCCATGATGGAGTTTGTACACGGCTCACTCGAAGATGCGGATGTAATTCTCTTTGTAACCGATATTTTCGAAAAATACGACGAAGAGGATGCCATAGAAAAATTAAAAAGGTCAGAAAGCCCGATAATTCTGGTTATCAATAAAATTGATCTTGCTACTCCTGAGCAAATTCAGGAAAAAATTGATTATTGGAAGTCGATACTTATCGTACGTGAAGTTTTAACTATTTCTGCTCTAAAAGGGGAAGGTGTTTTAGACTTGCTCGTACATATAGTAAAATTACTGCCCGTTCACCCGCCTTATTTCCCAAAAGACGAACTTACCGACAAACCGGAAAGGTTTTTTGCAGCCGAAATTATCCGGGAGAAAATTTTAATGAATTATAAAAAAGAGATTCCTTACAGCTGTGAGGTAGTAATTACCTCTTTCAAAGAAGATGATGACATTATACGAGTTGAATCCGAAATTTATGTAGAAAGAGCAACTCAGAGGGCCATTTTACTTGGCCATAAAGGAGAAAGGATTAAAAAAGTAGGAACGGAAGCACGACTGGAAATGGAGCAATTTTTCCAGAAAAAAGTATTTTTAAGTCAGTATATCAAAGTTGAACCTGACTGGCGACTAAAAAGAGATAAATTGAAAAAATTTGGTTATTAAAATGGTCTACCTGATTTTAAGCATTCTGGCTTCAGTTATTTTATTAATTAACTTCCGGATATTTCCAAAATACGGCATTAGCACCTTTCAGGCTATTGTGCTCAATTACTTTGTGTGCTTTGCAACGGGTTTAATAATGATGCCAAAAAATCAGCGTTTTTCATTAGATTTATCCCAGAACTGGACCTGGTACTGCTTGCTTCTTGGGGTAGGTTTTATTATTACTTTCATACTTTCCGGTTTATCCACGCAAAAAGCTGGCATTACAGCTACTTCGCTTGCCAATAACCTTTCCTTGGTCATTCCTGTGCTGGCTAGTTTGTTTTTATACAATACAACTCAAAAATCTTTAAGCCCGATAAACTATCTGGGACTCGCCTTAGCAATTCTTGCAGTTGCATTGAGTTCCTATCAAAAAAATGTAAATTCAATTCAAAAAATTGATTGGAAACTGCCTATTGGTGTATTTCTAATGTACGGCATTACCAACTCAGCCATAAATTATCTGAACATAAAATTTATTCCCAATCCCGACCTTACGGTTCCGGTAACTTTGGTTATGGTTTTAGGTGCTATTATCTCAGGTTCTTTTTTATTGGGATACCGGTTAATTAAAAAAACCGAAAAACTAGAGTGGAAAAATATCTTGGCAGCCGTAACCCTTGGAGTACCCAATTTTTTATCCTTTTACTTATTAATTTTTGCACTAAATTCATTCGGTAATAGTGGAGCTTACGTTTATCCTCTTTATAATATAGGCGTAATATTAATTTCTGCATTAGTGGCCTTTTTGTTTTTTAAAGAAAAACTAAGCCTTTTAAACAAAATTGGTTTGTTTTTAGCGGTTCTGGCCATTATTTTGATTTCTTATAATTAATTCATTCTTCAGAGAATTTTCCTAAACACCTTTATTTCAGTATCTTTGCAGCCCTTTTCAGAGAAGAGGGATAAATATCAGAAAATCAGGAGAGATAGTAATGGGAAATATAGTAGCAATAGTAGGCAGGCCAAATGTTGGGAAATCAACACTGTTCAATAGGTTGATTGAAGAAAGAATGGCGATTACAGATGACACTTCGGGTGTTACCCGTGACAGGCATTATGGCCACGCAGTTTGGGTAGAAAAATATTATACCGTTATTGATACAGGCGGATACGTGGTTGGATCGGAAGATACTTTCGAAGAGGCCATTCGCGATCAGGTTCAAATAGCACTAGAAGAAGCAAATGTGATATTGTTTGTGGTAGATACCATGACAGGCCTACATGAATTGGATTCAGATTTTGCCGATGTACTTCGCCGGTCAAAAAAACCAGTAATTGTAGTTGCTAATAAAGCAGAAACTTTCGAAAGACAAACATTAGTAGCTCCCGAATTCTATGCATTGGGCATGGGTGAGGTATTTCCGGTGTCTGCTGCTGATGGTTCTGGCACGGGAGAGTTATTGGATGAGTTAATAAAACATTTTGAAGATGATGGCATTGAAGACCCGGATGCAGGAACTCCGAAAATCGCCATTCTGGGCAGACCCAATGCCGGAAAATCTTCTTTCCTTAACGCACTTTTGGGTGGTGAGCGAAGTATTGTAACTGATATTGCCGGTACTACACGTGACTCGATTGATACCCACTATAAGCTTTATGGCAAAGAATTTATTCTTACCGACACGGCAGGAATTCGCAAAAAGGCAAAAGTTCAAAATTCATTGGAGTTCTATTCCGTTTTACGCTCCTTAAAAGCCCTGGAAAACTCAGATGTTTGCATTGTTTTAATAGATGCCAATATGGGACTTGAGGCTCAGGACATCCATATTATTGCCCACGCACACAATGCCAAAAAAGGAATTGTGCTTATGGTTAATAAGTGGGATTTAGTAGAAAAGGATTCGAAAACGGCTGATAAAATGAAAAAGGAGATGCTTGAAAGACTTGCTCCTATGAATTATATGCCGGTAATTTTTGCTTCAGCTACTGAAAAACAACGAATTTTTCAGGTAATTGAAAAAGCAATGGAAGTTTACGAAAACAGACTAACTAAATTGCCTACTTCTAAAATAAACGAAGTGATGTTACCAATTATAGCAAAAACACCGCCGCCTGCTTTGAAAGGAAAACATGTGAAGATTAAGTATATTATCCAATTACCTACTCCATCGCCTACATTTATTTTCTTTTGCAATTTACCGCAATATATCAAAGAGGCTTATGAGCGTTTTCTGAAAAATCAGATCAGAGAGCATTTTGGTTTCGAAGGGGTAGACATTACGGTAATGTTCCGTCAAAAATAAAATGAATAGGATAAGTCATATTTTACTTATGGAAGGACCCGACGCCAAGGGTCTTATTTATCATGTAACTACCGTATTATATAACAATGAGTGTAATATTATACGGCAAGATGAGTATGTGAGTCCTTCGGGTCAGTTCTTTATGCGAACTGAGTTTCAGGCTGAAGAAGGTCTTGATCCTCAAAAAGTACTGAATGACCTGAGAGTTCGGGTTCCAAATGAAGAAATAAAATTTCGGGCTAACCCTGCAACGAAGAAAGATGTAGTGATACTATGTACCAAAGAACACCATTGTCTTTCCGATTTAATCACCCGATTTCATTTTGGTGAACTGGAAGCCAATATTCTTGCAGTGGTAAGCAATTACGATATATTAAAGCCTTATGTGGAAAAATTTGGAATCCCGTTTCACCACATTTCGGCAGAAGGCATAAGCAGGGTAGATCATGAAAATGCTGTGTTGCAAAAAATAGGAGAATATAATCCTGAATATTTAGTTTTAGCTAAATACATGCGGGTACTTACTCCCAATTTTGTGGCCTCTTATCCAAATAAAATTGTAAACATTCACCATTCCTTTTTACCGGCTTTTGTAGGTGCAAATCCATATAAGCAAGCTTACGACAGGGGCGTGAAAATAATTGGTGCTACGGCACATTTCGTTAACAATGATTTGGACGAAGGACCGATCATCGCACAGGATATCAAAGCGGTAGACCATAGATTTACAGCAAAAGATATGGCCAGAGAAGGAAAAGAAACGGAGAAATTAGTTCTCACAAAAGCTTTGAAGCTGGTATTTAATGATCGTGTATTTATTTATGGAAACAGAACGATTATTCTCTAAACAAATACACTCAAGAGAAAAAGCTTAAAAGTGATTTTTGTAAATCCATTTTTTTAAAAGAAAAAGCCAAATCTCAGAACCAAAGGCGACTGATTTCCACCCAAGCCCTGTGGAGAAACAAAGCCAAAACTCGGGTATCCCATATTATACATTACCGAGATAAAACTACCCTTCTGTTGACGGGTTCTACCCTGATACATTCCCAAGCCTATCAGAGGCGATCCACCCCATTTACGTTTAGGATCATTATTTGCATCAAAATTATAAAACTGATAGGAAGGGGCATTTATTAATTCATACTCGGCATGTGCGAAAAAACTTCGCCAAATCGCTTGCCGCACAAAAATTCTGGGACCTACCGCAGTTGCACCTTCAGCACGCCAGGCTCCTTGGTATATAAATGATGCACCCAGGCCGGCAATTGTACCCTTATCTGTAATTTCATAACCCGCCATCGGGGATATATCCGCATAAAAGGCACCAAAAAATCCCAGCCAAATATTCCCTCCATAGTGAAGTTTTTGCTTAAACATGGACTTGGGCTGCTCAAAATAAATAGGTGCATCCTCAGGAATCTCTTTAGGCTCTTTCTGGGCAAATGAAGAAACTAAAGCCAAAAACAAACAAGTGGTTAATAAGGATTTGATCATTAAGTAAAATGTATTGTCAAAAAACGATTATGAGCTAAAAAGATTGTTGAAACCCTTATTCAGAAGCTACATTTTTAGCAGTCATGCCGAAATAAATAACGTATACAAAACATAATAAAGGAACTACATATGAGTAATTAATGCTACCTGTTTGATCCGAAACCAAGCCCTGTACACCCGTAATTACGGCACCACCAAGTATCGACATGATTAACCCGGAGCCTCCCACTTTGGTATCCGAACCAAGGTTACGTAAGCCTAAGCCATAAATTGTAGGAAACATCAATGACATACAACCTGAGATTCCAACCAGGGCATAAACACCCACACTCCCCGATCCAAACATAACTATAAGGCTTAAAACAGAAGCAAGTACAGCCAAATAGGTAAGTAGTTTTTTCGGAGCCAGATATCGCATTAACCAGGTACAAATAAATCTCGACGACAAAAACAAGATCAAGGCCGCCAGATAATAATTAGAGGCCTGCTCTTCATTTACATTCATTTCTTTCATCACATACCGGATCGTAAAAGACCATACCCCAATTTGTGCACCCACATAGAAAAACTGAGCCAAAACGGCATTTACATAATTTTTGTTTTTGAGTAATCTACTGAATGAATCACCAAAGCTAACTTCATCCGTATCCACCGCTTTGGGCATTTTGGTGGCAAAAATTAGTATCCAAAGAAAGAAAAGAAAGATAGCCACCCCCACGTAAGGCCCCATTACAGCAGATAACTCTTCCGATTGCATTTTAGCCAATTGGTCCGATGTCAGTGTTTCGCGTTCGGCAGCACCTGCCGTATTTAAATTGGAAAGAATAAAAAATTTACTTAAGCCCACACCAATTATTGATCCGATAGGATTGAAAGACTGAGCCAGATTTAGTCTTTGTACACCTGTTTCTTCCGGACCCATAGCTATAATATAAGGATTTGAAGATGTTTCCAAGATCGACAATCCTCCAGCCAGAATAAACAATGCTGCCAAAAAGTGACCATAAACCATTGTTTTACTCGCTGGAAAAAAGAGCAATCCCCCAGCTATAAATAGACCCAAACCTATCAAAACTCCAGTTTTATACGAATATTTTTTAATCAGAAGTGCGGCTGGTATTGCCAGACAGAAATATGCTCCATAAAATGAGTACTGCACAAATGTGGTTTGAAAATCCGTCATACTCATAATTTTCTTAAAGGCCGCCAATAGCGTATCGGTCATATTATTGGCCAAACCCCACATCAGAAAGAGGGAGGTTATCAAAATAAAAGGCAGGATTGGAGTCTTTTTTAACATTTTTAAAAGAATTAGGGTTGAAACGCTAAACTACAAAAAAGAATTTTGAACCAAATATATTTCAATTTTTGATTGAAAAATCACTATTATCGCATTCTCTAAATTTTCGACCCCTAAAAAATTTGAAATGAAATACATTGCTTCCATAGATCAGGGTACTACCAGTACTCGTTGTATAATTTTTGATAAAAAAGGAAATATTGTCTCCGTTGGACAAAAGGAACACAAACAGATTTTCCCAAAACCAGGTTGGGTTGAACACGATTCGGAGGAAATCTGGAAAAACACCTTGGAGGTAATCGCCAATTGCCGTATCAAGAAGAATATTTCGGTAAAAGAAATCGCCGCCTGCGGAATAACCAACCAACGTGAAACTACCGTGGTATGGAATAAAAGAACCGGGAAACCTTATTACAATGCCTTAGTTTGGCAGGATACCCGTGTTGGAAAAAGAGTGGACGAACTCGAAAAAGAGATAGGAAGTAATTGGTTCAGAGAGCATACAGGATTACCGTTGGCGACTTATTTCAGTGGACTAAAATTACAATGGATTCTGGAAAATGTGGAAGGCGTACGGGAAGATGCAGAACTTGGAAATGCTATTTTCGGAAATATGGATACTTTTCTGGTTTGGCACCTTACTGGCGGTGTTAATGGAGGAAAACACCTCACCGATGTAACGAATGCCTCCCGCACCCAGCTTATGAATATCAAAAGTATGAGGTGGGATCAGGAGATATTAGAAAAACTCAACATACCGGAGAAAATGCTGCCTGCTATAGAACCGAGTAGTAAAATATACGGAAACATAACTTCTGAAGCCATGCAAGGAGTTCCACTGGCCGGAATTTTGGGTGATCAGCAAGCTGCATTGGTTGGACAAACCTGTTTCCAGCCAGGTACTGCAAAAAATACCTACGGCACAGGCTGCTTTATGTTAATGAATACAGGTACCGAAGCCGTACCTTCTAAATACGGATTATTAACCACTGTCGCTTATCAATTTGAAGGGCAGGCTGTTCATTATGCCCTGGAAGGCTCCGTAGCCATTGCAGGTGCTTTGGTACAATGGTTAAGAGACAATCTTGGACTTATCAAAACAAGTGTGGAAGTACAGCAGCTAGCCGAAAGTGTGGAAGATAATGGCGGAGCTTATGTAGTACCTGCTTTCTCCGGACTGTATGCACCCTATTGGAAAAACAATGCCCGAGGTGTAATTGCCGGCTTAACCCGCTATGTAAACAAAGGTCATATTGCCCGTGCTGTTTTAGAGGCCACAGCCTATCAAACCAAAGACGTACTCGAAGCCATGGAAAAAGACAGTCATATCCAGATTAAATCCTTACGGGTAGATGGCGGAATGACTGTGAATGAATTGCTAATGCAGTTTCAATCGGATATGTTGAATGTTCCCGTAATCAGACCCACCATGATTGAGACCACTGCATTGGGAGCAGCCTACGCAGCCGGTATTGCAGTGGGATATTGGAAAAATTTCGATGACCTAATCGAAAACTGGGGTGTAGATAAAGAATGGACACCCAAAATGGACGCCGAAGTAAGAGCCAGGTATTACCGCGGCTGGAAAAAAGCAATTGAAAGAAGTATGGATTGGGAAGACGGTGATTGAGTACTGGAATCTGGCTAAAACAAATTCATTTGGCCGTTTCGTATAAACTGGGAATAATCAAAAGGCGGAAAGGCGTTTTCCGCCATATATTTATTTCTGGCCAGCCGATGAAGTTGACTTATGTAATCGGAATATTCGCCTTCTCCTTTCATTCGGATACCCACTCTCGAATCGTTTACATTTCCACCATGCAGGCTTTCTATTTGATTAATTATCTTTTTGGCCTTATCCGGAAAAGCTTTTTGAACCCAATCCTTAAATAAAACTTCCACTGAACCATTTAATCTTACCACAGTATAACCTGCCCAGCAAGCACCGCTTTCAGCCGATCTTTTTATTAATTCCGGGATTTCATAATCAGTAAGTCCGGGAATTATAGGTGCCATCATTACGCCGACAGGAATTCCGTTTTTATTCAATTTTTCTAAAACTTGCAATCTTTTGACACCAGAAACTGTTCGTGGTTCCAGTTTTCTGCGAATATTTTCATCCAGAGAAGTTATGGATAATATCACATGGATCAGATTCATTTCCGCCAAAGGAATAAGAATATCCAAATCACGAAGTACCAAAGCATTTTTAGTTATGATGGACACTGGATTTTGATATTGTAAGCAAATTTTCAAGAGTTTTCGGGTTATTTCAAACTTTTTCTCGGCGGGTTGATAACAATCGGTATTACCTGAAAGCATGATTGTTGTCGGTATCCAGGTTTTCTTTTTGAAATTTTTCTCCAAAAGTTCGGCTGCATTCTTTTTCACAATGATTTTTTGCTCAAAATCCAATCCGGCGGAATAACCAAAATACTCATGTGTATTGCGTGCATAGCAATACACGCAGCCATGCTCACAGCCCTGATACGGGTTAACCGATTTCCCATTGGGCAGGTCAGGGCTATTCATGTCATTAACCACATTTTTTGGGTATTCCAGCAGGTATTTTGTTTTCGAAAGACCTTCAAAGTTTTCTTCCCCATAAAAAAAAGCTTCGTCGTATTCTAACCCATTCGCCAGAAACCGGTTCGGGCTGTTTTGCTGAGCTCCCCTGCCCTTTTTAAATGTATTTAAACTATTTGATTCCAAGCCACCTTTCTTATTTCGAAGATAAAATTAGCTTCAATCGGGCTACTTATTTGGAATTGTCTACCTTTGCTACATCTATTGGCACATACCCCTTTTATTGATGCAGCATACATTAAAGTTAAAAAAACCTCTTGCTTTTTTCGACCTCGAAACCACCGGTACAAACGTAGCCCGCGATAGAATTGTAGAAATAAGTATTGTGAAAGCATTGCCCGATGGCAGCGTTGAAATAAAAACCAAGCGGATAAATCCGGAAATGCCAATTCCATATGAAACTAGTTTGATTCACGGCATTTACGATGAAGATGTTAAAGATGAGCCTACTTTCAGGCAACTGGCAAAAGGAATTTCTCAGTTTTTAGATGGTTGTGATTTAGCTGGTTTTAATTGCCTCCGATTTGATATTCCCCTTTTAGTTGAAGAGTTTTTACGGATTGACAACGATCTATTTGAGATAAAAAACAGAAAATTCGTAGATGCCCAGCGTATTTTTCATCAAATGGAGCCACGTACATTAGGTGCCGCATATAAATTTTATTGTGAAAAA
Organism: Jiulongibacter sp.; assembly: GCA_024645245.1. GTDB lineage: Bacteria > Bacteroidota > Bacteroidia > Cytophagales > Spirosomataceae > JAHEBN01. The sequence goes on along the minus strand of JAHEBN010000034.1, from coordinate 17,350 downwards.
ACACTGGAAAATGCACACAGTGCTGAAGCCGATACCATTGCTACTATGGAAGTGCTTTGTGCCCAGGTAGATCGCTATTCAGGCGTGAAGCAAATAAATTCCAAAGGTGAAGAATTCGAACCTATACAAAACGATGTAGAAGTGCTACATGAGTTTACCAATTCAAAAATTGTGGACTTTGCCCAAAGAATGGTAATTAATGACAAGGGTGCCATAGTTTTCAATTTTGGCAAAAATAAAGGGCAGCTGGTTACAGATGTTCTCAAAAAAGAACCGCAGTATTACGATTGGATTATAAACAATGATTTTCCTTTGGATACCAAGAGAAAACTAACTGAAATCAAACTTTCAATGTCCGGTCTTTTTAGCAAATAAAGAGTGCGAATCGGCATTTCTGATAAAAAGTAAAGAAATTCGTGGAAAAATAAAATTAGATTGCCATTAAAGATTGAATACTTGTGTTTTTTGGTTTCGAATGGAATAATTAATTCCTAATTTTGCCGAAAATTTAAATACATTTCATGCTTCAGGAAAACACTGCGTTGATTCCGGATATGATTAAGCAAATACCACTGGTAAATTACGTTTTACTGGCTAGTATTTTATTTGTTATTGGTATTGTGGGTGTCTTGATTCGCCGTAATGCACTAATCATTTTTATGTCTATCGAGTTGATGCTAAATGCGGTTAATTTATTACTTGTAGCTTTTTCTGCCTATAACTCCGACCCGAATGGTCAGGTGTTTGTATTTTTCATTATGGCAGTTGCCGCTGCCGAAGTGGCAGTGGGTCTTGCCATTATTGTTATGATTTACCGCAATATCCGATCTATCGATATTGGATTGTTAAACAAATTAAGAGGTTGATTTTAAAAGAGAATAGATCATTATGTCATTAATTTTATTGATTCCCTTGTTTCCGTTAATTGGTTTCTTAATTAATGGATTGGGTTTTAAAAATATTCCAAAATCCCTGGTCGCTCCAATCGGAATCGGAGCTTCTCTTCTATCTTTCGTTTTTGCCTTTATTGCCTATTCCGAATTTAAAAATACCGGAGAAGTAATAATTGTAAAAGCATTTGATTGGATTACAATTGGGGATTTAAACATTCCTTTCTCTTTTCAAATAGATCAGCTTAGTATTCTGATGCTCTTTATAGTAACCGGAGTAGGTACACTTATTCACTTATATTCCGCCGGATACATGAGTCATGACGCAGGTTACGGTAAATTTTTCGCTTATTTAAACCTGTTCCTGTTTTCGATGCTACTGCTGGTAATGGGATCCAACTACCTCATCATGTTTATCGGTTGGGAAGGAGTAGGCCTATGTTCATACCTGTTAATTGGTTTTTGGAATAAAAACAGCGATTTCGGCGATGCCGCTAGAAAGGCTTTTATCATGAACCGTGTGGGTGACCTGGGTTTTCTAATAGGTATTTTTCTTATAATTACCCATTTTGGAAGCTTAGAGTATACTCAGGTTTTTGAAATGGCAAAACAATATCCGGTAGGTTCGGGTATAATTACGGCAATTACCCTTTTCCTTTTTGTGGGAGCAATGGGTAAATCAGCACAGATTCCATTATTTACCTGGTTACCAGATGCTATGGCAGGCCCAACGCCGGTTTCGGCTTTGATTCATGCAGCCACCATGGTTACTTCTGGTATTTACATGATTGTAAGATCCAACGTACTTTATACTTTATCGCCTGTTACGCTCAATGTGGTTGCCTGGATAGGCGTTGCCACTGCACTCGTGGCGGCAACCATAGCATTGTTTCAAAACGACATAAAAAAGGTACTTGCCTTTTCTACAGTAAGTCAATTGGGCTATATGTTTATTGGCTTGGGAATGATGGCATATACATCCGGGTTTTTCCATGTTATCACCCACGCATTTTTTAAGGCTTTACTATTCCTTGGTGCTGGTAGCGTAATTCATGCTATGAGCGATGAACAGGATATCACAAAAATGGGCGGATTGTGGTCGAAAATTAAAATTACCGCGGTAACATTTTTGATTGGAACCATAGCCATATCCGGTATTCCTCCATTTGCCGGCTTTTTCTCCAAAGATGAAATACTTGCTCATACTTTTGCTCACAACAAAGCAATATGGGTATTGGCAATGCTTGGTTCTTTTATTACTGCATTTTATATGTTCCGACTCTTTTTCGTCACTTTTACCGGCAAATTCAGAGGCACTCAGGAGCAGGAGCACCATGTACATGAGTCACCGCTTAGCATGACTATTCCACTTATGGTCCTTGCTGGTTTTTCAATTGTTGGTGGCTTCATAGGAATGCCCGAAATTTTTCATCAGCCACATTTTCTGGAAAATTTCCTGGCTCCGATTTATGAAGGATCAGAAAGCGTACTTCCCGGTTTCGGTAACCTGGGTATTTCTCACGAAACAGAATGGTCACTTATGGGTTTATCTGTAGTGTTAGCATTGGTAGCATCTGTTTTTGCATATGTGGTGTTTGTGAAAAATGCCACCATTCCTAAAGATTCATCAGAGCTTTCCGGTGTAAAGAAAATACTTGCCGATAAATACTATATTGATGATTTATATTTAAAAATATTCTCAAATGGCACATCAAAACTATCTAAAGGACTATACAATTCTTTTGAAACTAAATTTTTAAGTCCATTGGTAAATAGTACAGGAACATTAATAAATTTTGCAGGAAAACAACTAACGAGAATTCAAAACGGTACAACAGGATATTACCTTTTTGCCATGGGAATATCCATAGCATTTATACTTGTTTTTTTTCTGGGATTAGATGTTTTGTCATTTTTCAAAAATATACTAGGCGGTTTCTCAAAATAACATTGATAGAGTAGATTCTTATGTTGATATTAATACTTTTACTATTACCTCTTATAACTGCCATAGCCATTGCGGTAATTCCAGGTATTTCTGGTCAATTGTCTAAAAACATCGGCGGCGGAATTTCACTGGTAAACTTCCTGATATTCATTTACGGCTTAATCCAGTTTCAAAAAGGTGACACAGTTCTATTAGATTATAGCCACGTTTGGTTAAGTAATGCCAATATCAACTTTTCACTTTCAGCCGATGGAATAAGCCAGGTGCTACTGGGCCTGGTTACTTTTATAACAATGGTAGTGATCCATATTGCCGGCTCTTTTGATTACAAGCAATCAAGCCTGTTATACATATTAATTTTACTCACAGAATCTGCCTTAATAGGCGTATTTACAGCAACCGATATTTTCCTTTTCTACTTTTTCTTCGAAATCAGTTTGATTCCGGTATATTTTCTGGCCTTGAAATGGGGAGGAGAAAATGCTCCTAAAATCACTTTCCGGATGTTCGTTTATACGATATTTGGAAGTTTACTAATGTTATCGGCCATTATTTTTCTCTATACCAAAGGGCAAACTGCTTCTATACAAGAACTGGCCATTACAGGAAAAGCCTTGCCCAAAAATGTGAACATTCTTTTATTTCTCGCATTCATTGTGGCTTTCGGGATCAAAATGCCCATGTTTCCCTTCCATACCTGGCAGCCGGATGCTTACACCGAATCGCCAACCCCCGCGACCATCTTATTGGCTGCCTTATTATCCAAAATGGGAGTTTATGGTTTATTAAGAATTGCACTTCCGCTGGCCCCAATTGGTTGGAATCAATTAGGGATTTACATCGTTATTCTGGCCATTTTTGGTTTGATATACGGTTCGATAATAGCTATCAAGCAAAACAATCTGAAGAAAATATTGGCCTACTCCTCTTTTGCTCACATGGGATTAATGGCTGCAGGTATTCTTACAGGAAATTTATCCGGAACACAAGGTGCAGTAATTCAAATGCTTGCTCATGGAATTAATGTAGCTGGTTTATTTTATATTGTCAAAATCATTCAGGACCGCACAGGTAGCAGAAACCTGGAAGGGCTGGGTGGACTTTCACAAAAAGCTCCTGTACTTACCGTATTATTTATGATAGTACTTTTAGGAAGTGTTGCTTTACCCCTTACAAATGGATTTGTGGGTGAATTCTTACTTTTAAAATCAGTATTTGATTACAACAATACTTTAGGAGTGATAGCAGGATTGACCATTATTTTTGGTGCTGTTTATATGCTAAGAATGATGCAAAAGGCGATGTTTGGTCAACTATTACCTGCAAATGAAAATATACTGGACGTAAACAAGTCCGAATTAATGGTATTGGTTCCCATTTGTCTTTTGGTAATATTATTTGGAATGTTTCCAAATTTGATTTTAAATAGTACGGTAGAAGCAGCAAAAGCTTTCACCCAATTAATGAGTAATATTTAATAGAAATTCGATTCCGGTACCGGAAGAAATAATAAATATATGTATCCGATTCTTTTTCTTTCTTTTTCTGGACTTATCACCTTATTTCTGGGCTTTTTCCAGGAAGGTAAATGGGTAAAACCCGCTACAATCCTGTTTTTAGCAATAGCCTCGATATCTGCCTTTATAGATTGGAATAAGCCGGGAGCCTACTTTTTCAACATGTTACAGGTTAATAATTTTAACCTTTTGCTTTCATTGGTTATTCTGATTACGGCTATTCTGATTGTGGCTATCAGCGACAATTTCAAAGAAATAGAATATGCCCATTCAGCTGAATACTATGCTATAATGCAATTCTCGCTGGTGGGTGCAATCATGATGACTAATTTTCAAAGTTTGATCATGCTATTTCTGGGTGTGGAAATTTTATCAGTAAGCATGTATGTACTTACGGGAACGGACAAAAGAAACCTAAGGGGAAACGAAGCTGCCATAAAATATTTCCTCTTGGGAGCATTCGCTACAGGAATCTTATTATTTGGAATAGCCATGATTTATGGTGGTGTCGGTGCCTTTGAAATTGATGCTATTTCCGGAACATTAGCTAGCAATCAGGCTCAGTCCTTGTTCCTTTATATCGGGCTAGTAATGCTACTCATTGGATTACTATTCAAATTAGCGGCGGCACCTTTTCACTTCTGGACACCTGATGTATATGAAGGTGCTCCCACAATTTTTACTTTATTTATGGCCACAATTGTAAAGACCGCTGTTGTTTTTGCTTTGTATCGCATTTTGCATCAGAGTTTCCAAAATATGCACTTAAGTTGGTCATATATACTTGCAGGATGTATAGCCCTATCTTTAATAATTGGAAACTTATCTGCTGTAAAGCAAATAAGCTTCAAAAGGATGTTGGCTTTCTCGAGTATTTCGCATGCCGGTTTTCTATTACTAGGTTTGCTCCATGTTTCTAAAACAGCCGATAAGTCGCTTCTTTTTTATTCGGTATCTTATTTGCTGGCAAGCACTAGTGCATTTGGAGTACTATTAGCACTAAAAAATGAACGTACCGAAAATGGAAGATCCAATGAAAATATAAGTGTATTCAAGGGTTTGGCCACCAGAAGTCCATTTCTTTCCGCAGTCTTAATTATTTCCATGCTTTCTTTAGCCGGAATTCCACTTACAGGTGGATTTTGGTCAAAATTCTATGTTTTAACGGATGCAGCCAACGATCAGTTCTTCTATTTAATAGTACTTGCCTTATTGCTTACGGCGGTCGGTGTTTATTACTATTTCAAACCGATAATTACGGTTTTCGAAAAATCTGACATTCAGGAAGCCATAACAATCAATCCAATTTTTAAAATTATCTTTGTGCTTACCACCTTAGGTACTTTAGTGCTGGGCTTATTTCCTGACTTGCTGTATGGCATGATTTAATTACTATTGAATTTAAAAAAATACATACAATCACTCAATCTGAAGAGTTTTATAAACTACTTCTTTACAGCACTATTTGGCTCGACCATAAATTTCCTGATTCAAATTCCGTATAAATCATGGATGATAAATGCCGGAATGAATAACGATCGGGCATTATTCTGGAGTATTTTTTGGGCATATATTACGGCTACAATTGTAAGTTTTGTTCCTGCTAAACTTTTTGCATTTTCTGCCAAATCTACGGGAAATACAAAACGTGAGACCTTAAAGTTTTTCATTATAGCAATTATTGCCTTAGGTATTCAGGAAGGTGTTTCTATACTAGTCAAAAAAAGCATTGCCGATCCCTATTTCCCTCAATATTCATTATTGGTTCGTGAGAAATTTTCACACCTGCTAGGTATGGGTTGCAGTTTTTTAGCCAATTTCTTCGGGCACAAACTAATTACCTTCCGCAGTACAGGAATTTATGAAAAATTTAAGGTAAACAAGTCATAAATTGTACTATTTGTATATTTAGTTATCATAATTATATATATTTAAAATTTCCTTAAAGATTTAAGGCAAAAACTTAGGGACTTTCCTTAAAATTAGCTTAAATTTGAACTGCATTTGAAACTTTAAATCTTAATAAGAAATGAAAAAAGTATTTGGTATCCTTTTAGTAGCTGGTATGGCTACATTTGCTGCTTGTTCTTCTGCTAGCACTGAAGATTCATCTGAAGCTGTAGAATCAACTGTTGATTCAGTAGCTGCTACTATGGAAGAGTCGGCTGAAGCTGTTGTAGATTCTGCTGCTGCTATGGTTGATTCTGCTAAAGCAGAATAATTCTAAGCCAAAAGAAATTTTGGAAGCCTTTTCACTATTGTGGAAAGGCTTTTTAGTTTTACATCAAAATATCAAACCTAAATTATGCTCAATCGCTCTTTAGCCCCCCCATTTCAACCCATAACTCATGTAAAACTTCCGGCTATTGAGGAAATAAAATTAAATAACCTGCAAAACCTTTCTGTAGCCGGATTCGGAACTCAAGAAATTATTAAAATAGAGTTTGTATTTAATGCTGGCACCCGATTTACAAAAAATAAAGGACTGGGAGCACTTATCAGCAAAATGTTAACCGGAGGAACCAGCAAATTCACCTCCAAAGAAATTGCCTCAAAATTTGACCAACACGGTGCTTTTACTGAAATATCACAAAGTGTGGAGCATTTGCATTTTATTATCTATGGCTTGCAAAAGTACCTCGCTAATTATCTGATCTTATTTCAGGAAATAATTACCGATTGTGTTTTCCCTGAAAAAGAGCTAGAAATACAAAAAAATATTGCCCGCCAGAACTTATCCCTCAGTCTGGAAAAACCAGCTTTTTTGGCAAATAGAAGATTCAGAACCTTACTTTTTGGAGATGAATCTCCTTACGGGGCATCGCATGACATAGAAGATATAAATTCAATTTCCCGAGAATCACTTTTGGATTTTTATAATTCTTATATTCTGAATTGCGGATATCAAATTTTCCTGTCAGGGGCAGCTGGTAAAAAGGAAATTGATTTAGTTAATACCTATTTTGGCAAAAATCAAATTAAACAAACACACACATCTGATCTGATTATAGCTGAAAGAAAACCTGAAAAAGACAAGATTGAACTTCCCTCAGGCTTACAATCTACATTAAGAACCGGTAAAATTTTATTTGGCCGTACCCATCCTGATTTCTTCAAATTCCTGGTTATGAACACTACTTTTGGTGGATATTTTGGGAGTAGATTAATGAGAAATATTAGAGAAGAAAAAGGATTTACTTACGGAATCTCATCAAACATTGTGCCCGTGGTTAAAAGCGGTTATTGGTTAATTGGCACAGACGTTATCAAAGAAAAAACGGAAGAAACCATTTCAGAAATACAAAAAGAAATTGCCATTCTACAGCAAGATTTGATAAAATCGGAAGAGCTGGAAACCGTAATAAATTACATGAGTGGCAGTTTCGCAGGTTCTATTACCAATCCAATTGAAATCATGGATCGTCACAAGGCAATACTATTAAATAGTTTACCTAAAGATTACTACGATACTTACATTGAGCACATTAGAGATGTAAAAAACCAGGATATTATGGAAATGGCACAACAATACTTAAATAAGGAAACTTTTACGAATGTAATTGTGGGCGGCAAATATTAATAAACCACAAAATTATCAGCGATTTCTTTCGGGTCTATTTTTAATACATTGGTAAGGCAAAGCAATATTAAGGTACGAGATGCAAGTTTAAACGGAATCTTGGCAATTTCGGCAAATGATGCCACAGTTATATATTCGTGCTTAGCCAAATATTCCATTAAAAGCTTTTCCTTTTCTCCGAAAGCAAAACGCAAAGATTTAGACTTACGCTGACCCTTTAGTACTTCTTTTAATTCCTTACTAGCCTTGACCGACTTATCATTGACCCGATAATAAGCAATTTTATTTTCCGGTTTATAGTCCAGTACCACATAGTGCGGTTTTTCCTTACTTTCCGGCACATCAAAAACTAATACTTCTCTTTCATCTGCCAAAGCAACACGATAAGTAGCATAATTTACCGGTGGTTGAATGTATTTCTCAATACTATTTCTAAGAATAAATTCATCCTCAAAAACATGTTTTAATCCTTTTATGGAACCATCATCGGCTATACCAATAAGTAACCGGCCGCCATCCGCATTCGCAAAAGCAACTATTTCACGAATAATTCTTTCCGGATGATTTGATTTTAACTTGAATTCCAAATTTTGACCTTCACCCATTTTTACCCAACTCCTCAAATCATTTAAATCGATCTGATTTCTAAATTCCTTTACAATTGGCTCTCCCATGGTCAGTTGATTTGAAGTTCAAAATAAAAACATAAACGAGAAAAACAAAATTCGATTTCAATTCAGGTTTTTTAATATCAAATTCCGAATTTGCCTACTTTAATAGTAGTTTTGATATATCAAGATTATTAATACCATATCCTATTAAGAATGAAAAATTTAATAACCCTACTTATAATGATAACATCTTTTTCTCTTTTCGGTCAAAATAGTAAAAATATTGGCCAAATAATTACTATAGATCCGGATTTCCAGAAGCTAATAGCACCTACTGCCAAAATTGAAGTATTGGCTTCCGGATTCAACTGGTCTGAAGGTCCCGTTTGGAACAAAGCCGACAATTGCCTTTATTTTTCGGATGTCCCCGAGAATAAAGTTTACCGTTGGAAAGAAGGTGAAGAAGTATCCGTATTTCTGGAACCATCAGGATTTACCGGCTTATCACCCTATAGTCTTGAGCCCGGAAGTAATGGTCTAATAATTAATAACAAAGGAGAATTAGTTTCTTGCGAACACGGCGATCGTAGATTATCCATTTTGCCTCTTCAGCATGGCGGAAAATACACCCTTGCTGATAATTGGCAAGGTAAAAGATTTAATAGCCCCAACGATTTGGTACAGGCCAAAAACGGTACATATTATTTTACTGATCCTCCTTATGGCTTACCAGATAGAGAAAATGCTAAAACCAGAGAAATTGATCTTTTTGGAGTGTACAAAGTAAATAGCGACCGCGTTGTACATTTAGTTATCTCTAATCTTACCCGACCAAACGGAGTAGCGTTATCTCCGGATGAAAAAATACTTTACGTTGCTCAATCAGACCCCGAAAAGGCCATAATTATGTCTTATCCTATACTTGAAAATGGTAATCTCGGAAAAGGCAAAATGTTTTATGACACCACGCCCATGGTCAAACAAGGATTAAAAGGACTACCCGATGGAATAAAAACCGACATAAATGGTAATGTATTTTCAACCGGACCTGGTGGTATTTTGGTTTTCAATCCTAAAGGTAAGCTCTTGGGCAGAATAGATACCGGTGAAGCAACTGCCAATTGCAATTGGGGAAATGATGGATCTTACCTATATATAACCGCGGATATGTATTTATGCCGTATAAAAACCAATACAATTGGCAAGGGATTTGATTAATTCTGTCTTGTATGGAGATATTTATATCAATAGAATTGGAATTCTTTGATAATCTTTTGGAATCTGACTATTTTTGCGGCTCAAATTTTTGAAGCACTAACATTAATTTATTAATAGATACTTTTATAAATGGCATTAATTAACAAAATCCGAGAAAAATCTGGTATCGCTGTGGCCGTAATTGCAGTAGCTTTATTATTATTTATCGTTGGTGGCGATTTCTTCTCCCAACAATCTGGTGGATTACTAGGTGGATCCAATAATAAAGTAGGTGAAATTGGCGGAACCGATATAGATTACCAACAATTTGTGAAATTGGTAGACACACAACGTCAGCAATTTGAATTATCAAGTGGAAGATCTACCACTGAGCAGGAATTACAACAAATAAGAACCCAGGTATGGGAAAGTTTAATTCAGGATTATGCTTATGCTCCTGAATACGATGCCTTAGGTATTGAAGTTTCACCTGAAGAATTACGTGAAATGATTCAAGGCACAAATAATATGCATCAATATGTGCGTCAGCAGTTTACAGACCCCAATACTGGTCAATTTAATGATGCTCAACACCGCGAATTTATTAATGCAGCGGCTAATAAAACTCTTACTCCTGAACAACAACTTCTTTGGAATAATTTCAAAACAAATCTGATTCAAATCAGAAAGAATGAAAAATTCCAAAACCTTATTGGTAAAACAGAATTCGTTAGTAAGATAGAGGCAAAAAAGGAATATAAAATTCAAAATGACAAAATTGATGCTTCTTATCTATATGTCCCTTTTTACAGTATCAATGATACCACCGTTAAGGTAAGCGATAAAATGGTTTCCGATTATTACAGTAATCACAAAAACGAATACCAGGGCTACGACAGCCGCTCATTTGATTATGTGGTATATCAGGTAGTACCAGCAGCCGAAGATAGTGCAGCATTGAGAGATGAAATCAATCTTCTTGCTCGTGGACTTGCAGCTGCCGAGAATCCTCAAGCCTATGCAAACGCCAATTCCGACGAAAGAATTCCAAATTCATTAAGTCCAAATCAGTTGACTCCGGAAGTAAAATCTCTACTCGATAATTCAATAGTAGGTGCAACTGTTGGACCAGTAAAAGATGGCAACAATTACAGTATATATAAATATGAGGGTACAGAAAGAGACTCCGTACAAACAGCTCGTGCAAGTCATATATTAATTAGAGCAGATGCGACTGCTCCTGATAGTGTAAAAGCAGCAGCAAGAGTAAAAGCTCAGGATATTTTAAATCAAATTAAAAACGGAGCCAATTTTGAAAGTCTGGCCCAAATCAATGGTTCTGATGGAACTGCTCAAAACGGTGGAGATTTAGGTTATTTCAGCAATAACGGTCAAATGGTAAAACCTTTTGAAGACGCCATATTTGGATTCAGAGGAACCGGTCTAATACCTAATTTAGTTACTACTGATTTTGGATATCATATAATTAAAGTTACCGACGCACCTTCTAATTTAAGGTATAAAGTCGCGGGAATTACCAAAGTACTCTCTGCAAGCGAGGCAACTCAAAATGAAGCATATCAAAAAGCGGAAGAACTTAGAGCCAATGTTTCTAATTTGGAACAACTTCAGGCAGCAATTCAAAAAGACCCGTCTTTGGTACTTCTTTCAGCCGATCGTGTAAATCCTGCAGCTACAAATTTTAATACCATTCAGAATGGCCGTGAGGTTGTTTTATGGGCATTTAATGAGAATGTGAAGCCTGGTGATGTAACCGATCACGTTTTTGTAATAGATAATAACTATATAATTGCGGTACTAAAATCTGCAACAGATCAGGAAGACCCAAAAGCCTCTGACTTTAAGGATCAGATTGAGTTCAAAGTGAAAAATGAGTTAAAAGCCGATATAATCCTTAAAAAATTAAAAGCTGAGGGTGATTTAGAAACTATTGCCAAAAACTACGGTGCAGGAGCTTTGGTAGAATCAGTTTCTGATATTAATTTCCAGACAGGTATGTTGAACAGTGCTGGTGTTGATCCTATTGCATTAGGACGAGCATTTGGACAAAAACAAGGAAATCGTTCTAAGCCATTTGTTGGTGAAAATGGTGTCTACATCATGGAGACTACCAAAAAGGTATTAGCACCTGAAATTGCAGATTATACACCTTACAAAGATCAGGTTATACAAAGAAAAGGTGCTTTTATGGCCGGTTCTTTAGCAGATCAGGCAATCAGAGAAAATGCAGATATTATAGATAGAAGAGCAAAAATGTTCTGATTTATTTTAAAATAGAATTTAAAAAGGGGTAATTCGTTATCCCTTTTTTTATGCCAATGAATACACTTTTCCCTGTTTTTCTCAAAATTGAAAACCTAAACACTCTCATTGTTGGTGGGGGAAATGTAGGGCTGGAGAAACTTGAGGCGGTACTTCGAAATGCCCCTAAATCCAATATTACATTGATAGCACCTGAAATTAGAGAAGAAATTCGGCAATATGCCAAAAAGCATTCAATAACACTAATCCAATCGGAATATCACGCCAATCATCTTAAAGGTATTGATCTGGTAATAGCAGGAACTAACCGGAAAGAAATAAATAAAAAGGTAAGAGATGATTGTAAAGAAGCCGGCATTCTGATAAATGTAGCGGATACTCCGGAGCTGTGTGACTTTTATTTAAGTTCTGTTGTACAAAAAGGCGATTTAAAAATTGCCATTTCTACCAATGGAAAATCACCCACATTTGCCAAAAGATTCAGAGAAATATTAGAAGCCATTTTACCGGAATCCCTTCAGGAAACACTGGATAACTTACAAGCGATCAGAAACAAACTAAAAGGAGATTTTGAATATAAAGTAGATAAACTTAACGAGATCACGAAAATTATGCGGGAAAAAGATCAGGACTGATCTTCAATTTCTAATACCTCACAAGCTTTTCTGGCAGCATCTTGCTCAGCTTTTTTCTTATTCCAGCCACCACCCTGGCTTATTATTTCACCATCCAGAGTCACTTCGGCGACAAATTCTTTGCTGTGGTGTTTCCCATTTTCTTTTACAATATCAAACTGTACTTTTTTACCTTCGGCTTGTGCCCAGCTTAATAAGATACTTTTGAAATTGGTATTATTCTGAATAACTGCATCCAGATCAAAATAATTTGTAATTAGTTTATTTACAATAAATTTACGTGTAAAATTAAAACCTTTATCCAGGTAAATAGCTCCTAGTAAAGCCTCCATAGCATCGCCATACATAGATGTGCGTGCATGCGTTACGCGATTGCCATCGAATTCGATCAATCTATCCAATCCAATTTTTCTGGCTACTTGATTTAATGATTCCCTATTTACAATTCTCGAACGAATTTCGGTAAGAAAACCTTCATCTTTAAACGGATATTTCTTGAAAAGATATTCAGCTATTATCATTCCCAGAACCGAATCTCCTAAAAACTCCAGCCTTTCATTAGATTCTTTATAGCCTTTTACCAAAGATGATTTTGAAGCAGAAGTATGCCTAAATGCTAATTGATATAACGCATCATTACCAGGCTTAGAACCAATAATTTGCTCCACTGCTTTTCTAAACTCTTTTAATGAGCTGTCTGAGCTAAAAAAACTAATAATTGATTCAGTTACAGCCATCCAAATTCTTTTTTATGCCCGACATAAACTTAAATTGGGCATATGTATTTATTCAACAAATTTTTTGAAAATCAATGTAGCGTTATGACCTCCAAATCCGAAGCAATTACTCAAAACTACATCTATTTTTCTGGCCTTTGCCTTGTTCGGCGTTAAATCAATTCTGCTATCAATTGTTTCATCCACATTAAATAAATTAATAGTAGGAGGAACCATTTGATGTTGCATAGCCAAAATACAAGCAATAGTTTCAACGGCACCGGCCCCACCCAACAAATGACCTGTCATTGATTTTGTTGAACTGATACTTAAACCACCATATGTATGCTCCCCGAATAATTTTTCAATAGCTTTAACCTCTTGTGGGTCACCTAAAGGAGTGGATGTTCCATGTGTATTAATATAATCTACTTCTTCCGCTTCCATTCTGGCATCTTCCAAAGCATCTTTCATAGATAAATACGCACCATAGCCTTCTGGGTGAGGTGCCGTAATGTGATAGGCATCCGATGAAATTCCTCCGCCAACTAATTCACAATAAATTTTAGCACCTCTGGCTTTAGCGTGTTCGTATTCTTCTAAAATTACACTGGCTCCACCTTCACCCAATACAAATCCATCTCTATCCTGATCATAAGGTCTGGAAGCAGTCTTATAGTCATCATTCCGAACTGAAAGTGCCCTAAGAGCATTAAATCCACCTATTCCAGCTTGAGTTACAGCGGCTTCCGACCCTCCGGAAACACACGCAACCATCCTACCTAACCGAATATAATTGAAAGCATCAATTATGGCATTATTAGTGGATGCACATGCTGAAACGGTAACAAAGTTTGGCCCCCTGAATCCGTATTTAATAGAAATCTGACCAGAGGCCGAATCTGCTATCATCTTTGGTATAAAAAATGGATTAAAACGGGGATTTCCATTATTAGCAGCCAGATTCAAAACTTCTTCTTCAAAAGTTTTTAAACCACCAATTCCCGAGCCCCATATTACTCCTACTTTATCCTTATTTATATTTTCGTCATTCAGTCCTGAATCATTAACTGCCTGCTCGGCAACTACCAGGGCATATTGCGTAAAAAGGTCCATTTTTCGGGCATCTTGCCTGGGAATAAACTCATTGACATCAAAATTTTTAATTTCACATGCGAACTGTGTTTTAAATAATGTAGGGTCGAAATGGGTAATGGGATTTGCTCCGCTTACTCCATTCTTAAGTCCTTCCCAATATTCCTCAACAGTATTCCCGATAGGTGTAAGAGCACCTAGACCTGTAACTACGACGCGTTTGAGCTCCATAAAATTTCTTTAAAATTAAAAAAGTTCAATATTCAACTCTTAAATTAGAAATTGAATATTGAACTTTCAAATTAAGCAGTAAAATTACTTCGAATTCTCTTCTAAATAAGCTACCGCTTGACCAACAGTTTGAATATTCTCAGCCTGATCGTCTGGAATAGATACGTTGAATTCTTTTTCAAATTCCATGATTAGTTCTACAGTATCCAATGAATCTGCTCCTAAATCATTAGTAAATGAAGCCTCTAGTGTCACTTCTGACTCGTCAACTCCAAGTTTTTCAACGATGATTTTCGTTACTTTCGATGCTATATCTGACATTATAAAAATGTAGTTTGGTGAAACACAATGCAAAGAAAATGCTTTTAAATGAAACCAACAAAATACACTCCACTT
Source organism: Jiulongibacter sp. (assembly GCA_024645245.1). Lineage (GTDB taxonomy): Bacteria > Bacteroidota > Bacteroidia > Cytophagales > Spirosomataceae > JAHEBN01. The sequence goes on along the minus strand of JAHEBN010000034.1, from coordinate 2,251 downwards.
TTTTACTCTTAGCAAAAATAAAGATATTTGTAAATTCATATTAAAAACAGCATTGCAAGTAACAATGAATATCAATAACTTAAAAAAATACAACTCAAATCATTTTTTCCTGATGGCCGGCCCATGTGCAATTGAAAACCGCGATATGGCCTTAAAAATAGCAGAGAAAATAACGCGTATTACGGGAAAATTGGAAATACCTTACATATTCAAAGGCAGCTACAAAAAGGCAAACCGTACCAAAACAGATAGTTTTACTGGTATTGGAGATGAGAAAGCATTGAAAATCTTGAAAGAGGTATCCGATAACTTCGGAATTCCAACGGTAACTGATATTCACGAAACTCATGAAGCAGCTATGGCTGCCGAATACGTAGACATTTTACAAATCCCAGCTTTTCTATGTCGCCAAACAGAATTAATAAGTGCCGCGGCTCAAACAGGAAAAGCTGTAAATATAAAGAAAGGTCAATTCCTGTCTGGTAGCAGCATGCAGTTTGCGGTTGAAAAGGTTAAAGCTGAAAACAAAGATGCTGTTGTAATGCTTACCGATCGAGGTAATTCCTTCGGATATACGGATTTGGTGGTAGACTACCGTAACCTTGTTGATATGGCGAAATTTGACGTGCCAGTAATAATGGATTGTACGCACTCTCTGCAAAGACCCAATCAATCCAGCGGCATAACCGGCGGAAACCCTGAAATGATTTCTACTATTGCTAAAGCGGCAATAGCTGTCGGTGCTTCAGGATTATTCATTGAAACCCATCCCGATCCGGCAAATGCTTTATCTGACGGAGCAAATATGTTGCATTTAGATAAACTGGAAAACCTTATTATTCAATTAGTTAGAATTCGACAAGCCATACTTTAATAATTCTATAATTAATATTGAAAAGTTTTATATTAGATATTCGTAAATGATTTTTCTGTAACTTTGTTTTCCCAATTAGCTTTCCATAAATACGATGTCTAAAACATTTCGAAATAAAAAGAAGCCTGCTGTATTAAGTAGTGCTGCTACAAGTCGTAACAGGCCAAACTCTACCAGTAATTTTAAATTAACACCAGATCAGATTTCTTTAATATTTGGTCTGTTTTTTCTGGCTGTTACTGTGATTCTGTTTCTTTCTTTCGTTTCCTATCTATTTACAGGCTCTGCCGATCAGGATTTAGTTCAGCATAATTTTGGTAAAGCTATTGAACCCGACGAAAAAAAAGCTGAAAACACTTTAGGCGTGATCGGGGCATTTCTTTCACATCATTTTATTTTTAAATGGTTCGGAATAGCTTCTTTTGGTCTTTTACCAATTATCTTTTTATCCGCATTTAAGCTTATTACCAAACATGTTTTATTTAATATTAACCTCAGTCGTTTAGCAAAAGGCAGTCTGTTTTATGTATTATTCATATCTGTTTTTCTTGGCTATTTTGTTTATCATTTCGAATTAAATAATAGTTATTTAAGCGGCGGGCTTGGTTTTAAAATAAATGAAATGCTAAACCATCTCCTTGGCTGGGGAGGTATTTTGCTTATTGCATTTATACTATTTCTTTGGCTTGTCTTTTTTCATGGTCTTACCAAAATTGACGATTACTTCATAGCCAGATTCCTGAAACCTAAATCTATAGAGGAAAGTGAAAACCCTATTGAATCTGTTGAAATTGAAAAAAACAAATCAAAAAGCAGGGAAGTGAAGAATGACGATATGGAAGAAGAGTTGACTAATGAAGGCACCTTATCCATACCCAAAGAACCATTTAAAGGCGGAATTGAATTTACAATCGATGATCGCAGCAACAAAAAAGAAATTGAAAAAGAAATTATTGAAGAGCTGCCGCTTGAAATTGAAGAAGATACATCAAGTTTTCTTTTAGAAGATGACGATGAAAAGGATGATCTACTAAATGAATTTGGCCCATACGATCCAAAGATAGATCTCCCAAAATATCAATACCCGCCAATATCCTTAATGATGGAATATGCAGGTTCAGGTGGAAAAGTATCCCAAGAAGAGTTGGAGGCCAATAAAATCAATATTGTGGAAACGATGAGAAATTTCTCTATTGGAATTTCTTCTATAAAAGCAACAATTGGCCCCACAGTAACGCTTTATGAAATTGTACCAGAGGCCGGGGTCCGAATTTCAAAAATAAAAAACCTGGAAGATGATATCGCCTTAAATCTGGCCGCATTAGGAATTCGTATAATTGCACCTATGCCGGGCAAAGGCACAATAGGAATAGAAGT
>JAHEBN010000310.1 GCA_024645245.1 Jiulongibacter sp. | reverse complement strand
ATATTGGCGATGAAAGAAATTAAAAAATACTTTACTAATTTGAGTGAGCAACAGATCGAGCATTTCGACAAATTGGACGATTTGTATAGGGATTGGAACGAAAAGATCAATGTGATTTCGAGAAAGGACATGGATGAATTTTACGAACGACATGTGCTTCACTCTTTGGGAATTGCAAAAGTTCAACCTTTTTTACCCGGCACTAAAATTTTAGACATTGGCACAGGTGGAGGTTTTCCGGGCATACCATTGGCCATTTTATTTCCGGAAGCAGAATTTTTACTGGTAGATTCTATCGGTAAGAAAATTACAGTGGTACAAGAGGTAGTACAGGCATTGGCATTAAAGAATGTTAAGGCTGTTCAAATGAGGGCAGAAAATATAAAGGGTGAGTTCGATTTTATCGTAAGCCGTGCCGTAACCAACATGGATGATTTTACAAAATGGACCAAGCACAAGATCGCCAAAAAGAGCAAACACGAATTGCAGAACGGAATCTTGTATCTGAAAGGAGGCGATCTCACCGAAGAATTGCAACATTTTCCCAAAGCCAAGATCTTTGACCTGTCTAATTATTTTGAAGAGGCATTTTTTGACACCAAAAAAGTGGTGCATATCCCGCTAAAGTATAAGCCGGCCTAAAGTTTTGGCAAAAAATAAGCCCGCAAGGTGCGGGCTTTCAATCTTAAAAAAATTAAAGAATAAATACTAAATTCTCTTTACATTTATCGCGTTTAATCCTTTTTTACCTTCTTTAAGGTCGAATTCTACATTGTCTCCTTCTTTTACACGATCAGATAAACCTGATATGTGTACGAAGTACTCTTTAGATGATTCGTCCTCAATAATGAATCCGAATCCTTTCGACTCATTGAAAAATTTTACAGTTCCTGTACTCATTGTATTGTGATATAAATTATAATAGCCGCAAAGATAAGTAATATTTGATTGAGAATTGCATTCTTACGAGAATTTTTGCTAAAACCCCCTGAATTCGTGTAATTTAACAATCACTTAACGTTTGCTTCAAAGCTATCCTCACTATACTTCCAAAAACGGATAACGGTAATTGGTAGGAGGAACAAAATTTTCCTTGATGGTTCTGTTAGAGATCCAGCGCAGCAAGTTCCAAACAGAACCCGCTTTGTCATTTGTACCCGAGCCTCTGGCACCGCCAAAAGGCTGTTGTCCAACTACAGCTCCTGTGGGTTTGTCGTTGATATAAAAATTACCGGCTGCATTCTCCAAGGCCTCCGTAGCATAGTCGATCACATATCTGTCCTGGCTAAAGATTGCTCCGGTTAAAGCATAAATGGAGGTTTGATCCATTATTTCCAGGATTGATTTCCAGTCTTTATCTTCATAGACAAACACGGTTAAAACAGGACCGAATAATTCAGTACACATGGTCTCGTATTTTGGATTGTTCGCTAAAATTACCGTAGGCTCAATAAAATAACCTTTAGTACCATCGTATTTTCCGCCGATGATCACCTCGGCATCCTTATCCTTTTTGGCCTGATCGATATACCCGCTCAGTTTGTCGAATGCTTTTTTGTCGATCACTGCATTTACAAAATTTTCAGGATGTTCTGGACTTCCCATTTTGATGGATTTTAGATCGGTTTCCATGAATTTTCTCACCTCGGCCCATTTACTTTTTGGGATATAGGCGCGCGAAGCGGCAGAACATTTTTGTCCTTGAAATTCAAAAGCACCTCTTGTTAAAGCGGTGGCTACCGTTTTGGCATCTGCTGTATGGTGCATCCATACAAAATCCTTTCCGCCTGTTTCACCCACAATTCTCGGATAACTTCTGTAAAGTCCTTTTTTAATATTGTTTCCAATGGTTTCCCAGAAACTGTTAAATACCGGGGTCGATCCTGTAAAGTGAATTCCTGAAAAATCTTTGTGGTTCATGATCACTTCTGTGATCATAGACGATTTTCCTGTGACCATATTGATCACCCCATCGGGCACACCTGCTTCTTTAAATATTTCCATAATTACTTGCGCAGAATACACTTGTGTTTCGGCAGGTTTCCAAACCACCACATTACCCATCATGGCAGGAGCTGCAGGCAGATTGGCTGCGATAGAAGTAAAATTGAAAGGAGTAACGGCATAGACAAAACCTTCCAGGGGTCTGTATTGCATGCGGTTCCAGATCCCTTCTACAGAAATAGGTTGATCTGAATAGATCTGCGACATA
>JAHEBN010000181.1 GCA_024645245.1 Jiulongibacter sp. | reverse complement strand
AGGTATATTATGCGAAGATAAAACACAGATATCCAGCGGGTCGCCGTCACCAATTTTAATATCCGTGGCACCATTAGCATTTGCATACTCCGCTACCCTTCGACCACAGTAGGTTTGTGGTATGAAACCGTAAAGTGAGGGTATAATATTGGAATATTTCTGCGGACGATCAATTTTCAAATAACCTGTGTCCTTGTCAATTTCGTATTTTATGGTGTCCGAAGGCACTATTTCTATAAAAGTAGTAACTATAGCAGGTGCTTCGTCGCCGGGAGAAATCCCGTGCCATGGATGTGCTTTGTAATTTGGCTTCACGTTTTTTTATTTAGAGGGCTAAGATAAGAGCCTTTTAGAAATAATAAGGAATGAGTAAATAAAAAAAGAGCATAGCATGCAAAAAAGCAGAAGTTGTATCCGAAAAATCAATTCATTTCATTTATCATTTTCACCAATTTTACCATCCCATTCTCATTTTTCATCGAAATACCCGCTTTTTTAACTCTTGCTTCCAAATCCGCTTTGTTATTTACTGCTAAAATTTCTTTTGCATTTTTAACCAGTCTTAAATCATCTCCATTCATTTCCAAAAAATATTCATCCGATTCTTTAATAAACCTTGCCGGATGTGCTTCAGATTCCAAAGCTTTTGGTGGTTGAGCTTCTTTAAAAGCTCTGTTTTTCTTTTGATAAAGACTTAACTTCCCGGTTTCCAACACTTTTAAATAACCGAAAACAGGTTTATTATTCCTCATATATGCTTTCACCACAAAAGTATCTTCTCCCATAATTACTTCTTTTACCTGATTCCCGGGTTCTAAATAATAAATCTTTCTTTCCATTTCAAATTCCATAACATCCTGAAAAATATTATACCGTAAAGTAACCGGCTCGAAAGTTCCATTTGAAGTAATTACTTTTCCTTCTATAAAATTGTCATTCAAAAAAGGGCTTCCCTCAATCTGGTTATCTATCATTTTACCATCCCGAACAATCTTTTGCATGTTTTGTAACATGATTGCATTCATCGGGCTCTGCGTTAAGTTAGAAGAAACCTGAGCAAAAATATTTTGACAAAATAAGTTTAAAATAAAACCTAAAGTCAATATTTTTTTCATGTTATTAATTTTTACTTATTGATTGATTACCTTGTCGATACCAGTAGATTTGCCATCCAGGTTTAAAACGTTTTTTTCTTTCCAATATTCCTTTATTCCGTCCTTCCCTTTTTGATCCGACCAATTTTTAAGAATGTCTCTTTCTGATTCAAATTTCATCAAAGGAACAGCAAATCCACAGGAGGTCTGCACCAGATCAACCTGAATATCAAATAGTTGGCGGGCTCCATTGTCTTGTGGAAAAAGTGAATTCAATTCATTAAATTCTTTATCTGTTACATGAAAAACTTTGGCTGTACCATAACATCTTAAAATCAGCGGTTTACCTTCAAAAGCACACCACATAAGTGTAATTCGGTTAGCCGAAATCAAATGAGAAGCCGTTTCATTTCCGCTTCCGGTCAGATTTCTCCAAACAATGCGATTAGCATCTAACACTTTTAATGATTCTCTTCCTTTCGGAGATATGTTAACCCTGCCTTCCTCTGCCGCAGTACCGACGAAAAATATCGCTTGTTGTTCAATAAAAACCCTTTGTTCTTCAGAAATCGATGAAAATTTACTTGACATTATTTACTAATTAGGGGTGATTGGTTAAATCAAATTCTAAAATTTATTTCAAAACTGCCAAAACATATGAAGAAGTGTTAAAAATAGCTGAAATAGCTTTAATTAATTTCTGAAAACAGATTAATAAAGATTCTTTTTTATTTTTTTTGTAAAAGTTCTTTTTAAACTGATTTTAACAAACTATAAAAACCCTTTCGATGAACCACAAAATTATTCTTCTAATTTTTCTTTTCCCCAGTGCAATATTTGCACAATTAAGCCAATCCGTTAAAGGAATAGTTTTGGATAAGCAAAGTAAAACTCCTTTACCCGGGGCAACTGTTATACTAGATAATCAATCCACGCAAATTGGCTCTATGACCGATGAAGATGGAAACTTCGAACTCAAATCAGTACCACTCGGACGTCATGAATTGGTTGTTTCGTTTATAGGATACGAGCCTCTGCATTCAGAAAGCTTTCTGGTAACTTCTACAAAGGTACCTTATTTAACCATTGAACTTACCGAAGGAAGTGTATCCACATCAGAAATTGTCATAACCGCTTCAAAAAACGCGTATGAGCCTTTAAATGAGCTTTCTACTGTAAGTTCAAGATCTTTTACTGCGGAAGAAACAGAACGTATACCGGCAGGTATAAATGACCCGGGCAGGGTGGCTCTCTCTTATCCGGGCGTGCAAAATGGAACCGATGACAGTGAAAATCAAATCATTGTTCGGGGAAATTCGCCTATTGGTGTTTTGTGGCGATTGGAGGGTATCGATATTCCAAATCCAAACCACTTTGCTATTCCTGGCTCGTCGGGTGGTGGAATTACTATTTTCAGTGCTCAATTATTGGCGAAATCGGATTTTAGTACGGGTGGATTTGCTGCAGAGTATGGCAATGCCATGTCGGCAGCATTTGATATTCATTTCCGTCCGGGAAGTTTCGACAAAAGAGAAAGCAGAGCTAAAATCGGACTTCTTGGACTTGATTTTGCAACGGAGGGCCCATTAAAAAAAGGTAAATCTTCCTACCTGGTGAATTACAGGTACTCCACACTCGGGCTTTTAAGTAATATGGGAATTTACCTTGTTGGTGAAAGGGTTACCAATAATTTTCAGGATTTGTCATTTAACCTGGTTTCCAGAAGCAAAAATGGGAAAACCGTCAATACACTTTTTGGTATCGGGGGCCTAAGTGAGGAGGTTTACCAGCCTGTGGATGACCCTGCAAATCGAGAGCCGGGAATAACCAACCAATACGAAAACAGGGTAAAACCAGCCAATATGGGGGCAATGGGTTACACGAGCACCACTTCCATAAATTCAAAAAGTTACCTAAAATCAGTAGTAGCGATAGTGGCAAGTGATATCAAAAGAATGGAAGATACCCTTAGTGCGGAAAATGTGAGTTTCCGATACAATACCGAGCAATATACCGACAAAAGAATTTCGGTTTCTGTGCTGTATAATAATAAAGTGACCGATAAATTATTGATCCGGACCGGAGCAATTATGAACCTCATTCAATTTGAATTTTTCAAAAATACCTTTCCCAGAAACAGCAGCTCGGATATTAATACCATACAAACCAGAACATCGCTTGATGGTTCAGGTAAAACCTATACTCTTCAGCAATATTTCCAGATTGATTATAGCATATTACCGAAACTACATTTCAATGCCGGCTATCATTTATTGAACCTGGGTTTGAACAAACAGGTAAGCTTAGACCCTCGACTTTCCCTTAAATTCAGTCCGAATAGTCAGCAGAACATCGTCTTATCTTATGGAAATTACCACCAGATTTTACCTCTGATGAATTATTTCTATGAAAATTCATTGGGAGAAAAGAAAAACGAGAACCTTAAGTTTATGCTTTCCAAGCACCTGATATTCTCTTATCAGTTTTATACCGAAAAACATTACCGTTTTCAATTCGAAGCATACCGTCAACTATTATCCAATATTCCTGTTGATCCCGACCCAAGTCTGGGTTATTATATGCTCAATACACAAGGTTATTTCCCGGAAAAAGGACTTTTAAGTGAAGGAAAAGGGTATAACAAGGGTATAGATTTTGCTGTAGAAAAGCAATTTTCAAACAATTGGTATTTCCTACTTGGCAGTTCATTTTACGATGCTAAGTATAAACTTCAAAATGGCAAGGAATACAATACGGCTTTTAATACCCGATTCTCATCTCATCTTACATTGGGTAGAGAATTTAAATTCAAAAAAGGCTCGATTTTGCAAATCGGAGGCAGATACATGTATAATGGAGGATTCCGATTTACACCTGCAGATTTAGCAGCTTCCATAGAAAAAGGATACTATGTGCGACAGGAAAATGCCTTTTATGAAGGACAAGTGCCAGCCTATAAAAGATTAGATGTGCGAATTTCTTATCGATTTAATAAGAAGAAATATGCCGGGATTTTAAATCTGGACATTCAGAATGTATTTAACAGAATAAATGCCAGTTCGGTAGGATACAACGCGGTAACCCAACAAACCTATGTCCAATATAGGGGAAGTGGTTTGGTTCCGGTTCTATCCTATCAGGTAGATTTTTAAGTTTTATGGAAAAATGCTTTTCAGAATGATTCATTTTCGACATATATAAAAATTGAAATAGACTTAAGAATACAATTAAAATAAGGCTTGATTGAAATGTTTAAAATAAATTTTTAAAAAAAACTTGTTAAATATTTGAATTGGATTTGATTTTTACTCTTAATTCGCACCAGATAAACCAATGCGAACATTTGTTCGGTTAATAGATCAAAATTAAAAAGCTAATGACAAGCAAGCCAAGAGTAATAAAAGACTTTGAGAAACTGGAAGAAGATCTTCAGCAACAAATTAAATTGTCTTATCCAACCGGATTCTCTGAATTCCTGATAAGATTCACCGACGCTAAAGGTAAATATGTATCGGCATTACCATTTGAAACGGACGAAAAGTATTATCTGGTAAGAATGACTGAAGAAAGAGCTGAAGAGATCATTTCGGATGATGAGGACTTTGATGATGATGGTAATCTGAAAGAAGAAGTGAAAGAAGAATACGAAGATAAATATGCCGATCTTGATTACATCTCCGTCAAAAACGAGAAAGAAGATGATCCGGATGAAGATGAAGATTATGACTAAAAAGATAGGCTCCGAAAGGGGCCTTTTTTGATTAACATATCACTAACATAAATTTGGCTTAGTTTTTGAATTCTAAGAAATATTAATTGGTTAAATACATATTAATAAACCAATATGTAACGTTAGCTTACAAATCATTTTTACAAAAGAATAAATATGAAAAACCTACTTCTCACTTTTGCACTTTTTGCTTTCGTAATCTCACAATCTAACGCTCAAAATGGAATTAGCTTTGAACATGGAAATTGGGATGCTGCCATCGCAAAAGCAAAAAAAGAAAATAAACTGATTTTTATGGATGCATACACAAGTTGGTGCGGGCCATGTAAAATGCTTCAGGCAAAAGTATTTCCGGATGCTTCTTTGGGTTCTTATTTCAACGAAACCTTTATAAACATCAAAGTGGATATGGAAAAAGGAGAAGGCCCTCAATTGGCAGCGAAATATCCGATCAGAGGTTATCCTACCTTATTCTTTATTGATCCTAATACTGGCAAAATAGTTAATTCCGTTTTGGGATACCGGGATGTTAACCAACTTTTATCCATTGGAAAGTCGGTTTCGGAGAAAAAAGCTATATAAAAGTACAAGAAAATATACTTGAAAAGAGCCTTTAAGAATTAAAACTTAAAGGCTTTTTCAATAAATAAGAAATTTAGACTCAAATCTTTAGAAATTTAATTTTCAGGTTCTTTTCAATTAATCTGATTGTCAGTAATTCTTCCGAATTTACAAACGCAATTGAAATACCCCTTTTGCCTGCACGGGCAGTACGGCCGCTTCGGTGAGTATAATATTCAATTTTATCGGGCAATTGATAATGAACCACATACGACAAGCCTTCGATATCTATACCTCTGGCTGATATATCAGTAGCTACCAACACCTGTATTTTTTTGTTTTTAAAAGCCCGCATCACCTTGTCCCGATCTCTTTGCTCCAGATCTCCATGTATGGCTTCAGCAGATACTTCTTTGGCTTTTAGTCTTTTAGCCACCATTTGAGCGTCGTCACGGGTTCTGCAAAAAACAATTCCACGAGCCGCACCCTGTGATTCCAAAAACTTCAGCACATAATCGAATTTTACTTTGTTTTCACAAATGAAAAACTGATGTTCAATTTTGGTATTAACTACTTCCAGCTTACTGACACTCACCCTGTGCACATCCGGAGCCATGTATTTTTCTGTTAAACGCCGCAGCGATTCAGAAATGGTAGCCGTAAACAGCCATTTAATACTTTCCGGATGAATCTGCACTATTATTTCATCTATCGCATCTTTGAAGCCCATGCTCAACATTTCATCGGCCTCATCCAATACTAAGGTTTTTACTTTACTTATATCCAAAGCTTTCCGTTCTAACAGGTCCTTTAATCTACCCGGAGTAGCCACTACCACTTGGGTAGGGCGTTGAAGTCTGGCAATTTGTATATCAATCTTTTCACCCCCATAAACCGCCTCTGCAAAAATTTTTTCAGAAAATTTAGTCATCTTAAAAATCTGCTTGGCTATTTGTTGGCAAAGCTCTCTGGTAGGTGACAGAACTAATACCTGAATATCTTGAATTTTGGGATTAAGTCTTTGTAAAAGTGGAATGCCAAAGGCAACCGTTTTACCAGTACCTGTTTGTGCCTGCCCAATAAAATCGGTGTTATTTTTTAAGAGATAAGGGATAACCAACTTTTGAATTTCAGTTGGGTTAATGATTTTATTTTCTTCCAGAGCCTTTATCAAGTTTTCGGAAACCCCGAGCTGTTTGAATGTGTCCAATTTATAAACCAGTTTAATGAAACACAAAGGTAGGGATTTTGGAAATGAAGGAAGCTTATAATTGGAAAGTCAAACATAAAAGAATTTCTAACGACAAAAAGATACTCAATAGGATAAATTATACTTTAATAATCTAGCTAGTTGTTGACATTATGTCTAAATACGACACAAAAAAAACAGATTTAGAGGTAATAGGAATCAGATTACAGGAGATGTCAAAAATTCACTACTATTTAATTCCTTTTCATTTTAGCCATATAAAAACCATCGAAACCGGTTTCAGCAGGTGAAATTCTTTTCTCAGCAATAAATTCAAAATCGGGGTTATTTCTTAAAAACAGACGTACCTGATCTTCATTTTCTGCTTGTAATAAACTGCATGTAGCATAAACCATTTCACCGCCTTTTTTCAACATTTTACTGTAATCTTGTAAAATTGTGGCTTGTAATTCCTTGATTTCCTCTATAAATTCAGGTTTTAACTTCCATTTCGCATCCGGATTACGCTTCAAAACACCCAAACCCGAGCAGGGCACGTCCAATAATAGTCTATCGGCAGAATTCTGAAGGCGTTTAATACTTTTTGCTTCAATCAATCTGGTTTCCACGTTATCTATGCCATTTCTTTTTGCCCTTTTCTTCAATTCCGTAAGTTTCCATTCTGCAATATCCATGGCGATAACTTTTCCTTTATTCTGCATCATTTCGCCTAATTGCAGCGATTTACCACCTGCACCTGCACAGGCATCCACTACCCGCATTCCTGGTGAGGCTCCTAAAAATTCCGGTATTAACTGACTACCGGCATCCTGAACTTCGAAAAATCCTTTTTTGAAATATTCTGAAGCAAATACATTCTTTCGTTGAACCAGTTTTAATGCATCCGGCACGCTGTAAACTGCTTCCACTTCTATTCCTGAATCGTTAAGTAGTTTTTGTAATTCGGCTTTAGTAGTTTTTAATCCATTCACCCTCAGAAAAACCGAGGCTTCCTGATTCATGGCTTTTAATTCTTTGTCCCAATTTTCGCCTAAATCTCGCTGCCCTATCTCATCGAGCCAATCCGGCACCGATTCTCGCACTTTTCTGATTTCCTGTGCCTTTTGCCAGTTTGTCAATATTAATTTTGGGTCGATGGTTACCATTTCTTCCCAATCTGGCAAATCAAAGTTATTCATAACCAACCAGGTAGCCAGCATTTTTTCAAACACAGATCTGTCTTTTATTTTACGTTGGTCTATTTCTGCACAAAATTTAATCAACCTCCACCAACGCACTACTCCATAGGTATTTTCGGCAATAAAAGAACGGTCGCGGGCACCCCATTTCGGATTAAGTTTGAAAGTTTTCTCTATAACCTTATCCGCCATTTTATTTTCATTAAAAATGGCCATCAGGTTATCCACAACTGCAACCGCCAGTGGTTTATAAATGCGTTTCGTTTTCTCCATTGGCTGCAAAT
>JAHEBN010000033.1 GCA_024645245.1 Jiulongibacter sp. | reverse complement strand
CTGAATTGAAGCCCCAGTAAACGGCGGCCGTAACTATAACGGTCCTAAGGTAGCGAAATTCCTTGTCGGGTAAGTTCCGACCTGCACGAATGGTGTAACGATCTGGGCACTGTCTCAGCCGTGAGCTCGGCGAAATTGTAGTGACGGTGAAGATGCCGTCTACCCGCCACGGGACGGAAAGACCCCGTGAACCTTTACTATAGCTTAGCATTGGGACTGGGTATTTGATGTGTAGGATAGGTGGGAGGCTTTGATGCGGCGTCGCCAGGCGTCGTTTAGCCACTGTTGAAATACCACCCTTTACATATTTGGTTCCTAACCCCTAAGGGGGACATTGCTTGGTGGGTAGTTTGACTGGGGTGGTCGCCTCCAAAAGAGTAACGGAGGCTTTCAAAGGTTCCCTCAGCACGCTTGGTAACCGTGCGTTGAGTGCAATAGCAGAAGGGAGCTTGACTGAGAGACCAACAAGTCGATCAGGGTCGAAAGACGGATATAGTGATCCGGTGGTTCTGTATGGAAGGGCCATCGCTCAAAGGATAAAAGGTACTCCGGGGATAACAGGCTGATCTCCCCCAAGAGCTCACATCGACGGGGAGGTTTGGCACCTCGATGTCGGCTCGTCACATCCTGGGGCTGGAGAAGGTCCCAAGGGTTGGGCTGTTCGCCCATTAAAGTGGCACGCGAGCTGGGTTCAGAACGTCGTGAGACAGTTCGGTCCCTATCTGTGGTGGGCGTAGGAAGTTTGAGAGGCTCTGATTTTAGTACGAGAGGACCGAATTGGACTGACCGCTGGTGTATCTGTTGTCTTGCCAAGGGCACGGCAGAGTAGCTAAGTCGGGACGGGATAAACGCTGAAAGCATCTAAGTGTGAAACCCACCTCGAGATGAGACTTCCATAGAGGAACGTTGGAGACGACGACGTAGATAGGCTACAGGTGAAAGTGCAGAGATGTATGCAGCCGAGTAGTACTAATGAACCGAAGACTCTATAAATTATTCTATTACTTCACAGTTTTTCTTCATCGTTATGTCATTTTACTTCGACGAGTATAACTTGTTGATAAAATTGGAGATCGTTTGGTTAATTCCAGTAGATCAAAGAGAGTAGAATAACATAAAATGTCAAAGATATTACGAGTAGGCCAATGGCCTAATGCTCATTAAGACCTTGATGGTGTTAATAGGGCGGGTGTTCACCTCTTCCCATTCCGAACAGAGCAGTTAAGCCCCGCACCGCCGATGGTACTTGGATCAAACCTGGGAGAGTAGGTAGATGCCACAATTTTACTGAAAGACCTCAATACAGAAATGTGTTGGGGTTTTTTGTTTTTAGGGCTAATGGATAAAAATACCATCAATTGACTTGCTCATTCGACCCCTGATAAACCTGGAAGAGTAGGTAGATGGACTAGCCGTCCGCCTACTGTTTTACTAAAGAAATTCAATGCAGAAATGTGTCGGTTTTTTTTCTTTTAGGGTTGTTTGATTAAAATACCACAAACGATACTTGCTTGGGCGATTCCAGATAAACCTGTAAGAGTAGGTAGATGGATTAGTCGTCCGCCCACCATTTTACTAAAAGACCTCAATACAGAAATGAGTTAGGTTTTTTGTTTTTAGGGCTAATGGATAAAAATACCATCAATTGCTTGCTCATTCGACCCCTGATAAACCTGGAAGAGTAGGTAGATCACTCGGCGTGCCTGCCATAATTTTACTGAAGAAACACAATGCAGAAATGTGCTGTTATTTTGTTTTTGGGCCGTAGGAAATCAAAATACCATCTTGGCACTTTGTACTGACAGCACTAGATGAACTGAGGATTGATCCCTTAAGGTCTCAAAGAGTACTTTCTGGGTGATGTCGGAGAATTTTAATACAGTAGCTATCCGAGATTCAGTTTGATATTAAGAGAGGTGCACCTTGGTTTAAAATTATAAAATTTATATCAATCATTTGGGAGCCATGAAAATATTAAAAATAGCGGTATTTAATAAAGCAAATTCCCTAATTTTGGGCACTCAATATTTAAAAATATGGCATACGGTTTACTAAAAGGTAAAAAAGGAATAATTTCAGGAGCGTTAGATTCAAATTCTATTGCTTGGAAAACAGCACTTAAAGCTAAAGAAGAAGGTGCTCAGATTGTATTAACCAATGCTCCAATCGCCATGCGTATGGGAGAGATTAATAAACTAGCCGAGATGTGTGAAGCCCAGATTATTCCTGCTGATGCTACTTCGGTGGAAGATTTAGAAAATCTATATACCAAGTCCATGGAGATTTTTGGTGGCGGATGCGACTTTGTGCTCCACTCAATAGGAATGTCCCCAAATATCCGGAAAGGACGCGAGTATGGCGACCTGAACTACGACTGGTTTATGAAGAGCCTGGATGTTTCGGCACTTTCTTTTCATAAATTTATGCAGGTTGCCGAAAAATTGGATGCCATAAAAGAATGGGGATCTGTAGTTGGTCTTTCTTATATTGCAGCTCAACGTACTTATCCATTTTATACTGATATGGCTGATGCCAAAGCGGTCTTAGAGTCTATTGCCCGTGGGTACGGTTATCGCTATGGCAAGGCTAAAAATGTACGTGTAAATACCATTTCGCAATCACCTACTAAAACTACAGCAGGCACAGGTATCGGTGGATTCAATTCTTTCTACGATTTTGCAGAGAAAATGTCGCCACTTGGCAATGCATCTGCAGAGGATTGTGCCAATTACATCGTCATGTTATTTTCTGATCTTACTAAAATGGTTACTATGCAGAATTTATTCCACGATGGCGGATATTCAAATACGGGTATTTCAGAAGAAATTATAAGTCTGTTAGAAAATCAATAGACTCATTTTATTAACAAATAAAAGGGGCGGCTTATATTTATGAAGCCGCCCCTTTGGTATATTGGTACTTATTTCTTGAATGATTAATGGGTTGAAGCATAATCAAATACTTCTTGCCAAACCCTTAGCATATTACCCGAACAGATTTTTTCTATATCAATTTCAGAATAGCCTCGTTCAATTAATAGTTTTATAATATTTGGATAGTCTGCCACATCTTTAAGCCCGGTAGGTAAACTGTCACCCACACCGTCGAAATCTGACCCGAAACCAACATGGTCAACACCTGCAAATTTTACGGCTCTGTCTATATGATCAACTACCATTTCCACATCGGCAAAAACTAATGGGTGAGTTTTTCGAAACTCGTCTATAAAAGGTTTTGCGGCTTCGTCCCTGAATTTCAGACCTTTTTCTTCCAATAGCTCTTGTAATATTTTGCCATCGGCGTTTCGGGATTCAGCTACTTTACCGTCGATAAAAGTAGAACCAAAGTTTATATTGATTACGCCTCCGTTTTTCTTTACTAAAGTCACCATTTCATCTGTCATATTTCTTTCAAAACCTGGCGTAAAATGACGTAAAGAGGAATGTGATGCAATTATTGGAACAGGACTAAGTGCTAAAACGTCATAAAATGTACTGTCGGAAACATGAGAAATGTCAATCATAATTCCCTCTTTGGCCATTTCTAGTATAACTTCTTTCCCAAATGGACTAAGTCCGTTCCAGTGTTTGGTGGTATCGTAAGAAGAATCACCCAATTCATTCCATTTAGAGTGTGTCAGGGTGATATAAGATATTCCCCTTTTACGAAAATAAGCCACGTCTTCTATTTTGGATATAGGTGAGCCATTCTCCATACCCATAGGTAAGGCGATTTTTCCTTTTTTTACAATTCTCCGAACATCGGCTGGAGTTTTGGCAACTTCAAAATACTTCTTTTTACCCTTAGCTATGAAATTAACCATATCAATCAGGCTATCTGCAAGTATTTTTCCACCGGCTGGGCTATAGGAGGCGGGTATATATATAGACATAAAAGGGGCATCTAATCCACCGAGTTTGGCTCTCTTAAAATCAAAATCACCCTCTTCTGTTTCGACAGGAATACCAAGATATTCTTTATCTAATCTGAAGTTTTTAATTTTCAATCGATAAGGTAAATCCACATGCCCATCAGTGATTATGAATTTATGAGCTAGTTCGTGGCTTTTATCCTGAGCAAATGTACTCAGGTTAACAAAGAGGATAAGGGCGATGAGTTTTTTCATATTAAATATTATTAAGCTTTATCTTTAAATACAATAGATCAATGATTAAAGTAAAATACATTATTGGAATAATAATATTTTTTACTGCCTTTTAGAAATATTTTTAAAAAAATGTTGCAAATGAAGAAAGTGAACAGTTCTTTTGTTCTCCATTTTTAAATTTAGCGAATATTCGCTAACCGAGAATTAATCATATGTCGCAGGAATTAAACAAATTTAGCAAAACACTAACTCAGGAAGTAAGTAACCCGGCAGCTCAAGCAATGCTATATGCAATTGGCATGAAAGAGGAAGATATGGCAAAGCCACAAATTGGTATTGCCAGTACCGGATACGAAGGAAATCCCTGTAATATACATTTGAATGGACTTTCTGTTCATGTAAAAAAAGGAATACAGTCTAATGACATGATTGGACTTATTTTTAATACGATTGGAGTATCCGATGGTATGACAAATGGAAACGACGGAATGAGCTATTCACTTCCTTCCCGTGATATTATTGCTGATTCAATTGAAAATGTAGTTTCGGCACAATGGTATGATGGCTTGGTAGCTGTAGTTGGTTGTGATAAAAATATGCCAGGTGCCATTATGGCCATGGCTCGTGTTAACCGACCTGCAATTATGATGTATGGTGGTACTGTGAGAAGTGGTTCTTGGAAAGGTAAAAAATTGGATATCGTTTCGGCTTTTGAGGCTTACGGTCAAAAAATTGCCGGAA
Source organism: Jiulongibacter sp. (assembly GCA_024645245.1). Taxonomy (GTDB): domain Bacteria; phylum Bacteroidota; class Bacteroidia; order Cytophagales; family Spirosomataceae; genus JAHEBN01. Next base: position 26,883 of record JAHEBN010000033.1, on the reverse strand, counting down.
CAATTTCAGACGAAGATTATAAAGGGGTAATTCAGAACTCAATTCCTGGTCAAGGTGCCTGCGGAGGAATGTATACCGCCAATACGATGGCTTCGTCTATTGAAGCCATGGGGCTAAGCATGCCTTACAGTTCTTCTTATCCGGCAACTCACGAAGGAAAAGTAAAAGAATGCGACGACTTAGGTAAAGCCATGAAAAACCTTCTGGCTAAAAATATCTTACCTCGTGATATCATTACACGCAAATCACTAGAAAATGCCTTGACAATTGTAATGGCTTTGGGGGGCTCTACTAATGCAGTACTTCACTATATAGCGATCGCTCATGATGCTGGTATTGAACTAACCTACGCCGACATTCAGGCAATTTCAGATAGAACTCCGTTTATTGCCGATCTTAAACCTTCCGGCAAATATTATATGGAAGATATTTTAGCCTTGGGTGGTGTACCTGCGGTTATGAAATACTTGCTTAAAGAGGGAATGATACATGGTGATTGTATTACGGTAACCGGAAAAACAGTCGCTGAAAACCTGGAGGAAGCTCCGGATTTAGATTTTGAATCACAAAACCTGATTCGTCCACTTTCCAATCCAATCAAATCGAGTGGTCATATCCAATTGATGTATGGCAACCTGGCTGAAAAAGGTGGAGTAGCCAAAATCACCGGAAAAGAAGGAATGAGATACGAAGGCGTGGCCAAGGTTTGTGATAAAGAAGAAGCAATGCTTGAAGCTTTTGCAAAAGGAGAAATTAAAGAAGGTCAGGTAGTAGTAATCAGATACGAAGGACCACGCGGTGGACCAGGAATGCCGGAAATGCTTAAGCCAACATCTGCAGTTATGGGGGCAGGGTTGGGGGATAAAGTAGCATTGATTACCGATGGTCGTTTTTCGGGTGGAACACATGGATTTGTTGTAGGACATATTGCTCCTGAAGCATACGAAGGTGGAACCATTGCTCTGGTAAAAGATGGAGATATAATAACCATCGATGCCGATTCAAGAGAATTGATTCTTCATGTTTCTGACGAAGAATTGGCCGAAAGAAGAAAAACCTGGAAACCTTTAACGCCTCCCTTTATCGAGCATGGCGTTTTGAGAAAATATTTTAAAAATGTATCACCGGCCAATGAAGGCTGTGTGACAGATAAATAATTCATTCATCAAACAAAAATTACCATGGCTACAGCTATTGAAATCATGGAGGAAGAAAAAGTGGCGATCGAAACCAAATTGTTGACAGGAAGTCAGGCTCTGATGGAATGTTTGATTGCCGAAAATGTGGATACCATTTTTGGGTATCCCGGCGGTGCGATTATGCCGGTTTATGATGCTTTGTATGACTACATGGATCGTATTAACCACATTTTGGTACGTCATGAGCAAGGTGCTTCGCATGCCGCGGAAGGCTACGCTCGTAGTTCGGGTAGAGTGGGAGTTTGTATGGCTACTTCAGGGCCTGGTGCCACCAATCTGGTAACCGGTATTGCCGACGCCATAATAGACTGTACTCCCATGGTTGCCATTACAGGTCAGGTGGCATCTGGCTTACTTGGTACCGATGCTTTTCAGGAGACTGATGTTATTGGAATTACCACTCCAATATGCAAATGGAATTATCAGGTGGTAGATCCGGATGAGATTCCGGAAGTAATGGCAAAGGCATTTTATATTGCCGCTGCTGGAAAGCCTGGACCTGTTTTAATTGATATTACCAAAGATGCTCAGATCAAGAGCATGACCAAACCTTTCGAATATAAAAAAATTACCAAACTGGCAGGTTATCATCCTCGTCGTGTTCCTAAATTGGAACAGGTGGAAAAAGCGGCTGAATTAATCAATAACGCCAAAAAACCATATATTTTGGTTGGTCACGGTGTTTTGATTTCCGAAGCTATGGAGGAGTTTCGAGAGTTTGTTGAAAAGGCCGATATCCCGGTTGCAAGTACTTTATTAGGGCTATCTGCAATGCCGATAGATCATCCGAATTATATGGGGTGGCTGGGTATGCACGGTATGTATGCACCCAATGTAATGACTGATCAATGTGACGTTTTGATTGCCATAGGCATGCGTTTCGATGATCGTGTTACCGGTGATGCCAATCTTTTTGTGAAACAAGCGAAAATTGTTCACATCGAAATTGACCCGGCAGAAGTTGAAAAAATAAAGAAAACCGAGGCTCCTGTGGTTGGCGATGCAAAAGAAGTACTAAAAATGCTTTTGCCTTTAATTGAAAAGAAAGACCATTCAGCCTGGAAAAAAGAATTCAGGGATTTAGAGGCAGCCGAAAAAGAAGCGGTTACAGATCGGGACTTGGCTAAAGTGGGTAAAATCAAAATGGCCGAAGTAGTCAAAATGGTTTCTGACAAAACTAAAGGAGAAGCTTGTATTGTGGTTGATGTTGGTCAGCATCAAATGGTTACTGCACGTTATTACGACTTTAAAAATCCACATTCTTATATTGCTTCTGGCGGTTTGGGTACCATGGGATTTGCAATTCCGGCAGCATTTGGAGCAAAAATGGGTGCACCGGATCGGGAAGTTGTTGCCTTTATTGGCGATGGTTGTTTTCAAATGACCATTCAGGAGTTGGGCACGATAGCCCAAAGTGGCAAGGCGGTAAAAATGATAATCCTCAATAATAATTTTCTCGGAATGGTTCGCCAATGGCAAGAGCTTTTCTTCGAACGCCGTTATTCTTTTGTGGAGTTGCAAAACCCTGATTTCATAACCATTGCAAAAGGATTTGGGATTCCCGGACATAAATGTGAGGATAGAAATGATCTGAATGCATCTATTGATGCCCTTTTGGAAAGCGAAACGGCTTATCTGCTCGAAGTAGTTGTTGAGAAAGAGGAAAATGTCTTTCCAATGGTTCCTGCAGGAAGAAGTGTTTCTGAAATCAGATTGAAATAAATAAAGACTGAATGGATTTTATGAATACATATACCATATGCGTATTTACTGAAAATAGTATCGGTCTTTTGAATAAGATCACGATTATTTTTACACGTAGAAGAATAAATATTGATAGTTTAACGGTTTCTGAAACCGAGAGAAAAGGTATTTCCCGTTTCACGATAGTTATAAAACACGAAAAACGCGAGGAAGTTGAAAAGTTGGTTCGGCAGATTCGGAAGATTGTCGAGGTATTGGCCGTTTTTGGTTACCTGAATGAAGACATTGTATTTGATGAAATAGCACTTTTCAAAATATCCACACCGCTAGGGTCTCGTCCATTGGATGTGGAAACCATAAACAGGGTGCACAAGGCCTGGGTGGTTTATTGGGGATTGGATTATGTAGTAATTCAAAAAACGGGGTCGGAAAAAGAGATTTTTGATTTTTTCAAATATATAAAACCTCACGGAATTATTGAATTTGTACGCTCAGGTCGTGTGGCAGTAGCAAAAACTCCTATGGGATTGGTGGAATATCTGCCAGAAGACATGGAGTGGGAGTATTATCTGTAATGAATTAATTACTTTTGTAAGATTTTTATAAACAAAAACTATTCTATAATCAAAATGGCAAAATTAAATTTTGGTGGTGTAGAGGAGGAAGTGGTAACTAGAGAAGAATTTCCCCTCGAAAAAGCAAGAGAAGTATTGAATAATGAAACCATCGCGGTGATCGGCTATGGCGTTCAAGGTCCGGGTCAGGCGATGAATATGAGAGATAATGGCCTGAATGTTATCGTTGGACAGCGTAAAGGTAAAACTTACGACAAAGCTGTTGCTGATGGTTGGGTTCCTGGTGAAACTCTTTTCGAAATCGAAGAGGCTTTAGAAAAAGGAACAATTATTTGTTATTTACTTTCGGATGCAGCTCAGATCGAACTGTGGCCTACTGTTAAAAAATACCTGACACCAGGTAAATCATTGTATTTCTCTCACGGTTTTGGAATTACCTACAAAGAAAAAACGGGTATTATTCCTCCTGCAGATGTGGACGTATTCCTTGCCGCACCTAAAGGATCGGGTACTTCCCTTCGTCGTTTATTCGTGGAAGGAAAAGGCTTGAACTCTTCTTTTGCAATCTATCAGGATGCTACAGGTAATGCACGTCAAAAATGTATTGCTATGGCAATTGGTGTGGGTTCAGGATATTTGTTTGAAACAGATTTTTACCGTGAAGTTACTTCTGACCTTACCGGAGAAAGAGGTACTTTGATGGGTGCTATTCAAGGAATTTTCGCTGCTCAATACGAGGTTTTACGTGAGAATGGACATTCACCTTCTGAAGCATTCAATGAAACTGTTGAAGAATTAACTCAATCGCTTATGCCATTGGTAGCTGAAAACGGTATGGACTGGATGTATGCCAACTGTTCAACTACCGCTCAGCGTGGTGCGTTGGATTGGTGGAAACCTTTCCACGATGCTACTAAACCGGTGTTTGAGCAATTGTATAACTCAGTAAAAACCCAGAAAGAAGCAGAAGTTTCTATTACCCGTAATTCTCAGCCGGATTACCGCGAAAAACTGGAAGTAGAATTAGCCGAGCTTCGCGATTCAGAAATGTGGAGAGCTGGCAAGACGGTAAGAAGTCTTCGTCCGGAAAACAGTTAATTTTTGCTTTAAAAGCATTATATATCTAAGTAGAAACCAGAAAGTAGCGATGCTTTCTGGTTTTTTATTTTAAAGCTTTCCATATTTACATATCACTTCTTCAACGCCAATGAACTTACCGAATCTTGAAAATATTTATGCTGCCTCAGGTTTACTTTCGGGTGTGATTAAACACACGCCACTTGAGCGTAATCTCAATCTATCGGAAAAAACAGGAGCAAATATCTACCTGAAAAGAGAGGATTTACAATTGGTAAGATCTTATAAATTACGGGGAGCTTACAATAAAATGGCTTCATTAAGTACGGAAGAACTGTCAAAAGGTGTCGTTTGTGCATCTGCCGGTAACCACGCTCAAGGAATAGCCTGGGCCTGTAGTAAAATGAAGGCGAAAGGGTTTATTTTTATGCCTACCACCACTCCGGCACAAAAAATAAAACAGGTTCGCCTTTTTGGAAAAGAATGGATAGAAATACGCCTTGTTGGTGATTCTTACGATGATGCTTCCAAAGCTGCAAAGTTATTTACTGAAGAATCCGGGGGAACATTTATCCATCCTTTCGATGATACCCAGGTAATTGAAGGCCAGGGCACGGTTGGCCTGGAAATTTTCAAAGATGCGGATTTTAAAATTGATTATGTGCTTTTTGCCATTGGTGGTGGCGGACTAGCTTCCGGAATTGCCACAGTCTTTAATCAACTAAGCCCTAAAACTAAACTGATTGGCGTAGAACCTGCAGGTGCTGCATCTATGAAACAATCTTTGGCAGAGAATCAGGTAATTGTACTCGACCACATGGATAAATTTGTGGATGGAGCTGCTGTCGCCCGAGTGGGGGATATTACTTTTGAGGTATGTAAAAATTCATTGGCCGAAGTTCTTATAGTTCCAGAAGGAAAGGTGTGTTCCGTAATCTTAGATTTGTATAGCGAAGATGCTATCGTGGCTGAGCCCGCCGGTGCTTTGAGTATTGCAGCTTTAGATCAAATACGGGATAAAATTAAAGGGAAAAATGTAGTTTGTGTTTTGGGAGGAGGTAATAACGATATCCTCAGGATGGAAGAAATACGGGAGCGATCTATGATTTTTGAAGGTCTCAAGCATTATTTCATCGTTCGTTTTGCTCAGCGATCAGGTGCTATGAAAGAGTTTCTGAACGAAGTTTTAGGGCCTACCGACGATATTGTTTTCTTCGAATATTCTAAAAAAACCGCCCGCGAACGTGGTCCTGCTTTAGTCGGTATAGAAATAAAAAAGAAAGAAGATTTTAATTCCCTATCCGCAAGAATGGAAGCAGCTGGAATTCAATTTACCTATTTGAATGATAAACCGGAGTTATTTGAGTTTTTAGTTTAGCCCTTATTATTTCACAAAGTCAATATTTTTCTCTTTAATGCCTTCCTGGCTTTTCATTTTAAGGAAAAGCTGCGTCAATACAGCCACATCACGAGCACAATATTCCCTGATTTTCTTTAAATCATTTTCCTGATAAAATACACGGTTTACATCGGCACCGCTGATATCAGATTTACTACTTGGTATTTCGAAAACGGCAGCTAGTAAATCTAGTGAAGTAAAATTCTTGAAATCGCCGAATTTCCAAAGCTCCATAGTATCTATATGGTTTATTTCCCAGGGCTTTTTACCTGCTAAATTTAAAGCTTCCGGAAGTTTTATACCATTTATCAGCATTCTTCTTGACAGGTAAGGAAAATCAAATTCTTTACCGTTATGAGCACATAATTGAAGTGAATATCCGGCACGATGACTGTCTAATATTGCTGCTAATTCTTCGAGTAATTTTTTTTCCGAGTCATTAGCTAATGTTTTTATTTTGAGGCAGGTTTCTCCTTTATTGTTTTGATATAAGCCCCCAATCCCAATGGTAATTACTTTGCCAAATTCAGCATAAATAGCGGCTCTTTCCGGATACATTTCTGCCGAATTAAGTTCTTTTTCATTTCGAAGAAAGGCTGATTTTCTATCCCAAAGGGGTTTCATTCTTTCCGGCAAATCCTGGTAATCTGGAAATTGTGCCGCAGTTTCAATATCAATAAACAGAATGTTGAAGAATAGTGGATCCATAAGTTAAGTTGATTTATTTCCAGGTAATTTAGAAATTCTGTTTGAAATAATAAATTTTACAATCAATTTTTACTTCGGATATCATTTATAATCCGTTCTGCATGTACTCGAGAATTTTCGATAAATAGACTGTGCGTATTCATTCCACCACATACCACCCCTGCCAGATAAACACCAGGAAGGTTGGTTTCCATGTTTTCTTCCAGGTACTCAGGTTTAAGAATTTCATCTTCCGATAGGTTTATTCCGATTTTTTTAAGAAAAGGTAAATTTGGTTGATAACCCGTCATCGCGATTACCCAATCATTCGCTATTTCTTTTTCTCCTTCCCGTGTTTTTATTTTAACGCTTTTTTCATCAATTTCAGATAGAGTAGAATTGAAATAAGCTTTTATAGACCCTTCTTTAATTCTGTTTTCTATGTCTGGTTTTACCCAATACTTTACCCTTTCACCAATTTCACTTTCCCTTATTACCATAGTTACTTCTGCCCCTTTTCTCCAGGTCTCCATGGCCGCATCTACTGCCGAATTATTTGCACCCACCACCAATACTTTTTGAAAAGCATAAAAACTGGGGTCTTTGTAATAATGCGTCACTTTTGGTAAGTTTTCACCCGGAATTTTCATCAGATTGGGTATGTCATAAAAACCGGTACAAATAATAATGTTTTTGGCCAGATAAGTTGCTTTACTTGTTTTAACCTGATATTCACCCGAAACACTATCCACCGCAATAACTTCTTCAAACAGATTGATTTTCAATTTCCAGCTGCTTGTTACCCGGCGATAATATTCCAAAGCTTCCATTCGGGTAGGTTTTGGGTTTATGGACATGAAGGGCACATTCCCGATTTCCAACCTTTCGGATGTACTGAAAAAAGTCATGTTTATTGGATAATTATACAAAGAATTGACTAAAGCTCCTTTCTCCAGAATAAGGTAATCCAATCCCGCTTTTTCTGCCTCAATGCCGCATGCAAGACCAATGGGACCACCTCCGATAATAATAATTGTATGTTTGTTCATGTTTAAGAAAAAGGCTTCGTTTCAAATTTAACAGATATTAAATCATTTTGGTTGATGGAAGGGAATGCTTTAGAAGAGTTTTTGGTTAATTAAATGGTAATTTCTCAAAAATGTATGGTATTCTGTGATAGAATGTCGATTTTTGCGACTTCTTAAAAATTGCCTCTAATCAATTGTATTTTAAGGATTTGTAATTCAAAACAACTCTCCCCGGAGTTGTCAATATTAAAAAGAGCTTTCAATGGGGTGGGAAAGCATTAATTTATGGAAGGATTTATTATGGCAGGTCAGCTGCTACTTGGGCTGACAATCTTGGTTGGTATTCACGAATTTGGTCATTTTATCGCTGCCCGTATGTTTGGGATCAGGGTGAATAAATTTTATATATTTTTTGATTTTCTGTTTCCAATGCCAAATATTTTAAATTTCGCACTTTGGAAAAAGAAAGTAGGGGATACGGAATACGGTTTGGGTTGGTTTCCAATGGGGGGCTATGTAGATATCGAGGGTATGATTGATGAAACCAAAGATGCTTCTAAACTTGCCGCTGAGCCGCAGCCATATGAGTTTCGTGCCAAACCAGCCTGGCAACGTTTAATTGTTATGTTGGGTGGAATTATCATCAATGTCATTGTGGGTGTTCTGATTTTCTGGATTATGACTTATCGTGCCGGAGATAATAAATTATCTATGGATGAAGTCAATAAAAACGGAATCGTAGCATCGGCTTTGGCAGAAGAAATCGGAATTAAAACAGGGGATAAAATTTTAAATGTATCCGGTAAGAAAATCAATGAATTCGACGAAATGTTTAATTCTAATGTGATTTTGGGAGAAAACAATTATTATACCATCCAACGCGATACGCAACAAATAGAAGTACCGATACCCAATAATTTATATGATCGTATTTCGGATGAAAGTTTTGAAGGCCCTTTTCTGGATGCCAGATATACCTTTAGTGTGGCCGAAGTTACTCCGGATATGCCAGGCTCTGACGCAGGACTGGAAGCAGGAGATCGCATAGTGGCAATTAATGATACCATGGTTAATTATTACCATGAATTCACTGCCATGACAGCAAAGAATGCCGGCAAATTGGTGGATTTGAAAGTTAAAAGGGGTAAAGATACCACTGACTTAAAGCTTACACTTACAGAAGAAGGTAAAGTTGGTTTTCAGGCTAAGCCTGATCTAAATTATGAGCATGTTGATCTTACCATCGGTCAATCTTTGGGAATGGGTGCCACCCGAGCCTTTTCCGTTATTACGGACAATATTAAGGGCTTTAAAAAGATTTTCTCTGGTCAGGTATCAGCTGGTAAAGCTTTAGCAGGTCCGATTGGAATTGCACGTAAATTTTATGGTGGGGTATGGGATTGGACTCGTTTTTGGATGATCACTGGTATGCTTTCTATGGCCCTTGCCTTTATGAATTTGCTTCCGATTCCGGCTTTAGACGGTGGCCATGCAATCATTTTACTTTATGAGATGATATCGGGTCGTAAACCTTCTGAAAAGTTTATGGAGCGTACTCAACAAATAGGGATGGTAATATTATTAACACTTTTGGTTTTGATAATGTTTAACGATACAATAAAAGCCATATTCTAAAAAATGAATTATCGACGGTTTGTCTTCTTAGTATTTGTAGGTATACTGTCATTTGTAAATATTTTGAAATCATGGGCAAGTGCTTTACCTGCTCATGATTTTCATACTTCTATTGCAGAGATGATTTTCAATTCATCGTCTGGATCTTATGAGGTTTCACTACGGGTTTTTACCGATGATTTCATTCTCGGATTACAAAGGGAATTTGACTTAAAGGATTTTGATTTAAAAGAATCCAAATCAAATAGCCTGATAAGCAAGTACATCAAAAAGCATTTTGCCTTAGTGTCGGGTGAAAAAGTGAAATTCGGTAAATACCTGGGAATGGAATCAGAAACAGATGTCACCTGGCTTTATATTGAATTTACCGATTGTATGGACTTATCTGGCTATTCTGTATTCAATGAGATACTAATGGATCAGTTCTCTGATCAAACTAACATCCTCAATATTAAAAAAGGCGAAAACAAGAAAACAATTTTGTTTGAGCAAAAGTCAAAAAGTCATAAGTTTCCCTTTTAATCATTTTTTTTCTTGAAATAGTATGCTTGCATAATAATATTATACTGTTATTTTTGCTATCACATTAATACCTTTGATCAATTAGAGGATGCGAAAAGAGAAGACGGTTGATTTTCATATCAAATGGGCATGGCACGCAATATCCAGAATGTATAATATTTATGCTGGTCAAAATGATATGACCATGTCTATCGGATATGTTTTATTAAATATCGACATGGAAAAAGGTACACCGGCTACAAAGATTGGCCCATCTATCGGAATGGAGCCTCGTAGTCTAACGCGTATGCTCAAAACTTTAGAAGAAAAGGGCTGGATTACCCGTGTGGCAGATGACTGTGACAAGCGTTTTGTAAATGTGTTTCTTACAGAAAAAGGAAAGAAAAAAAGAAATTTTGCACGGGAAGGTGTAATAGAATTTAACAAAAGGATTTTTGAAGAAATCCCTCAGGAAAAACTGGAGGTATTTGTTGAAGTTATTGACAAAATAAAGGACGTAGTTGAAGGTTATACACAGGATACCCGTGCAAATATCTTGTCTTTGCCTTTTGCCGAAGAATTTGAAATTTAATTTCTAATTTTGAATATTAAATTCTTTTCATGCCCAGGAAATTCTTAGTACTGTTTTTCGTGATTAGTAACTATTCAATGGCCGTGAAGGCACAAAATATAACTTACTACCCTTTTAATTCCCTTTTATCATTTAGCTCCGATTACCGAAAGCCTGTTTGGCTGGATTTGAGAATGCAAACCAACTCATACTTTTCTTCGCTTGCTACCGAAATTGCTCCGGCAATTACAATCTCTAGTAAAGAAAAGGCAAATATTTACTTAGGACTTGGTGCCAGGTTTAATTTTTTGGCAGCGGCTGTTGATCCCGGAAGCAAACTTTTAGAAGGTTATATGCTTAATCTGGGTGTAAGATCTCAGCCTTTTGATAAAATCCCACGCTTAATTCTCGCATTCGAAGTGTCGCCCTATGCCAATAGCCGTTTTGATCTGGGCTTAATGCGGGCACACCTGGGACTGGGCTACAATTTTTCGAAAAAATAAGAGATTTATTTTTTACCCAAAGCGTCGGCTTTAGAAAAATTATTCAAAGCGGTTTTAATCATTAGATCATCCTGATTAACCACTTCGAAATATTCGTTATTCAAACCTTTCTTGGCACTCTCTTTCCAGACTGTTCGGGCAATCAGTGCTTTAATTTGCTCCTGAATATACGCTTTAGATCGCTGAAATTCTTTATCGCGATAGACTATGCCGAGTTTCGTTCCCATTCCTGTCAGGTTTTTTAACATGGCATCGCTCACATTAAATGTTTTCAGGTATTTCGCAAATCCCATCTTTTCCAATTCCGATTTATGATTCGTTACATATTCCAGAGCATATTCGCGTAAAATATTCTGACCGTACAGCTCCATTAAATACCTGCTGAAATAGGTTGTATCGCGTGGAACGAAAATGTCAGGTGTAATTCCACCTCCACCGTAAACGGTTCTTCCACCACTCGTTTTAAACTGCATTTTAGGATTATTCTTTATACTGTCGGCAATCATGTATTCTCCGTTCTTTCCTCTTTCATCCAACTCATCCATGTATTCTTCAATATGCCCCAGTTGATAGGGTTTTTGAATGCTTCTTCCGCTTGGAATGTAATACCTGGATATGGTAAGACGCAATTCAGATCCATCTGAAAGCGTAATGGGAGCTTGTACCAATCCTTTGCCAAAAGTCCTTCTGCCTACCACTAATGCACGATCGTAATCTTGTAAAGAACCCGAAACAATCTCTGATGCAGACGCAGATCCTTCATCCACCAAAACTACGATTGGACCTTCTTCAAAAATTCCTTTATGGCCTGCATTTATCCTTCTGTCGTTTCGATCGTCTTTTCCATCGGTATATACGATCACTCCTTTTCCGCCTACCATTTCATCTACAATGGCAGTGGCTCTTTCCAAATATCCGCCCGGATTTCCACGTAAATCCAGCAAAAGGCGTTTCATTCCTTTTCCTTTCAAATCTTTGAGGTTGTCATAAAATTCATCGTAGGTGGTTTCTGAAAAACGATTTATTTTCACATAACCCGTTATTCCATCAGGCATTATGTAAGCGGCATCTAAGGAAAATGTCGGTATTTTATCTCGGATTACCTTGAAATCTAATAATCCCGGGTAGTTTCTTCTTTTTATTTTTAAATTAACTTCGGTACCTCTCTTTCCGCGTAAATTAGTAAAAACGGTATTGTTGCTCAGGTCTTTCTCTGTCAAAGAAACCCCATTTGCGGAAATTATCGCATCGCCACTTTGAATGCCTACCAACTCAGATGGGCCACCGGATAAAGGTGTGACCACATAAACCGTATCTTTGAAAATACTAAATTCTACGCCTATGCCGTCAAAACCATTTTGCAATTGCGACATTTCAAATTCCGACTCTTCTTTAGGCAGGTAGACAGTATGCGGGTCCAGCTTTTCCAGCATTTTCGTGATACCATAATCTGCCAATGAGTCGGTATCCACTTCGTCCACATAACTACGTTCTATGTAAGTAAGTATTTCTTTGAACTTACTGGATGATTTAGTTACATCTCCGGCAAAATCTTTTTTGCCAAAAAATGTAGCTCCGATTTGAATTCCAGCTGCCAGGGTAATAGCTATAATTATCGGTACTCGTACCGCAAATTTCGAATTGTTGATTTTTTTTGGCTCTTCCAATGGATAAATGATTTGCTTTAGAAGTAATAACAGAAAAAAAGGCCCCTTTGGTTTATTTTAAAGGTAATGTTTAATGTATTTACAATAAATAGAAGCTGAAAACAACATTTTTGAAGATTTTACAAACCAAATCTGGCCGAAATTTCCAACATGCGATCTATTGGTTTTTTTGCAGCTTTCAAAATATAGTCGGGTAAAATAATTTCCGGAGATTCATTTTTTAAGCAATTATAAAGTTTCTCCATGGTATTCAGTTTCATGTGAGGGCAATCACTGCATGCCTGGCAAGCGTGACCGTTTTTGGCAGTAGGTGCTATATGAAATATTTTATCGGGTGAAGCTTTACGCATTTGATGTAAAATTCCCGACTCTGTTGCCACAATGAATTCTTTTGCAGGGTTATTTATAGAATATTTCAACAATCCTGTGGTAGAACCGATATAATCAGCTCCTTCTAAAACCGACTCTTCGCTTTCCGGATGGGCAATTAAAATAGCTTTCGGATGCTTTTTACGCAAATCCTTAATCAGATTGGCCGAAAAAGTCTCGTGTACCATACAGGCACCATCCCATAGAATCATGTTTCGGCCGGTAACTCTATTTATATATCCGCCCAGGTTTTTATCTGGTGCAAAAATGATTTGCTGATCTTTAGGAACACTTTCTACTATCTTAATTGCATTGGTGCTTGTGCATACTATATCTGTCAAAGTTTTAAGTTCGGCAGAGCAATTGACATAAGAAATTACCACAGCACCAGGGTGTAGATCTTTAAAAGCCTGAAATTTATCTGCAGGTGCCGATTCTTCCAGAGAGCAACCCGCATTCATATCTGGTAGCACCACTTTCTTTTTGGGCGAGAGGATTTTGGCAGTTTCAGCCATAAATCGAACTCCGGCAAAAACAATAATGTCCGCGTCTGTTTTGGCAGCTTGTTGCGACAATCCCAAACTATCTCCAATATAATCTGCTACATCCTGAATGTCGGCAGTCTGATAATAATGAGCCAGTATTACCGCATTTTTTTCAGCTTTTAATTTCTTTATTTCTTCTACAAAATCTATTTTTCCCAATTTATTCTGATTTTTAATTACAAATGTATTCCCACACTTTTGATCTTAACAGCTGGTTTTTACCATCAAAAGTATCTTCCTTGATTTTATTTCCAAAAGTATCGTATTCATATTTGGTAGTGCTTAAAGTTTCACCATTGTACACAAATGTTTCTTCAATCACTTTACCTGTGGTATTATTTAGATATATAATCTCATAATCGGTCACTTTTGCTCCGTTCAATTTCGCCTTTTTTGTTAGAAATCCATTATCATAAGTATAAAAGGTGAATGCCGAAACGTTTCCATTTGTCAAGCTGCTATCTGAAAGTATATTTCCTTTCCCATCGTAATTGGTGAAAATTTCTTCCGTCATATTACCAACCACATCCACTCTTTTCACTTTTACAATTTGCCCGGCAGAATTATAGGTATTTTCAGTAGTTTGATAAAGCTTATTCTGATCTCCCCGAAGCTCTTTCAAAGTTAGTTGGCCATTTTTATCAAATTCCTGGATTTCACGCCCGGATACTTTTCCATCAGATTCATAAAATAGTTGTTCTCTGGAATTTCCCAGAATTGAAACCCGATTTAAGGGCTGTGCACTTTTGTTGTTGGAGCTTACTTCCCGGATTAAATTGCCCAGATTATCATATTCCTTACTTACTGATTGAGTAACAGCATCATTTAAGAAATCAGTGATTTTAGAAACTCGACCTTTTCCATCGTATTCGTAAACTTTCTTACTTGAATAGACACCGTTTTGAGCGTAGTTATCTCGCCTGTCTTCTATTAGATTACCTTTTTTGTCGTATGTCTTACTATTTTGCCATTCCAATGTCCCCTTTGAATAAGATAGGAGTTTACTTTCCAGACAATTATTTTGTTGCCCATTTGCAAAAAACGTACTAAGAAAAATTAGTATTATCAATATTCTCATTGTATCTGCCTACCGAATTATGTTATTTAGTGCTTCGAAATTACGAATATTTAATATCCCTTCATAAATTTTATAATATCCGAATGGTCTTTATTAATATAAGGCCATAAAAACTTAAATATTATGTCAAAAGTCAGTAAAATTATTTTGGCTTTATTTTTTTCCATACTTTTTTATTCTTGTGGGGATAAAGTAAAAGTAAAAGAATTTATATCTCCGGATGAACAATATGCCGAATTATTCGATGATGTTCAATCTTCTGCTGTTTTCCCTGACTCAAAAACTTTCGTTGATTGCATACCACATGAAGAACCGGAAGAGATTTTAAAAAAATACAGATTAGAGAAAACAAGATCTGATTTTAATTTGCAATCCTTTGTTCTCGCTAATTTTGATTTACCAGGCATCCATGATTCTGGATATAAGTCTGACACTACATTGGATGCTGCCGAACATATAAACTCCCTATGGCCTGTTTTAACCCGTAATCCTACGGAAGAAACAGAAGGAACACTAATTACATTAAGAAATCCTTATGTGGTGCCCGGAGGCAGGTTTGGTGAAGTTTATTATTGGGATTCCTATTTTACCATGTTGGGCCTAGAAGTTTCAGGAGAAACACAAATGATCGAAAACATGGTTACAAATTTCGCACAACTCATTCAGGATTTTGGACACATTCCAAACGGTAACCGAAGCTATTATTTGAGTCGGTCGCAGCCTCCTTTCTTTTCTTTTATGGTTGAGCTTCTGGCGGAAGCGAAAAAGGACGATCAGATTTTAGTAAAATACCTTCCGCAAATGCAAAAGGAATATCAATATTGGATGTCTTCTGCCAATCGGGAGGAAGGAAATTTACAGACTGAAAAGCGTAAATCGGGAGAAAAAGCGTTTAAAAAGGTAGTTTTTATTGATAGTGATAACTTACTAAACAGGTATTGTGACGAAAGCAATAAACCGAGACCCGAAGCTTACAAAGAAGATGTGGAAACTGCCCGCATTTCAGGAAGAGATATATCGGTAGTGTACAATCACCTGCGTTCAGGTGCCGAATCAGGTTGGGATTTCAGCAGCAGATGGCTTAAGGAAAATCAGCAATTAAGTACGATTCACACCACCGAAATACTACCTGTTGATTTAAATGCCCTACTCTATCATTTAGAAGAAGTACTTGGGAAAGCATACAAGCTTTCAGGAAAACCGGATTATGCCGAAAGTTATGAAAAGTTAAAGGCGAAACGTCAGGCGATTTTTGACCGCTTTTTCTGGAATACTGAATCCGGTTTTTATTATGATTACGATTTTATAGCCGGGGAGCAAAAGGAAATTAAATCTCTGGCAGCCGTTTATCCGCTATTTTGCAAAATAGCAAGTCAAAAACAAGCAGAGCAAGTTGCCGAAATTCTTCAGGCCGAATTTTTAAAACCGGGCGGTTTGCCGGCAACCCTGGAACAAACCGGACAGCAATGGGATGCTCCCAATGGTTGGGCACCGTTGCAATGGATGGCCATAGCAGGTTTACGCAATTATGGATTGAATGATCTGGCCGATCAAATAAAAAAAAACTGGGTTAATAATAATCTTCGTGTATATAAAAACACAGGAAAAATGGTTGAAAAATACAATGTCAACGATATTACCCTACTTGCTGGCGGAGGCGAATACCCCGTACAGGATGGTTTTGGCTGGACAAACGGTGTTTTACTTAAGCTGCTTTCCGAATAATTATTTGGCAGCCTTCGTTTTTTTAGCGGCTGGTTTTTTAGCCTCTTTCGCGGGTTCTTCTTTAGTATCTTCTACTATTTCAGCGGGAGTAAAAAGTTCTGGCATTTGGGCAGAAAGTAAATTATACCACTGAATTATTTTTTTGATATCAGAAGAATAAACACGCTCGGTATCAAAATCAGGCATGATTTCAGCGAAAAAACTGAAATAAGATTTGGGATCGGCATTTTTGTGATCGAATTCAACCGAATTGCCTTTGAGGTTTCTAATGGTTTGAAAAATTTCTGATAATGGAGTAGATTTATCGTAATCTTCACTATAGATTGAAATATCTTTTAACACCGAAACTTTAGCATTGGCATTTACAATTTCTTTTTTACCAATACTATCCATTGATTCTACAATTACACCGGCACGGCCTGGTTTAATAATTTTGAATAATCCGGGTCTTCCTGCAATGTGTGCTACGTCTTTTAATCCTTCCATTTTTTCCTTTTTTTTTTAGAAACGGCTGCAAAAATAACAATTGTAATTTAATTCTGATCAATAAGCTTCAGAATCATTAAACGTTGTTTCACCCTATTAGGTAGGCAGGATGCTTAAATATCTCCTTCTGTAGGCCTGATTACAATGTCTTCGACCACAGCCGATGGCGATAAATTATAAGCCGCCCATACAATATCCGCTATATCGGCAGATTTTATAAACCTTTCGTCAGGGAAATCGGTACCCGCCCAACTCGAGGTCAGCGTGGCACCAGGCATTACGGATGTTACTCGTACTTGAGGCATCAATTCATTTCGCAATGATTTACTGAATCCCAATAAAGCAAATTTTGAGATGGTATAGGAGCCTGAGTAATCATAGGCTTGCAAACTGGCAATGGAACAAATATTAAAAACGTGTGATTTCTCAGTATTTTTTAATAATTCCACTACCCCGCGTGTCATGTAATAGGCAGAATACACATTAGTGTTTATTTGAGATTCCAATTGACCCTCTTCTTCTTCCATCAGTTTCCCTTGTAAAAATGTGCCGGTATTATTTACCAGCACATCCAGCTTGTCGGTTAATTCACACGCAAAATCGCAAAATATTTTTACTTCGTTTTTATGGCTTAAATCTGCTGCAAATACATGACATGTGATTCCGTAGGCATATTCCAGGGTCTGTTTTACCTTTCTCAAATCTTCCCCTGATCGCGAAGTAAGTATAAGATCAAATTTTTCCTGAGCAAATTTTTCGGCCAGGGCATATCCTATCCCCTTACTTCCGCCGGTTATTAATGCAACTTTTCTTTTATTTTCCACTTAATTTTCCTTTTTTAGAATTTAACAAAGGTAATCCAAATATTGCTTTGAGGTAAAGCTAAACTATTTCTTAACTTTGTTGCAAGCAAATTAACAAGGTATATGTTAAGTACAGTTGGTAAATTTTTCATGTTTCTGGGTACCTTATTTATAAGAAGGGAATCGCTAAAAGTTTATTGGAGCAGGTTTATTGACGAATGCCTGAGTTTAGGGAATAATTCCGTATTTATCATTTCCATTGTGGCTATTTTTATTGGTGCCGTTGTTTGTGTTCAAACCTACTCCAACCTGGTGAGCCCGATTATTCCTACTTACGTAGTAAGCAACATTGTTCGCGATATGATGCTTCTGGAGCTTTCGTCTACATTTATGTGCGTAGTTTTGGCAGGTAAAGTGGGCTCAAATATCGCTGGTGAATTGGGTACTATGCGAATTACTGAACAAATAGATGCATTGGAAGTTATGGGTATTAATTCTGCATCCTATCTGGTATTACCTAAACTTTTGGCAGCCATTGTTATGTTTCCTTTGTTGGCCGTTCTTTCCGGGTTTCTGGGGATATTTGGTGGATATTTGGCAGGAACTTTAACCGGTATTTTAACCCCGGAAGAATACATTTATGGGATCAGATTTTCATTTGTTCCTTTTAATGCGGTTATCCCATTGGTTAAAGCCTGTGTTTTTGGATTTCTGATTGCTACCATTTCTTCGTTTAAAGGATTTTATACCAGCGGCGGAGCACTCGAAGTAGGACAATCGAGTACAGCCGCGGTAACCAATAGCTGTATTGCCATATTGGTAGCAGATTATTTATTGGCTGAGCTACTAACTTGAGAACTAATTTTTATCCAACTTAGAAAATGATCGAAATTAAAAATATATCGAAAGCCTTCAATGGTCGTCAGGTTATTGATGATATAAGTGGTGTTTTCGAAAAAGGCAAAACTTCTCTGGTTATTGGTGCCAGTGGTACGGGTAAAAGTGTACTCTTAAAGTGTATGTTGGACCTGGTGCATCCGGAGCGAGGCCAGGTGCTATACGATGGAAGGAGATTTCTGATCACAGATGAGGAGGAAAGAAAAGATATTCGACGTGAGATGGGTGTTTTGTTTCAAGGGGGAGCATTATTTGATTCCAAAACAGTTGAGCAAAATATTCGTTTTCCGCTGGATATGCTCACAAAAATGAGTGAATCAGAAAAAAAAGAGAGGGTGGAGTTTTGTTTACACCGGGTTGGCTTGGAGGGAACTGGTAAAAGAATGCCTTCTGAAATCTCGGGCGGGATGAAAAAAAGGGTGGGAATTGCCCGTGCAATTGTCATGAATCCAAAATACCTGTTTTGTGATGAACCTAATTCCGGTCTGGATCCTCTAACAGCTATTAAAATCGATGAATTGATAAAAGAAATTACCGAGGAATATCAGATCACCACAGTGGTAATCACACACGATATGAACTCCGTACTTACCATAGGACAGTATATTATGTTTTTACATAAAGGCCGGAAAATCTGGGAAGGAGATAATAAAGACATTCTGAAATCTGACCTCAAAGAACTGGATGAATTTGTATTCTCCAATCAAGCCCTTCGCCAATTAAGAGGATAGCAATTCGCTTAATTTTAACTCTTTCTTTCAACATTCCTTTGCTTGGTCTTTATGTATTTGTATTTCATAATACCAAATGCTAATTTGTTGGCTTATTCAACCTTAAGAAATGAACACTTACAAATTAACAGCATTTGGATTGCTGTTTTCCTCCACTCTCCTTTTTTTAAACCTCACTCAATGTCAGAAAAAAATTGCTACTTCTGGGATTAATGAAGAAAAACAAATAACCATTGTTTCAAAGCAGGAAGAAATAGTAGAAAGAACTGCCGAAGGTTATCCGATCGTGCAAATACCTGAAGGAGTGGACACCAGCTTAGCATATTGGAAAGGAATAGATATTACACCCAAACCTCCTGTTCATCCTCTTTCTGTTGCTGAAGAAAGAGATCAATTTTTATTACAGGATGGGTATAAAATGGACGTAGTTTTGGCTGATCCTCAAATTCAACAACCTGCGGAAATTGCATTTGATGGCAATGGCCGCATGTATGTGTTGGAGCTACGTTCTTATATGCTTACTGCCGACTCGGATGGAACCCTGGAGCCAATAAGTGGAATATCAAGATGGGAAGATAAAGACAATGACGGCGTGTATGAAAGCGGTGGAATGTTTGTAGATCATCTGGTTTTTCCTCGTTTTGTTTTGCCCTATGGCCCGGATTGTATTCTCACCATGGAATCAAATCAGGATGTGGTTTACAAATATACCGACACAGATAAAGACGGAAAAGCTGATAAACGGGAGTTTTTCTGCAATAAATATGGGAGATCGGGTAATGTGGAGCACCAGCAAGCCTTTATGTATTGGGGAATGGACAATTGGCTTTACAGCACAGTGAATCCTTTTCGGGTACGGGAAACAGCGGATGGGGTTATCAGAGAAAACACAGGTTCTAATAATGGTCAATGGGGCGTAACTCATGATGATGACGGCAAGCTCTGGTTTCAGGGTGGGGCGAGTGGTGTACCTGCTTATTTTCAATTTCCGATTCATTATGGCGATTACCTCACCCGAGATGAAGATTTTGAAGAAGGATTTCGGGTGCCTTATGGTGCTGCAATCAAATTGGGCGATATGCAGGCTGGAATGGCCGCAATTCGTCAACCGGATGGCTCGCTAAATGCCGTAACTGGTGCCGCCGGGAACGATATTTTCCGTGGAGACCGTCTTCCAAAAGAATTGTACGGGCAGTTATTTTATGGCGAACCCGTTGCCCGAATTGTACGCCGGGTGGGAATTATAAAAGACGCAGGTGTAAGCACTTTATATAATGTTTATCAAAATCAGGAGTCGGAGTTTATTCGCAGTACCGACCCGCTCTTTCGCCCGGTTGATATGACCACCGCTCCCGATGGAAGTATGTATATCACCGATATGTATCGCGGCATTATTCAGGAAGGCCAATGGGCTGGAAAAGGTTCGTATTTACGCGTGAAAATCGAGCAGTATCAATTAGATAAAGTTACCGGCAATGGCCGCATCTGGCGTTTATCAAATCGGGATTTTGAACGGAATAAAGTGCAACCGAAAATGTTTGACGAATCATCAAAAACATTGGTTACTCACCTGGAAAACCCGAATGGCTGGTGGCGTGATAAAGCCCAGCAATTATTGGTGCTGCGAAAAGATAAATCAGTAGTACCAGAACTTGAAAGAATGCTTAAATCCGGTAAAACGCCGGAGGCGAGAATTCACGCCATGTGGACCTTGGAAGGTTTGGGCGAAATGAAAGCAGATTTACTAAGATCTGTGTTTAAAGATGCCAATCCCCGAATTCGTATGGCGGCAATGTGGGTAAGTGAAAGCTTGTTCAAAGCAGGCGATCGATCTTTTGGTGCGGATTACCTGGAAATGATGAATGATGCCGATACGGACACCCGGATTCGTGCCATGATGACAGCAAAGATGTTTCAGGTTGAAGGCTATAAAGAGAAAGTGACTGAACTTTTAAGTAAAGATCAGGCAAAAGGTGTGCAGTTGGTAGGCAAGCAGATCTTAGAGCCACCAGTTGTCAACTCCTTCTTTGGCAGAAGCAGGCCTAATTTTAACGATCAACAAAAAGAACAATTGGCTGAAGGCGAAAAAATTTACAAAGAGCTTTGTTCCCAATGCCACGGTCAGGATGGGCGGGGAACAGTTACGCCAAATGGACTTATGGCTCCTTCTTTTGTCAATAATCCCAATGTAAAAGGCCATCCGGATTATGTGATAAATACTTTGCTTCATGGCCTCACCGGCGATATTGACGGCAAAGCCTACGAAGGGGTAATCATGGTATCCATGGGTAGTAACGACGATAAATGGGTTTCTTCCATAGCCTCCTTTATAAGGAATTCGTTTGATAACGATGCAGATTTGGTGACGGAGGAAGATGTGGCCAGAGCACGGTCGAAAACGGCCTCTCAAAAACAAGCCTATCAATATAAAGCCCTGAAATCTGTGGTTCCGGCTGAAATCTTATTTGACGATAACTGGAAAGTTACTGCCAGTCATACAGGAATAATCCAAAAGGGTTTCTCCGAAAAACCTTCAGCTGCGTTTTCTTTTGAAGGCTGGACTACGGGTGAGTCTCAAAAACCGGGAATGTGGTTTTTAACCCAATTTGACAAAACATTGACACTATCTGAGATTCAGTTTCAGTCCAAAGAAATCCGTCAGGGAAATTTCCGTGAAAGGCTTCCATCTATTTATACGCAACCCCGTGAGCTTGTGGTTGAAGTTTCAAAAGATGGCAAAAAATGGAATATGGTATGGACAGGAGACTGTCAAAATACCCAAAACACCCTTCGTTTTGAGCCTGTAAAAGCAAAATTCGTACGCTTTACCCAAAACGCAAGCCACGAAAAAGCAACCTGGACGATGGTTAATTTGAAGTTTTTTGGTTTGGAGGGGGTTTAGCAGAAATTTATTCTGAATTAATAAATTTTGGATTTTCCGATTGGTTGGCAACGTCAATTTATTAAATGCTCATTTATATTGCTCATGTAAAAGCTTTTTAAGCTCTTTAATGATGCTTCGGTATGCCTCCATATTCGCCAAATTCTTAAACTCTTTTGGATCAATGTCATAATCATAGAGTTCGATACCTTGCTCACCCTTGTCCCATTCGGTATATCGCCATTGTCTGTAACGAATACTTCTGCCATCGATTAATTTGCCAGGTTGGTTATCAGAGTTATGGTAAACCTGTGTAAGGGCATATTTGTCCCAAGTGAATTCTGGGTTTTCAATTAAAGCTCGTAAGCTTTTGCCTTGAAGGCCTGGTGGCGAATTAAGATTGGCAAGATCTGCCACTGTTGGGTAAATGTCTAGCATTTCGACAATACTTTCATTAATCTTATTTTTTTCCAAACCGGGGGCACTAATGATTAGAGGTGTACGTGCCGCATGTTCAAAAAGACTTTGTTTCATCCATTGGCCATGCTGACCAACGTTGTACCCATGGTCACTCCAGAATACTACAATGGTATTTTCCAACAAACCATTTTCTTGAAGTGCATCTAAAAGTTTTCCAACCTGGGCATCCATAAAAGTAATAGAGGCATAATACGCCCTTAAAACCTCTTTACGCTGGGTTAGATTTAGACCCATATGTGCTTCTTTATTCCATTTGGCAGCTTCGGGTTTATTTTCCCAATCATCTTCCCGCTCTTCTGGCATTTCGATATTTTCTAATGGATACATATCAAAATACTTTTTTGGAGCTATGAATGGTGTATGCGGCCTGAAAAATCCTACGGCTAGAAAAAATGGCTCGGATTTATGTCCCTGCATAATTTCTATTGCCGCATTGGCAACCTTACCATCGGTCTGTTCTTCGTCTGTTCCTTCAGCAATTAAAAAAGAAAGGGCACTTCCAAGGCCTCTTTTCGGTGTATAGTTAATAACTTTGGCCTCGTCTGTTTTATCTCGACCAATTGGATTAACCCGGTAATTCCATGAAAGAGAATCATCAAGCCCATTTGTCCCAATATCACCCGGTACACCATAATGATATATTTTTCCTACACGTGCGGTGAAATAGCCATTTTGCCTGAATAATTGAGGCAATGTGATTACTTCGGGTATTATTTCTCTGAAATGTGTTTTTAAATCTATCACGCCAGTACGGTCGGGTCGCAGGCCGCACATGATGGAGCTGCGGCTTGGGCTACACCATGGGAATTGATTATAGGCTTTATCAAACCTAACTCCCATTTTTAAAATTCGATCCAGATTTGGGGTTTTGACAAATGGATTATCAAAAACATCCATATCATTATTTAGATCATCTGAAGCAATAAACAGTACATTGGGTTTTTTAACCGCTTGGGCATTTGCCTGCATTGTGAAAACTAGCAGTGCTATAAAAGTTAATTTTATGTTTTTTAGTATAATTGACAAACTCATTATCTTGAAATTTTAAGCAATCGCTTATATGCAAATTTGATGAATCAAGATGTAAAATATTCTTTCTAAAATTTAACTAGATCACAAAAGCATCCCGCATCTTAGGAATCTCAATTTGCTGAAATCCTTCTTTTTCGAGCTTGATTTTAAATACTAATTGGGTGTCTATTTCACCATGTACCAGAAACATTTTTTTAACCTCTGCCGGATTTTGGCATTTAAAATATTCGATCATTTCTTCGTAATCGGCGTGGGCTGAGAAGGAATCCATGATTTCCACATCGGCATTTAGTTTATAGGTTTCTCCAAAAATACGTACTTCGGGCTCTTTCATTTTTATCTGATATCCCAGTGAATTATGCGAGCAATAACCCACAATCAGGACAGTATTCGCCGGATTCTCTATATTATTGGCCAGGTGATGCTTGATTCTGCCTGCCTCGGCCATGCCCGAAGCCGAGATTATTATGCAGGGTCTTTTACTTTCATTTATCGCTTTTGAGTCTTCTACTTTCGTTACATAATTCAAGGTGTCAAAGCCAAAGGCATCGCCATCACGGGAGATGTAATCTAATATTTCCTGATTGAATTCCTCAGAATGTTGCCTCATTACCAGCGTAGCTTTCACAGATAATGGACTGTCGATGAAAACAGGTATTTTTGGTAATTTCCCCTCGCTCTCCAGCACATCAAGTGCATAAATCAATTCCTGTGTACGGTCAACTGAGAAAGCCGGTATAATCAGCTTACCTTGTTTTTCAACACAAGTATGATTCACTATTTTCAATAAGTGTGATCGCATATCGACTTCCGGTTCGTGCAGTCGGTCGCCATAAGTGGATTCTGAAATGATATAATCTGCTTGTGGAAAAGCTTCCGGGTTTTTTAAAATCTTGTCGTTTGGCCTGCCTATATCGCCTGTGAAAAATAATTTTTTAGTATAATTATCCTCTTCATATTCTATAAATACTCCGGCACTGCCCAATATATGACCCGATTCATAATAGGAAAATTTGAAACCCGGTTCAATTTGAAATACCTGATCCTGGTGATAAGCGACGGTTTGCATCAAGTCAAGTGCTTTTTCCGCATCTTCTGCCTCATACAGTACTTCCAGTTCAACATCACCTCTTTTTTTCCGGCGTTTGTTTATCCTTTCAATATCTGATTCCTGAATTTTAGCCGAATCCAACAACATGATTTCACAAAGACTTTTTGTGGCTGGAGTACAATAAATAGTGCCATTAAAACCCAGCCTAACCAAGCGTGGTAAAAGGCCGGAATGGTCAATATGGGCATGCGAAAGAATTACGTAATCGATATCAGCTGCATTAAAACCAAAAGACAAATTGAGGTCAATGGTATTGATGCCCTGAAAAAGGCCGCAATCCAACAATATCTTTGTTCCGAGTTTAGTAGTAAGCAAATGTTTGCTTCCGGTAACGTGTTGTGCTGCTCCAAAAAACTGAAGTTTCATGAATTAGAAATTAAAAGGGTTGTACTGTTTGAATATGGGATTGAAGATATAGAAATAAAAAAGCATATCCGAAGATATGCTTTAAATTTTGCATTGAAACCCTGAAATGAGGGATGTTTTTAATGAAGGAAATGCCTGATTCCGGTCATCACCATAGTGATACCATGCTCATCGCAATAATCTATTGAAAGCTGGTCTTTAATAGAGCCTCCCGGCTGAATAACGGCATTGATGCCTACATTTCCGGCTATTTCGACACAGTCCGGGAACGGAAAAAAGGCTTCAGAGGCCATTACTCCACCTTTTAAGTCAAAACCAAATTCTTTTGCCTTGTCTATCGCTTGCTTTAATGCATCTACCCTCGATGTTTGACCTACTCCACACGCCAGCATCTGACCATCTTTTGCCAACACCACGTTATTTGACTTCAAGTGTTTGCATATTTTCAGGGCAAATTCCAATGCCTTGTTCTGGGCATCAGTCGGTGCGATTTTGGTGACCACTTTAAAGTCCGCTGTCTTTTCAGTTGATAAATCTTTATCTTGTTCCAAAACACCGTTTAGCAAGCTTCTGAATTGCTTTTTCGATGTTTTCACTTCTTTCTTTATCAATAACCTGCGATCTCTTTTTTTCTGAAGTATATCCAAGGCATCGGCATCAAAAGAAGGTGCAATCAGAATTTCAAAAAATAATTTATGAAGTTCCTCGGCAGTTGCTGCATCTACGTTGGTATTGGTGATAATAACCCCGCCAAATGCCGAAACAGGATCGCAAGAAAGTGCGTTTAAATAAGCTTGTTTGGAGGTAGCTGCTGAAGCCACACCACAGGCATTGTTATGCTTTACAATTACATAAGTTAGTTCATCGAATTCTTCGATTAGGCGTACACAGGCATCTACATCCATTAAATTGTTATAAGACAACTCCTTACCATGGATTTGAGTGAACATGGCATCCAGATTGCCATAGAAAGTGCCTGATTGATGAGGATTTTCTCCGTATCTAAGGTTTTTCGTTTGGCCTGCTCTGAAATTTTCGCCATCTTCAATTCCGGCAAAATAGGCATGAATGGCCGAGTCATAATGTGAGCTGGTGCCAAATGCCTTCCCGGCATATTGCTTGCGATCGTCCAGATCTGTGCCGCAATTTTTGGCACTTAAAATTTCAAATACATCGTCATATTGGGTTCTTGATGAGACAATCAAAACGTCATTATAATTTTTAGCCGCACCGCGAATCAACGCAATACCACCAATGTCAATTTTTTCAATTATATCATCTTCTGAAGCTCCTGAAGCGACGGTTTCTTCAAAAGGATAAAGATCTACTATTACCAAATCTATGGCCGGGATTTCATACTCAGCGGCTGTTTTTACGTCGTCAGCATTTTCTCTACGGTGTAGTATGCCACCGAAAACTTTCGGATGCAATGTTTTTACACGACCACCAAAAATGGAAGGATAGGAAGTAAGGTCTTCCACCGCTATTACCGGAATGCCCAATTCTTCCAGAAATGTTTGAGTGCCTCCCGTTGAATAAATGGTAACCTCATTTTCATGAAGCAACTTGGCTATTTTATCCAGACCATCTTTATAGAATACGGAAATAAGAGCCGATTGAATCTTTTTTGACATGATTTTTTAAGTAGTATATGTATTTCAGCTTACAAGCCGACAAAATTAAGGTTTTTTATTGAAAGCTCTTATTTTTGAAATACTCAGTTTTTTACGATTTAACTATTGGGATTAAATAGCTAATTTGTAATTTAATCGCCAATACTTCAAAAATGTAAACCAAAGAAAATGACTAACCGAAGAAATTTCATTAAAAGCA
>JAHEBN010000180.1 GCA_024645245.1 Jiulongibacter sp. | reverse complement strand
GGCCGAAAAAAAAGAAGCCAAACCCCGTACCGAGCAAGAAAAGTACAAAGCTATGCTGGAAAAAAACCCAGCCCTCAAAGACCTGAAAGATACCCTGGGGCTGGATTTGGTGTATTAAATAATCCTCTTTACAGTGATTCCCATGCCTGAAATCAAATTCATATTTAAATTAAGATTTGAGGAGCTACGGTTGGCAATAAGGAATTCCTGGCCCACATTACCTGGCAGTGTCAGGTTTACCGTATGCCCGCCGTTACTATTATAAAATAATCTATGGCGATTATCGTCTGGAGTAACACTTATATTTGAATTAAAAAGCATCGCAGAGGTTTTGATACCACATGAAATTCGTACATTCCCATTAACCCGGAGTTTATTACCGGAAATTAATATTAAATCAGATAAATCAGTAGTAATGCTGACAATGTCATTGGAAAGAGAACCGTATTTGATTGTTTAAAATCATCAGCTTATACATCAGTTATATGGAGACTACAAAGTATTGAGACCAAACTTCGCCAATTCATATTAATAGTTTTTTTTCTGTGATTGAATCAAAGTAAGCCTTTAATCCTAAAATTACAATTCTAAAGATATTTAAATAAATATTATTGCCGGTGTTCGGGTAAAATAAAGCAGGTATTTTAAATACCATATGTACGTTCTGAATCTTATAGTTGAAAGATGTCAGTTATTTATCAGTTCAAATATGAGGTTTTAAAATTTAGTCTTATTCCATATATTTTGTTGAATATGACCTAAAAAAGTTTGCCTTTAAGGATAATTAAAGAACTATTAGTTTAATGTTATTGCCAATAAAAGGAGATTCATTAATCTGAACAACCCGTATTCGTTGTTTCAAACACGGCTCCATGTTTTACCTGAAATCCGGGTAATAAGTGTATAAAATTACCGGCATTATAAATTACTTTACTGCCATTGTTTAATATAGCATCGGAGGTAATATTTTCTAAAGCCTTAAATTCGATTTCCGAACTTGAGTTTACATTGTTTTCCGGATTTGTCAGGTAATAGGCTAATGGACAAACGTAAAATTCCATATCCTGATAAGCACCTTCCACATTATCATCACCTTCATTATAAGCCCTTACTTTTGCCCAACCTCCTTCACCGGTAAAAGTAACCTGACCACCTACAATATTTATTGGACCATAGAATTTAACAAACTTTACCGGCCTGTTTAAATTAGATGCAGCATCTAATATTAAAGAATATTGGGGATTTATCTGATTTGGTATCGCTTTAAATACAATTGTTTGTGGCGTTCTGTACTTAACTACATCAAATGTCTGTTCGACAAATAAAGCCGGATTATACTGAGCATTACCATGCTGGGTTGCCCGTAAAGTAACTACGCCCGGTATACCAGACAGACTACAGCTGTTGCCTAATACTATTGCCGGCCCATTTAAGATGTAGTATTCTACGTCAAGTTCTGAGTTTGAAGTAGCATTTAAGGTGAAGGAAGTTTGATTTGTATTCTTTTCAGAGATTTGATTAAAACTGATATTTTGGGAAAGTTTACCACAATCAGGTTCATATATTACTTCTTCTGTTGAAATCAGTCCACCTTCATCGATAACTTCCAACTTGATTTTTATCCAATAACTTGCATTGGGCGATTCGCATGGAGCCTCAGGTAATTGAATGGAAATCTGATTACCTATATAAGTTTGATGAAGATGTTGATGTCCATTATGAAGTTCAAAAATATACCACTTATAAACCAGGTTATTTGCAGGCGTGTAGTCATCCGTAGCAACTGTTTCCAGGTAAATATCAGTTTCTGTTGAAGGTTTAAGTTGTGAAATTACCGGATCAATAATTAGGGCTTTAATGGTAGGTGCTTCATTATTTAATGTAACATATAGAGAGTCTTTGCTACTTGACCCATGATTGTCACTTACTGTTAAAACAACTTTGTACGTTACCGGCACATTCAATTTACTGCTAAAACTAATATTTGGAGCTAAGCCAGTAGCGGTTTGTCCATCTCCAAAGCTCCAGTTAAAACTTAAAATATCTCCTGGATTTGGGTCGTAAGAGAATTTGGCTGAAAATTGAGTTGTAAGCGTATTTGATCCTGAAGTTTTATTTTCTGCAGAAATGTTTGCAACCGGTGCTTGATTACCCGGGGCGTATTTTAAACGTTTTATTTTGCAACCTCCGGTATAGGAATTGCTGTTTACAATATAGAATAAACCTTCTAAATAGGGTGTAGCCTGGATGTCAAACAGGTAATCTCCCGTATATCTGAATTGATAGAAAAACATTGGGTTATAATTTGAATCTAATTTTGTATAAAATATAGATCTAGAACCATGATCACCAAAAAAGAAAGCATTTTGATATTGTACGGGGAAATCATTTCTGGTGTAAAAATTTCCTAATACAATAGCCGATGAGCCAGCGAATGAACCAGCTGGAAACTGCGGACTTCCCCCAGGGTATACTATTTCATCAATAAGCCCACGAACACCGGTCTTCAGGTCAATAATGGGTTTTTGCCACTGACTTGGCTTATATTGAGTTGGCCTGGCCGGAAAAAAGTAATCCATCCCCTCGTAGTGAGGCCAACCAAAATTTAAATTGGGTTCACTAACAAGATTTAACTCTTCGTAATAACTTGAGCCTACGTCTCCTACTAGGAATGCACCCGGATTGTCGTGATTGCCTGAATTTGGAATATGTAGCATTCGCCAGGGATTACGAAGTCCTTTGGCCCACAATCTGGAAACGGCACTACGCGGATTTGCCGAATCATATAAAGGATTATCTTTCATGGCATCACCGGTTTCGGGATCAATTCTTAATATTTTACCACACATGGAGCTGTCAAGTTGGCTTCTGTTAGCCCCTACGTTTTCTGCAGGGCTCATAATGCCTAAACTTATGGCATGCTGATAATAACCTTGATTTCCATTGTCGGTAGTTACAAAAGTGGCTCCGTCGCCGGTACTTAGCATAAGCGAGCCATCGTCACCAAAAGCCAGAGCTCCACCCATGTGAGATACAAATGTTATTGGGAAACCATCCCCGGCTTCAGTACCGAGTAATACTTTTCGACTGGCAAGCTGTGCAGTGGGGTAGTCTACATTCGGGTCATCTACCGTATATCTCGTTACTCGTCCCATTGTCGCCGGATCATTGGGATTATAGCCACTAAAGCTGGATTCTACTATAGCATAGCAAAAGTAAATGTATCCATTTGACATATAGTCGGGATCGAGTACCACTCCAATAAGCCCTAAATCTAATGCATTTCTTACTTCTGATGTTAAATCTAATAGCGGTGTTGATGATTTAATGCCGTCTTTGATTACCCAAATTTTACCTGTTTTTTCCCAAAAATAAATTCTGCCCGCCTCATCAAATGTCATGCCAGTTATTATTTCGGATCCATTATAAATGGTGCTTTCGCTAAAGCCGGTTTGTGCCAGAGATCTAACAGATATGATTAGAATTAAAAGAAGTAATTGATGGAAATATTTCATTACTTATAAATGTGAATTTAAAATCTGCGTGCCTAAAATTAATAAAATTATATTTTAGTACGGGGTGTTTTTTTTTCTGATCCATAATTTGACAAATTAAACTTCAATTTTAAAGTGTAAAACTAAATAGGTAAGTATGATTTCTAAAGAGTGTTTTTTATTGTGAAATCAAGGCTGATATTTAATAATTAAGTGTTTTGACAACAAGTGAAGCGAAGATTGGAGAATAAAAAGTGGAACGATTCAAATTTTGGTAAGAGTTCAAAAGAATTATACGAAATTGTCTATAAATGGTATTTAGGCTAAATTATTGGAATATGCAGAAAAGTAATCTCTGTTAATTCAGTACCTTATTTGATTTATTATTGAAATTTTATTCTCAGGTAAATCTTATCGTCCAGAATATATTCATTTTTTAATGAAGAAAGTGGCTTCTCATAAACACCCGGGACCATTTTTCCCATAAAGAAACAACTTCCGAATATAGTATTCGATGGTTGATCACCCAATTTCATTTTAACATTTATATCGGCCTGATAAGTATGAACGTAAACTGTGGAATCAGCTACCCGGTTAAAAACTGTGGTGTTGCCAAAATGGCCACCGCAGGTATTTCTTGTGACCAGATATCGGTCTGCGGTAAGTCCACCGTCCTGAGTAAAATCGATATAAAAATCTTTTGTACTTGTAAAGGAAGGTATTTTTGTGACATGCACTTCCCTTTGATTATATGGTTCATAATAGGTGAGATCTTCTGCTCCATTTCTCCAGTATCCGCCTTCAATTCGATATTGTAAATTTGGTAGCCCTGATCTCAGGTACATGGAGTAGGTATCGTACCGCGTTTTTTGTATATTTAAATCACTGGAAATATAGAAAGGTGATTGAATGTTGGCATAGCTCGTAATAGGCGGTATACTTGCAATCGGAGTGTCTTCGGTGCCTTGGTAATTATATGGATAGGTAGTACGGGTATCTGTAAAAGTAGGGCATCCTGCTCCAGATCTTAATTTTACAGTAGAATAAAAAATATAGGGCTCACGATATGCCCACCAATACCTATCGGCACCAGTGTCTTCACCTACTTTTTCCATTTTTTTCCACACATTATCATAGGCGGAATACTCTGGCTGGGTTCGTGCAAATACTGTACCTACCAATTCGTTTGCATTTTTGTTGGCGTATAAATGAGGCGTGTTCAGGTTATGATTTGAGAAGTCTTCGCAAATAATATTTTCAGATGGAGCGGTATAATTCTCAGATGTATTCAAACAGGTTTGTATTCTGGCTTCAAAAACCACTTTATCTTCGGTTGAAAAACCGGGCAACAGTTCTACAGTGTGTCCGCCAAATGCTTTAATTTGCACCGAATCTCCTAATATAGAACTCATCTTGAGCTCGTTGGTGGCGTTTTGTTTCTGATTACCAAAAAGGGGAGTATTTAGAGAAATATTATCAGGGCAGAAGTAGGAAAAAACTACTTTTCCCCCTTCCGGTTGCTTAAGATTAATTTCTGTTTCAGCGTTTGAAAAATTTGTAACAGCCAGAAGATAGAAATCATCTTGTTGAGGATTAAATATATTCAAATTGACATGGTCAAAAGAATAATCACATGAGTGAGGAAATATTGTTAAAGCTGCACAAGAATTATTAAGATCCTTAGCCTCTATTGGGCCCCATATTGCCGCATCGATATCATAATTATTTGAATTAGTAATATGGAAATTCAATGTATCACCTGAAACTACCCGAATTAAAAACCACTTCTGGTTTCGGAATTCAAGTAAGCAACCGGGTTGAAAACCGGAAGGAACGCTGTAGCATTCTTCCTCATTAATCACTGCCTGGAAATCCAGATTATCTGTTGCGATCAGCTCAGCACGATTTATTGAAAATAGATTACAAGCCAATTGGCAACTGTCATAAATACTGCTTATTCCGATAAAAGGATGTAGGGGAGTCTTTTTTTGGGCATACGTATTTTGCACAAAGATATGCAGCAAAAGCATTATTGCTGCTGTTCTAAATATTTTATTCATCAAATAGGAAAGGACGTATATTTTCTGTCAAACAGGAAAAGAAAGCACGTACTTATTTTAATAATTTTAAAAATTTCTAATTCTTCTGCAAAACTAATACATAATATTCTGATATTCACTATTTTACAAGTGGAATTTGATACACAAAAAAATCCCCAATTTTACTCAAAATGGGGATTTTAATTAATCGAACGGAAATCGTTATTCTTAGTTGGCTATTTCACTCAAAAATTTAATTCGAACCAACCTTATTTCTTCTTCAGTTACTTCTTCGTCATAGTCGTCAAAGTCTCTCATTGCTTCTTCTACAGAATCCGTATTCGCAGACTTGAAGTATTCATAAATATCGTGCATTTTATCTTCATCAATGGCCGACTTAAGGTAATAGTCCAGATTAAGTCTTGTTCCTGAAAAACAAATATTTTCAATTTCGGTAAGTAACTCATCAAATGACATTTCTTTGGCTTCCGCAATTTCTTCCAGTTCCACCTTTTTATCTACCTGTTGAATTATAAAAATCTTGGTTTTCGATTTATTAACCGCTGATTTTACAACAAACTCCTGAGTAGTTTCGATGTCGTTTTCTTCAACATATTTTTTAATTAAATCGAGGAAAGGTTTTCCAAATTTATTTGCCTTACCAATACCAACACCCTGAATCTGAGTCAGGTCTGAAATAGTAGTAGGATAGGTAGTTGCCATTTCAAGCAATGAAGGCTCCTGAAATACTGCCCATTTCTGAATTCCGTGTTGGCTTGCAACTTTCTTAACCAGGGCCTTCAAAAGCTCCAGTAATTCTTCATCAGCTGCACCACCGCCTCCACCCGGAGCAGTAGTCTGAATTTCGTCGTCGTTACTACCCTCTGCTTCTGTGTGGTCATGATCTTCAAAAAGCTTTATGCTGTATGGATCTTTCAGGTATTCCTCACCTTTTTCAGTTATTTTTATAATACCATAGTTTTCAATATCTTTTCCTAAATAACCGAATACTAATAGCTGGCGAAGCACAGAAACCCATTTATCTGCAGGAGTCAGCTTATTGTCGCCGTTCATTTCAGCTTTTACCGGATTTTCATCCTCTTCATCGTCATCATCGTTGCCATTCAGACCTAAATAATTAAGTCCTTTGCCATATTCTGGTAATTTATGATGGTCGTGGCTTTCGATGGCCGGGTTATTGGCTTTATTTCCTGTAAGAATATCTGCAATATGATTAATCGAAAAACGCTGTTGGGTTTTCTTTATCACATTTAAGGCGAGCACTACTTCTTCTTCAACCTTAAATGTTTTGGTATGGTGTTTACAGTTGTCGCAATAGCCACAATCTTCTTCCATATATTCACCGAAATAACTAAGGAGCTGCCTTCTGCGGCAAATGCCTAAGCTGGAATAAGCGATAATTTCCATAAGCAAAGCTTTGGCATTATCCCTTTCAGTTACCGGTTTGTCTTTATTAAATTTCTCTAGTTTTAATACATCATCGTAGGCATAAAACATCAGGCATTTGCCTTCCAATCCATCTCTACCAGCACGGCCGGTTTCCTGATAGTAGCCTTCCAGTGATTTCGGGGCGTCGTAGTGAATCACATATCTCACATCTGGTTTGTCAATACCCATTCCAAAAGCGATAGTTGCCACTACTATATCGCAATCTTCATTCAAAAATGCATCCTGATTTTTAACCCGAACATCAGCGTCCAGGCCTGCATGATAGGGAAGAGCCTTAAAACCATTAACTGTAAGTAAAGCAGCGATTTCTTCTACTTTCTTTCGGCTTAAACAGTATACAATACCTGATTTACCTCTGTGTATACTGGCAAACTGAATCAGGGCCTTCTTAGGATTTATTTTAGGCTTAACCTCATAATACAGATTAGCCCGGTTAAATGAAGATTTGTAAAGTACTGAATCATCCATATTCAGGTTCTTCTGAATATCCAATTGCACCTTTGGCGTGGCGGTGGCAGTAAGTGCAATAATAGGTAGATTTTCATCAACACTTTCTATTATACTCCTGATTCTTCGGTATTCCGGTCTGAAATCGTGACCCCATTCAGAAATACAGTGAGCTTCATCCACTGCTACAAAAGAAAGTTTAGCCTGCTTCAAAAAAACGAGGTTATCTTCTTTATTGAGCGATTCAGGTGCTATATACAATAATTTGCATTTCCCCTCCAAAACATCCTTTTTCACACGGTTCATCTCCGTTTTATTGAGTGTGGAGTTCAGAAATTGGGCATTTATGCCAAAACCGTTCATCTGATCCACCTGATTTTTCATTAATGCGATCAGAGGACTAATTACAATGGCGGTTCCTTCAAGTGTAATTGCAGGCAATTGATAGCAAAGCGATTTACCTGCACCAGTTGGCATGATTACAAAAGTATTTTTCCCGGAGGTTATACTTTCAATTATTTTTTCTTGTTCCCCCCGAAATTTATCGAATCCGAAAATTTCTTTCAGGTTGGTTTTAAGTTTTTGTTCGAGATCGGTATTTATCATAAGTAGAATATTGTCAGGAAGAAACTTCCTATTAAAATATTTGC
>JAHEBN010000032.1:3350-31933 GCA_024645245.1 Jiulongibacter sp. | reverse complement strand
TTTTTTGCGGTTTTGCAAAACCACTTTGGCTGTTGCCGGCCTTCTTTCATTGTCATAAGAAATTAGTGCTTCTTCTACATTTTCAATATCCTGAAGGCACTTGCTGATGTATTCGGCATCTAAAATAGCTTGTGAAGCACCATTGGAACCAATCGGATACATGGGATGTGCAGCATCGCCTAGTAAAGTCACTCTTCCAAATGACCATTTTTCCAATGGATCACGATCTGACATTGGAAATTCATATACAGCCTCGGCTCCTTCCACCATGGCTTTTACATCGAGCCAGTCAAATACCCAATCCTTATATATTTCTATCAATCTGCCCTGATCGGCCCGACGGTTCCAATCTCTGTCGGTCAGTTTTGATTTTCCTTCATTCAGATTTCCAACCCAATTCATTAATACTTTTCCCTCCTTATCGGGTTTACTTATGGGGTACACCACCATTTTTTGTTTTAAACTTCCTATCATGGCCATTGATTTACCATTGAGGTAAGGCTTCATGACGGTTGTGCCGCGATAGAGTACATTTTCAGAGTAAACAGGTGGCCCCTCATCGGGATATAATTGTGCTCGCACCACAGAATTGATGCCATCGGCACCAATAAGTACATCGGCAGTTTCAACATGGACTTGCTCACCGGAATCTTTGTCGATAAAATAGGACGTCACACTATTTTCGTTTTGATCAAACCGTTCTAAATGGCAGTTGGTTTGAATCGTATTTTGACCAATTTTACTGAGAACTTCCTCAAAAAGTAACATTTGCAATTTGCCCCTATGCACTGAAAATTGAGGCCATTTATAACCGGCATGTCTCCCGCGTGGTTCGGTCCAAAATTGCTGACCCAATTTATTGAAATACACCAGATCACTGGTTTCTACCGACTCTCCGGCTATTTTATCTTGCAAGCCAAGGTTAGTCAAAACGCGTACACAATGCGGAAGAGTATTGATTCCAACCCCTAAGGGCTTTATTTCTTTTACCGATTCAAAAACTTTTACTTCAAAACCAGCTTCATGAAGTATTAAGGCTGCGGTTAATCCGCCAATTCCGGCTCCGCAAATGATAATTTTAAGTGGTTTATGCATTAATTTCAGTTTAGATTTCAGGCAAAGTCAGCTTCTCCGTATTGATAATTTGCCTGCTCAGGTAATCGATTTTACCTAGTTCGTATTGATAATAAAAGTAAAGTGTTTTAAGTTTATCCTTGCCATCGCCATTTTCTGCAGTGGCAGCAACTCCAATAAGTAGCCATTGCCAGGCAATATTTAATATTCCAAAAAGCTCCATATATAAATTGGCATCGGCAAGGTATTCCATTGTTTTCCCTTCTTCCGACATTTCCTTCATTTTATTGGTCGTAAAGTTGAATAGTTCTAACGCCGATTGCAATTGCTCAGCTGCTTTTTGAGTTTGCTCGAGTTTTCGTGCTTCCTCAACCGTATTTTCAACTTCTGTCTGCCAGAATTTAAGTGAAATGCCGTCGCTTTTCAGGATTTCTCTTCCGACTAAGGCCAAAGAATGGATCCCGGTGGTACCTTCATAAATGCTCGTAATTCTCACGTCACGGGCGAGTTGCTCCAATTCAAAATCCATGGTGTAACCATAACCACCGTGAATCTGTAAGCCAAGATTGGTAGACAAAATACCCATTTCGGCTCCGAAGGTTTTAGCCACCGGTGTTAATAACTCAGTCAGGCAGTCGTATTTAAAAATGTCTTGTTCGGTCTCTGAGACCTTCAATAAATCGAGGTATTTATAACACTGCAGCAACAAGGAAAGCCCTCCATTTACAATCGCTTTTTGTGCAAAAAGCATTCTTTTTACATCCGGATGTTCCTGTATTTGCACCGGAAAGCGACTCCCAACCGGCAGTCGGCCTTGAACCCGCTCTCTGGCGTACTGCTGGGATAGTTGCATTGCTGCCGATGCAATGGAAATGCCAGTCATGCCTACACCTAGTCTCGCTCCATTCATCATTTGGAACATGTGTGCCAATCCCTTATTTTCCTGACCCAATAGTATTCCTTCGCAATCGTTGTTTCCACCAAAACCTAAATGCATTGCCGGTGTAGCTTTTTGTCCCATTTTGTGGAAAATAGCTATTGATTTAACATCGTTACTGACTTTTTCTCCATTTTCCAAAAGTAAATCTCCTGTTTGATAATCCACTTTGTATTTAGGAACTACAAAAAGGGATATTCCCTTGGTGCCTGCCGGAGCTCCTTCGATACGGGCTAATACCAAATGGACTATATTTCCAGTTAAATCATGATCTCCCGCAGATATGAATACTTTTTGGCCAAGCAATTTATAGGTCCCGTCTGGCTGAAGATATGCCATAGTTTGAACGTCAGAAAGCGAGCTTCCTGCCTGTGGCTCGGTAAGGCACATAGTTCCGAGCCATTCACATGTGCTGATTTTGGGAAGATAGATTTTCTTTAAATCCGCAGTTCCAAAAGTAGAAATCATTTCCAGACAACCATGTGCCAGATCACTGAACATGACGAAGCTATTGTGCGAAGCGGTAAGAATATAATGAGCTGCAGCATAAATAGTTTTTGGTAATTGCTGTCCATCTTCCTCAAATGGCAGGGTTGCGGCTATTAAGCCTGATTCAGCAATACTTTGTATATAGGGTTTTAAAGCCGGGTGCACTTTTACCTCATCATTTAAAAGTTGAGGTTCGTTTCTATCGGAGTTTACAAAAGCAGGTGACAGGTGTTTCGCTGCCAGATTTTCAGCGGTATCCAAAATCAATTGAAAGGTTTCCTCATCGTGTGCCGAATAATAATCGAATGTGGTAATTGTATTTACCTGATGCACGTTCTTCAATAAGAAATTAAGCATTTTTCTATCAAATCCAGCCATAGTCTTGTTTTTTATGATCAAAATACAAAAGTGAAAATAAATTAGCAGAATAAATTGCCATTTTTAGTAAAGATTGTGCAAAATCAATCCCTGAGCTGTAATTGGAAACAACTAAAAATGGAAAAAGTCCCATGGGGGACTTTTTCAGAAATGGAATTAAAATTATTTCGAGGGTGGTGGCTGAGTTCCTGGTCTTCTTTTCATCACAAGACTATCTGCAGGATAATGAGCTTTAAGGCTGTCCATCTGTGTATGTGCCCAACTGATCAAAATTTCTCTCTGTTCGTCCGTTAGATTGGCTTCATTATGTAATCCAAAGTAGGTATAAGATTCCAAAGGCATTTCTTTCTTTTCTATCATTTCTGCCGTTTCTTCCAGTTTATGATTTTGAAATGCCAAAGGTCGGTTTGTGAATTCGTCGTAATTCATATGCCTTTTACCATCTATCACATGGTGGTCTAGCATCCAGGCGATAGGCTGAATATTATTGTACCAAGGATAGCGGGTATTATTAGTATGGCAATCATTGCAAGCCCCTTCCATAATTTGTTTTACATCGGCCGGTACTTCGTATTTGGTTTCGATAGCATAAGTTTTATCATTGGAATCATTTTTTTTCGGATGAAAAAATTGAATTATAATTAAGACTGCCGCAATTGCCAGAAGGATTTTCTTTAACATAAATGAAATGAGTAGTTTTAAGGATTGATTTTAATAAGGAAATTTAAGTTTTATTTTTGAATAGCTAAATGTGAAATAAAAACTTTTTATTAGAAAATGAAAAATCAAGGCTTATAATGCTGAGCTATTCCGTTTTTAACTTTTATGAGGCGGTAAATGCCAAAAAATAAAACAAAAGGGAAAAGGCCTATAAAAAACCAACCCAACCAATTAAGATTTTGAAAATAATCTACTTTTATTATTGTGAGCCCGGTCGCCAAAAAAACAAAAGCTGTTCGAAAATAAGCCAAAAAAGTACGTTCATTGGCCAGATGAGTTCGCTCAATAGCCAGCCAATCTCTTAAAATAAGTTCTTTTTTTTCAAATTCATTCATATCAGAAGCCAAATTTATTTTGGTATAATTAAAGTGTATATTCAAATAATTTTCTGGCAAATCCAGATAAAATGCAGATTATTTTTATTAGATAAATTTATTGGAGGTTAAAATATTTTTTTTCAAAAATCAAGCTATTGTCCTTTTCATTTTTGCAAAATCTTTATTTTTAATTCTATAGTATCCTACGAATAGTTCATTTGTTTGTATTTTTAAACTTTACCAAAAGCTTAAGTTTTCAGCTATTAAGAATACAAAATATCCCGCTGCTGGACTAATAGTATTAATGTAATTCTAAATATACCAACAAGTATTCATTTTTGTCACTTTTGGTAAGATTTTACTAAATTGGTCCAAAATATGCTTAAACATGAAAAATTACAAAGGATTTGCAATATTGATATTTCTAAGTCTATTCTTACCGGATATATATAGTCAATTACCCAAAATCAGTGTAAAAGGAAAGGATTTGGTGGACGATTCTGGTAAAGTATTAATTTTCAGAGGCTTAAATACGAGTGATCCGGACAAATTAGAAACTCAAGGACATTGGGATAGTTTGTATTTTGCCGAAATGAAGAATTGGGGATCCAATATTGTTCGTTTTCCGGTTCATCCAGCTGCATGGCGAAAACGAGGTCAAAAAAACTATCTGGAACTGCTGGATAAAGGTGTTGAAATGGCCAGAAAGAATAATATGTATGTTATAATTGACTGGCATTCCATAGGGAATTTGCGAACCGAAATGTATCAGGCAGACGGTTATGAAACCACACAAAAAGAAACTTTTGAATTCTGGAGGACAATGGCCAAACATTTCAAAGGAAATAATACGGTAGCCTTTTTTGAACTGTATAATGAACCTACCACTTATAACGGTCAATTGGGAACCTGCAGTTGGCAACAATGGCGGGAATTGATGGAAGAATGCATTGGAATAATCCGGGCACATGGTAATACAGCCATTCCTTTAGTTGCTGGTTTTAATTGGGCATATGATTTAAAAGAAATCAGGTATAACCCGATACGTGCAGAAGGCATTGCCTACGTTTCACATCCATATCCTCAAAAAAGACAAAAACCTTGGGAAGGACAATGGGAAGAAGATTGGGGTTTTGTGGCAGAAGCTTACCCACTCATATTAACAGAAATTGGCTTTTGCGGAGCCGATGACCGGGGTGCACATATACCGGTAATTTCGGATGAATCTTATGGCGATGCCATTACAAACTACTGTGCAGCCAAGGGTATTTCTTACGTGGTTTGGGTTTTTGATCCACAATGGGCTCCACACTTATTTAATGATTGGAGTTTTGAGCCATCCCGTCAAGGGAAATATTTTAAAGCGGCATTGCAGAAACCTTGATTAAAAGGGATTGCCCAAACCTGTAACAACTAGCATAACCAAATATCGCCCTAGATCAGGCCAGTCCGTTTCTTCTGATTACCTCTGCATACCAGAGAGCAGAAGCTTTCGCAATGCGTTTTAAAGTATT
Organism: Jiulongibacter sp.; assembly: GCA_024645245.1. GTDB lineage: Bacteria > Bacteroidota > Bacteroidia > Cytophagales > Spirosomataceae > JAHEBN01. The sequence goes on along the minus strand of JAHEBN010000032.1, from coordinate 26,504 downwards.
TTCTTCGATATAAGTTATCCCGAATTTTTTATCGTAGCCGGAAGCCCATTCAAAATTATCCATCAATGACCAAATGAAATAGCCACCCACATTAACCCCATTTTGAATGGCTCCATGTACTGCAGAGAGGTAGCCTTCGAAAAAAGCAATTCTATCCGGATCAAGCACTTCTCCACTAATCAGCTTATCGTCAAATGCACAGCCATTTTCGGTAATATATATTTCCGGATTGTTGTAACGGGCAGCTATCCATTGCAATAATTTCTGACAACCCCAGGGTACTATGGCCCATTGCATATCGGTAAGTTTCCAACTTGGGTCCACACTTAAATTAACATCCTGATCTTCCGAAAGACCACCATTTCCATAAACTGATCCTTTTTCCAGCTTATCAGTAGCATCAGCTGCGTACATGGTAGTGTAATGATTTAGGCCGAAAAAGTCGGATGAGTCCTTAATTAAAGCAATTTCGGCCTCACTGAAAGTAGGAAGCCGATTTCCCAGTCGTTTTTTCATACTTTCCGGGTAATCCCCTTTATATATGGGGTCGGCAAACCAAGCAAGAAAGAATTCCATGGCTCTTTCTGCAGCTTCCTTGTCGGCTGCGGAATTAGTTAGGGGCTCTCTCCAATCGCAATTATTGGTGATTCCAATTCTTCCTTTTTGCTCTTGCTGGTATTCTTTTCGGTAAATATCAACGGCCTTTCCATGAGCCAAAAGTAGATTATGACCTGCCAGATAAGGCAAACTTTGTGACTTTTTGCCTGGAGCAAATACTCCCAAACCATATCCAAGAATAGCTACTACCCAGGCTTCGTTTATGGTAATCCAGTTTTTCACCCGGCTCCGAAACTTTCAAAACAAACATGGGCGTAGATGGCAAATACATTTGAAATTTCCTCGCCAAGCCAGCCATCAATTTCGAATTCTAAAGCCGCAGGCAAATCCCAATGGTACAGCGTGACCCAGGGTTCGATATCGTTTGCCAGCAATTCATTAATCAATTCGTTGTAGAAATAAATGCCTTTTTGGTTGATTTCACCGCGGCCGGAAGGCATGATTCTTGACCATGAAATGGAGAATCGATAGGCTTTTAAGCCTAGTTTTTTTATTAGTGCCACATCTTCTTTTACTCTATGATAGTGGTCACAGGCTATATTTCCCGTATCGCCATTTGCAACTTTTCCCGGAATCATGCAGAAAACATCCCAGATCGATGGACCTTTCCCTCCGGTATTCCATGCACCTTCTATTTGATAGGAGGAAGTGGCTCCGCCCCAAGTAAAGTTTTCGGGGAATTGTTTCATAAATTATCTTTAGGAAGCTCATCAAACCAGGTTTTCTTCAAAATATAAGTACAAAGCACGGCCACCCCAAAAGTGACTAATGTTGGTACTGTTTTTAGTAAAACCAGGTAAATAGGGAAAATAACAAGGGCTGTTTGCCAGATTGTACCGATAACAATATTAAACATATCTCTTTTGAAATCTTTATTTGGTACAAATGAAGGATCTTCAGCCATAACTTTTTCGCGAATTGGTTTCCAGAAACCCCATGGATTTACATTTTTGTAAAAAGATTTTAAGGTCTCTTCATCTGTAGGCGGTGTCATTAATGTCCCTACCACCGCACCGATTGTTGAGAGCAGGAGCATAAGCGGAAAAGTGTATAAGTCAAGCGTATCCGGAAATATAAAACGGAAGGAAAGTGCCGGTAAAAGTCCCCCTACCATTCCCCAAAAAAAACCGGAGCCATTAAATCGCCACCAATACCATTTTAGTACATTACTTGCCACATAGGCACCATATAATCCACTTACTATCCATTGCAACATATCATTTACATCTTTGGCAAAAAGCCCCATAATCATACTGATTACTACCATTATTATACCGGCAGACCAGTTTACATTCCGTATTTCTTTATTTCCGGCGTTTGGGTTGATGTGTTTAAGATAAATATCATTAGTGATGTAAGCTTGTGTGGCATTTAGGGTACCGGCAAATGTCGAAATAAACGCGGCGGCTAGGCCAGCCAACAACAATCCTAACAAACCTACCGGTACAAACTCATTAATTCCTGAGGGTAATATTTGTTCGAAATCAATTTTTCCACCAACTACCAGGTCGAGTTTATCATAAAAAATAATGGCTAAAACCCCGAAACCGGCAATCATGAAATAGCGTATTGGCATTAAAACCAAGGAAACCGATCCGCTCATTAAAGCTGCTTCACGAGGTGATTTGGTAGAAAGTATTTTTTGCATGTCGTAAGTAGGTGCAGGTCCTGCAAAAGAAACCAAAAGACCTTTTATTAACATCATGGTGAAAAATACAGAAAAAAGGCTGTAGCCATCGCTTTGGATTTTTTCATTTACTTCCGGAATGATATTGCCCCAATCCAGATCGAGGTATTGCCCGAAAAAGGGTGTCATCCAGCCATCAGGAACTGTAATTCCGTGATTTGCGACCGCCGTCATGGCAATTACACCAACTACGATTCCGGAAATTGCCATAAGTGAGTACTGAATCATATCTGCCCACACAATACTCAACATACCACCTAGAAGCGAATAGAAAACGGCAAATAAGGTGAAAATTATACCATAAAAATGAGGTACATATTCGGCAGAAACATGGAAGGGTAGGTAAGAAGAAATCACTTCCCAGGGTATAAATATTTCTACAAACTTACCAATTCCGATAAAACCGTAAGCCAAATAACCCAAGCCTAAAACAATGGCAAAAATTACAATAATGGAATGAGAAACAGAAGCTCCCCGTCCGCTGAAACGAGTATGCAGCCATTCTGCACCCGTGGTAACATTAGAACGGCGAAGCCACATCGACATAAACATCATCAGGAAAATCTGATTAAAAACAGGCCATAACCAAGGTATCCAGGCACTTTTTATTCCATAGACAAAAAGTAAAGTTACCAGCCACATGGTGCCCGAAATGTCGAACATTCCGGAGGCATTGGAAAGGCCTAGCATATACCAGGGTATATTATTGCCGCCCAATAGGTAATCTTTTTTTGATTTTTCGGCTTGTTTTCTAAGTACCAAACCAATTACAACAGTGGCAGAAAGGTATAGCAACACGATGGCTATATCTATAAATGATAACTTCATAGAAAATTAAGTAGGGTTGTAATAGTAAAAGCAAAGCTGGTTTAAGGGCTTATTAAATACAAGTTAAATCAAAATTTGTGGAATTATCGGATAAAATTGTACTTAGTTGATAAATAGATGTTTCCGTTCAACTCCATTGCTTTTTTTGATTTCGAGTATATATATTCCGGGTGCAAGATCTGGTAGTTCTAAAGTATGATTACCTGAAAATCCGGGGATTTTGCCAAAGTCTTTATACTTGTGACCTAACTTATCGAATAGGCTGATAGATTCGATATTCGTGGCTTCTGAGGTTTCCATATTAACATAGAGGCTGGTTGGATTAGGGAATATGAAAATTTTGGAAAGGTCGGCTAATTGAATATCCAGATTGTTAGATGAACTGGAAGCACAACTTAAGTTAGTTGCCGTTTTTACTCGTTTGGCAAAATAGATCCCGGATTTATTAATCGTAATGCTTGCCCTGAAATCATTCATCAGGTTTTTATTATTATAAAACCAGGATACAGAATCACCTGAATTTACAAAATAAGCTGCCAGCCTAAACGGTGAAATTTGTTCGATTTGCAGTGGGGGTGGATTCTCCCTGAATTCTGCATAAAGCGTATCCGAAATTTCACTTTTGCAGTTTAATTCACCTTGTGTATAAAAATAACTGAGGGTTTCATCTTTCAGTAATTTAACGTGTTCATTTTGGCTTCCATTTGACCAAAAATAGGAATTGATGGAAGGATCTTTTTCGGCAGAAATTAGGATACTATCACCTTCGCATGCGATAACTTTCAAATTGTAGGATTCGCTTGTGTCTAGCAGGCCTATATCGATTTGTATAGAATGAGCAATAGGTTTGGTGAGTTTTTCTATTTTTATGGATGAATCCGCTTCGTATTCGCATCCAATTGCATTTTTTGCTGTATAAGAATAATTTCCGGAGGAATTTACTACTATTGAATTACCTTTTGATCCAGTATTCCACTCTATTTGATAATAGTTACTATCCGCATTTATTTCGAGAGAATCACCATCACAAAAGCGATCTGATTCAGCTACAGGCCTGTGGGGATTTTTAAATTTCACTATATCCAAATTTATTGGCACGCCCCATTTGTACTGCTTATTATTATCAAGAAATATCGCTTCAAAAATGCCGGAATTACCATATCGCACATCCTCATAAATACCATCAGACCATTTATAAATCTGATAATCAGAAGGTGCACTAATTTTGGCTATAAAATTTTTACAACTTAAATCAAAATCTATAGTAGGAATGCTATTTACCGGTATTACTTTTTTAAAAAACTCCGTATTCATTTTTTCCAACCAGGCATTAGCTAAAAGAGAAAGGCCTTTCACATTTTCAGTATTCGCAAAATGTACACCATCGTATCTGGGAATCATTAAATTATCTGTAAAAGGGCCTTCAAATGCATTAAAACCCGGTTCATTGATGATATCTTGTTGTGCACCTAGAATAGCATCTGATCGGCGGCCATCCACATAGGATGCCTTACTGATTACCCAAGCTAAATCCGGATTGAAATCTTTTCGTGATTGTTGAATCAAACCTTTCATATAGCCATATGTTTCGAGGCGATTGGGTACCCCTGGGTAAACGTCCGATTCTCCCTGATGCCACAAAACCGAACGAACACCAAAAAGAGAGGCATAATATTGCAGGGAAAGTTTCAGGTTATGGTACGGGAAACCAGTAGGGAAATACACCCGAAAAATGGGGTCTAATGTGGGGATTTCCTGATAACTCTGCCACCAATTATAAGTAAGCGTACCTGTCCAGGCGGAGTTGAAAAAGAGTATCGGTACATCCAGTTTTTTAGCAAGTGAATCACCTACTTCACTCCAGCACCAAGGGGTTTTCCCATTTGGCCCAATATCTGCATTTTGGTCAAGATGACTAATGGTTAATATTTCAGGAGGTGTTTTGGAGCTGCTTTCATTAAAATAATTTACCGCATTTACCCGGTCATCAATGGAACCAACAGCCCCGTAATTTCGCACTCCCTGGGCATTGGATTGACCACAAATCATAAATACTTCTCCTATACCCACCCGCTGTATGGTGTCCAGACTTGCCACGGAATCAGCCACTAAAGCTCTGACCACCAGACTATACCAACCGCCCGTATGCTCTACATATCCATCAAAAGAACCCAAATCGGTTTTATTGTGAATTTCCTGCCATGCCGTGGAGGATTGCCCAAAATTATTTTCAATCCTGGAAATTAATTTGACTTCAATTTTTTCATAAATACTTTTTGAGTATCCGGCTATAAAGACCTTTCCCAAGTTACTGGTATCTCTTTGAAAAACAGCTCTCTCCATTGGGAAAGTTATTTTTAGTTGTGCAAAAGAACAGTAATTGGTTAGTGTATTAATAAAGGTGATGGCACAAAAAAAAGTAAGTTTCCATGACATGCGGGAGTAAATATTTAATTTTTTTATGGGCTTAATGATAAGGTATAAATTCAATGGTAAATAATTTTATTACTTTTGATTTTAGTATTTAATGTCGAAAAAACTAAAATATTACCCTATTCTATAATTTTCATGAAATATTTTTTACTAGCCATCCCTTTGTTCTTTTGCCAAAATTTATCTGCCCAGCATAATGTACAGGATTACCCCATTACTCCTGTAGGTTTTGAAAAAGTAAAACTTATAGAAGGATTTTGGAAAGATCGCGTAGATACAGTCACCAGGGTTACTATTCCTTATGCCTTTGCAAAATGTGAAGAAACGGGTAGAATCGATAATTTTAAAAAAGCCGGTGGTTTGATGCCAGGCAAGTTTCGCGGAAAATTTGGTTTTGACGATTCCGATGTGTACAAAATCATTGAAGGGGCTGCCTATTCTTTAAGTACTAATCCGAATTCCGGTTTACATGCTTATACGGATTCTGTGGTTTCATATATAGCTGCTGCTCAGGAGGCTGACGGTTATTTGTATACTGCATGGAGCTTGAAAGCTAATGATTATAACAAATTTACTTGCTGTACTTATAATAATACAGGTCGGTTTTATGGTGTAGGAAGTAGTCATGAATTATACAATGCCGGTCATATGTATGAAGCGGCAGTGGCTCATTTTTATGCCACAGGACAAAAGAATTTCCTGGATATTGCTACAAAAAATGCCGATCTGATCTATGATTTTGCAATAAATCACAATTTTGGATTTTATCCCGGACACCAGGAAATTGAACTGGGGTTGGTAAAATTGTACAGGGCTACGGGCAATAAGAAGTACTTGGAACTGGCAAAAATATTTTTGGAAAGAAGAGGTCATGCCCCTTTGAAAAATGGGAAAAGTACGGGTTTTGGAGCTTATTCTCAAGATCATATTCCGGTGACTGAACAAACCGAAGCCGTGGGACATTCGGTTAGGGCCGGTTATATGTATGCCGCAATGGCTGATGTTGCGGCAATTACGGGAGACAAAGAATTTCTGAATGCTATCGATAAAATCTGGGAAAATATAGTCACTAAAAAAATGTATATCACCGGTGGCCTGGGTGCTGCACACGGTATAGAGGGCTTCGACAAAGATTATGTTTTACCTAACGACGCTTATGCAGAAACCTGTGCCGCAATTGCCAATGTGTACTGGAATCACCGTATGTTTCTTTTGCACGGCGATGCCAAATACATTGATGTGCTCGAAAGATCTTTGTATAATGGAGTTTTGCCTGGCCTATCCCTGGATGGCGGCAAATTCTTTTACCCAAATCCTTTGGTATTCGATGGAAAAGCTAATTTTAATCAGGGAGCCAATTGCCGCAGTGACTGGTTTGATTGTTCCTGCTGCCCTTCCAATTTATCTCGTTTTATTCCTTCCATAGCCACCTATTTATATGCTGTTCAAAACCAAGAATTGTACGTCAACTTATTTATGAATTCGGAATCTCAAATTGAAACCGCAAATGGAAAAGTTAATTTTAAACAAGAAACCAATTATCCATGGGACGGTAAATTGAATTTTACTTTTTTACAAGCAAATGATGTTAATTTAGATTTGAAAGTCAGGATTCCGGGATGGGTGCAAAATAAAGCTGTTCCGGGTGATTTATACAGTATAGTAAATCCCGAATCAAATGAAATCGAAGTAATGATCAATGGTCTTGCCCAAAAATTAGCTGTAAACAGTGGGTATGTTAATATCAAGGGAAACTGGAAAGATGGGGATCAGGTAACTGTGGTGTTACCAATGGATGTGAAAATAATTAGAAGTAATCCAAATGTGGAGGCCGATAAGGGTAAAATAGCTGTGCAAAGGGGGCCATTGGTGTATTGTGCCGAAGGTGTGGACAATGGTGGAAATGCTTTGAATTTAAGCATCTCGTCTCTTTCTAAGTGGAAAACTGAATTTAAACCCGAATTATTAAATGGAATCACCACTTTACAAACGGTGACAAAAAATAAAAAAGTAACCCCTATCAAATTAATTCCGTATTATGCATGGAGTCATCGGGATTTAGGCGAAATGGCTGTTTGGATTAATGAAAGTATAAAATAAAAGAATTGGAAAGTTACATACATCCGTACCGTATATTAATTGCAATAGATTGTATTATTTTTGGTTTCGACGGACAAAAACTGAAACTTTTACTCATAAAAAGAAACTTTGAACCAGAAAAAGGTAATTGGTCATTAATGGGAGGTTTTCTCAATGATAACGAAGACCTGGAAGTAGGAGCAGGGCGTGTACTGGCCGAACTTACCGGTTTGGAGAACGTCTATTTGGAACAACTTAAAACTTTTGGGAAATCAGACCGTGATCCTGTTGAACGCACGGTTTCGGTTTGTTTTTATTCCCTGATCAATATCGAAGATCACGATTCGCAATTGGCCCGTTCTAAAAACGGACACTGGTTTGATTTAAATGATCTGCCAAACCTGATATTTGATCACAAAGAAATGGTTGACCTAGCTCTCAAAGAATTGCAATATAAGGCAGCTTTGCATCCAATAGGTTTTGAACTTATGCCAGATTTATTTTCAATTCCTCAATTGCATAAACTATACGAAGCTATTTACGGTCATCATATAGACCGACGGAATTTTAGTCGTAAAATTTTATCCACGGGTCTTCTTTTGGATACTGGCCTGAAAAATGAAAATTCCAGCACAAAAAAAGCAATTCTCTACAAACTTGATAAGGCAAAGTATAGTTCGCAGTTCAATGCCTTTCATTATTTTATGAATATATAATTGTACTTGTAAACTTTGCTCTTTTAAAAATATGTGTAAATTTGACACAATATTTATCAAATTCTTAGTTTCTTTTATATAGTCTACTTTGATCCAAAATATCCTATTGAAAATGAATGATTTAAAAGGAGGTTTTTCGAAAACCATTTTATTTGTAATTTCTATTTTTCTTTTCTCATGCTCAAAAAAGACAGATCAGGCAAACTTTGAAATTGAAGTTGATACCCAAAATCTTGTTCACGAAATACAGCCAAACATGTATGGTGTTTTTTTCGAGGACATCAATTCGGCCGCGGATGGAGGAATTTATGCTGAATTGGTAAAAAACCGTTCATTTGAATTCGAAGATCCATGGATGGGTTGGAAACACTTACCAGAAGCCGAGACCCGGTTTAATACGCAAAACGAACTCACCTTAGTTTCGGATGTTCAAAATAATCCAACTAATAAAAGATTTCTACGGATTGACAAAAGAAAAGACGAGGATACTTTCGGACTGCAAAATGAAGGTTTTTCGGGAATGGGGATAAAGAAATCGGGAAAGTATGATTTTAGCTTTTTTGCAAAACTAAATTCGGGTAAAATTGAAGTCAAAGCGAGTCTGGTAGATTCTTTGGGTAACTCCATTGGTTCTACCGTTCTTCAGGTAAATTCAAATACCTGGACCAAATACGAAGGCGTAATAGAAGCCAATGAAACGGTGAAGAATGCGAAGCTGAATGTCACCTTTAAAGGGCTTGGTAAGTTAGATGTAGATTTTATTTCGTTGTTCCCTCAGGACACCTGGAAAGGCAGAAAAGGAGGTTTACGCAAAGATTTGGTTCAATTATTGGCAGATATGAAACCTGGTTTTGTTCGTTTTCCCGGTGGTTGTATTGTAGAAGGTAGAACTTTAGATGAAAGGTACCAATGGAAAAAAACATTGGGTAATCCTGAAAATCGAGAAACACTTATCAATCGTTGGAATATAGAATTCAAGCACCGTCCTGCTCCTGATTATTTCCAAACTTTCGGACTTGGTTTTTACGAATATTTTCAATTATCCGAAGATTTAAATGCCGAGCCTTTACCCATACTTTCTTGTGGTTTAGCTTGCCAGTTTAATACCAGCGAAACGGTGCCTATGGAAGAACTGGACCTCTACATTGATGATGCATTGGATTTAATAGAATTTGCAAATGGTTCCATCACATCAAAATGGGGTAAGATAAGATCTGAAATGGGACATCCGGAACCTTTCAATCTTAAATACATAGGAGTGGGAAATGAACAATGGGGAAATGAATATTTTGAACGATATGCTGAATTTTCTAAAGCAATACGAGCTAAATATCCGGAAATAAAGATTGTTTCCGGCACAGGTCCTTCAGATTCGGGTGAGCTTTTTGATATGGCAGAAAAGGCATTAATTGATTTAAAACCGGATATTGTTGACGAGCATTATTATAAAGATCCCAAGTGGTTTTTGGGAAACGCCACCCGCTATGATAATTACGATCGTAACAGATACAAAATTTTCGCTGGCGAATATGCGGCTCAAAGCGTGGCAACAGTTAGCCCGGACAATAAAAATAACCTGGAATGTGCTTTAGCAGAAGCAGCTTTTATGACGGGTCTGGAAAGAAATGCGGATGTCGTATATCTTGCCTCATATGCTCCACTTTTTGCACATGTAGATCGCTGGCAATGGACACCGGATTTAATCTGGTTTGATAATCTTTCTTCCTTCGGTACAGCCAATTATTATGTGCAGAAGCTTTTTTCTGAATTTAAAGGAACTCATACATTGAATATTAAAATGAATGGCGAAAACATTACGGGTCAGAATGGTATCTACGCCAGTTCAAGTCTGGATAAAAAAACCAATGAGGTTATTGTTAAATTAGTTAATGCCGGAGATCATACCGCAGATATTTCTATTAATTTTAAGGGAGTTTCAGGAAATAAAACCGGAGAAATTACCAGTCTGTCTAATGAAGATAAATTAGCTTACAATACAATAACCAAACCCGAACTGATAGTACCGGTTGAGAAAAAGATAGATTTGACTGAGGGAGGAGCAAAAATAGTAATGGAACCAAACAGCTTTAAGGTTTTGAGATTTAAGAATTAATAGTAAAACGATGAAAGATAAATTTGTTATTGGGGTAGATTTTGGTACCGATTCTGTCAGATCATTGGTGGTAAATGCTCAAAATGGCCAAACAGTTGGTACGGCCGTGGCTTATTATCCTAGGTGGAAAGAAGGAAAATTTTGTATACCTGCTGAATCCCAGTTTCGCCAGCATCCATTAGATTATACTGAGTCATTAGAAAAGGCTGTTAATGAATCCCTCCAATTGGCTGGTGAGGGGGTCCGTTCACAAGTAGTTGGTATTTCTATTGATACCACCGGCTCCACGCCTGTAGCGGTAGATGAAAATGGAACTGCCCTTGCTCTTCTACCTGAATTTACAGAAAATCCCAACGGGATGTTTATACTTTGGAAAGACCATACGGCCAATGCAGAAGCAGAGGAAATTAATAATCTGGCCAGGAAATGGGAAACAGACTTTACTAAATACGTAGGTGGTATTTACTCATCTGAATGGTTTTGGGCCAAAATTTTGAGAACCCTTAGAGTAGATGAAAAAGTAAGGAAAAAGGCATTTTCGTGGGTGGAACATTGCGATTGGATGTCGGCTGAACTTACGGGAAATATAAATCCATTGGAATTGAAACGCAGCCGTTGTGCTGCTGGTCATAAAGCCATGTGGAACGAAGAATTTGATGGCTTACCGGCTGAAGAATTTCTGACTGCTTTAGATCCGCTCTTAGCTGGTTTACGCTCTCATTTATTCGAAAATACGTATACCTCAAATCAGGTTATGGGTACCATTTCTGATAAATGGGCTAAAAAATTGAATCTGCCTACCGATGTTAAAATTGGTGTGGGGGCTTTTGATGCTCACATGGGTGGGGTAGGAGCCGAAATTGAAGCCTATTCATTCGTGCGGGTGATGGGTACTTCAACATGTGATATGTTAGTGGCACCTGCTGATGAAATGGAAGGAAAACTGATTCCCGGTATTTGTGGTCAGGTGGATGGCTCTATTCTACCCGGTATGTTGGGCATGGAAGCAGGTCAATCGGCCTATGGCGATGTGTATGCCTGGTTTCAACGCCTAATTACTGAGCCAGTGAAAGAAATCCTTGGGGCTGATGCTGCAGAAAAGCTAGCCTCCGATTTAATTCCACATTTAGCTGAAAAAGCTGCGGTATTGCCGCTTACTGTTAATGACCCCATTGCACTGGATTGGTTCAATGGTCGCCGTACACCGGATGCTAATCATACGCTAAAAGGTGCGATAGCTGGCTTAAATTTAGGAAGCACTTCACCGATCGTTTTTAAAGCATTGGTTGAGGCTACCGCATTTGGGTCAAAGGCTATTGTCGATCGTTTTTTACAGGAAGGCGTTCCGATCAGGCAGGTTATAGCAATTGGCGGAGTAGCTAATAAATCCTCGTACGTAATGCAAACGCTTTGTGACGTGCTCAATATGCCTATCAAAGTAGCGGCCTCCGACCAGGCTTGTGCCTTGGGTGCGGCTATGTGTGCGGCAACAGCGGCTGGAATATATCCAACCATCCAGGATGCTCAAAAGTCAATGGGATCCGGCTTTGATAAGACCTATACTCCTGATAAAGATAAACATTTGATTTATCTGGAATTATATAAAAAATATGAAAGCTTTGGAGCTTTTATCGAACAAAAAATTTAAACCACTTAGGACTGAAGATATTTAATTTTAAACTTCATCAGCCCTGATTTCTATATACTAAATACAAAATGATAGACTTAAAAAAATACGAGATTTGGTTTGTTACCGGTAGCCAGCATTTATACGGCGAAGCTACTTTAAGAAAAGTGGATGAGCATTCATTTGAAATTGCTTCATTTTTAAATAACTCCGACAACATTCCGGTTCAGGTTATTTTTAAACCTGTTGTGAAAACGCCGGAGGAAATAACCGCCATTTGTCTGGCAGCCAATGAACAAAAGAATTGTGTGGGAATTATTACCTGGATGCACACTTTTTCACCGGCTAAAATGTGGATTAATGGCCTAACTATTTTGCAAAAGCCACTTTTGCACTTGCATACGCAGTATAACCGCGATATTCCTTTTGCCGAAATCGATATGGATTTCATGAATCTGAATCAATCGGCTCATGGAGATAGGGAGTTTGCCCATATGCTAACCAAAATGAATATCAAACGTAAAACAGTGGTTGGTCACTGGCAAGATCCTGAGGCGATTGAAAGCATTGCCGTTTGGTCACGAGTGGCAGTAACTAAGCGTGAAATGCAGGGTATGAAAGTGGTACGTTTTGGCGATAATATGCGTGAAGTGGCCGTTACGGACGGTGATAAGGTTGCTGCACAAATGAAGTTTGGTTTTAGTGTAAATACCCATCCAGTCGGAGATTTGGTTCAATACATCCATGCGGTAAGCGATGCTCACATTAAATCTTTAATCGAAGAATACAATTCGAGTTATACTTTGATGGATTCCATTAAAAATGGGGGTTCAAAATACGATTCACTCGTGGAAGCAGCCCGTATCGAGTTAGGAATTAAAACCTTTTTAGAAACCGGCGGTTTCGGAGCATATACCAATACTTTTGAAGATTTACACGGAATGCGTCAGTTACCGGGAATTGGCTCGCAGCGTATGATGGCGGCGGGTTACGGGTATGGTGGTGAAGGCGATTGGAAAACCTCGGCTATGGTTCGTGCTCTTAAAATTATGGCCAGCGGATTAAAAGGTGGGAATAGCTTTATGGAGGATTATACCTACCATTTTGACCCGACCAATCCCATGGTTTTGGGTTCGCATATGTTAGAGATTTGTCCGACTTTATCTTCTGGCGAAGTAAATTGCGAAATACACCCCTTAGGGATCGGCGGAAAAGAAGATCCTGTAAGATTAGTATTTAATGGCGATCCGGGTCCTGCAATGAATGTTTCGCTTGTTGATTTGGGAGATCGGTTTCGCCTAATTGTCAACCTGGTGGAAGGTGTGGAGGTAACCCAACAATTTCCTAAACTTCCCACTGCACGTGTACTTTGGAAACCCTTACCAAGCATGAAAGAAGGCCTGAAACAATGGTTACAAGCGGGTGGAGCACATCACACGGTATACAGCCAGAATCTGACCTTAGAATACATGGAGGATTTCGCTGAGATGTTTGATTTGGAATTGGTGGTTATTGGTTAGGTTTTAGGGAATAAGTTAATGGCATTTTGTTAAAGGGAATAGGCAATAGTGAACAGGTAATAGTGAACAGGTAATAGGGAATAGGTAATAGTGAACAGGTAATAGGGAACAGGCAATAAGCAATAGGGAACAGGCAATAAGTAATAGGGAACAGGCATGAGGGAATATACAATAGGCAAAAGTGAATAGGCGATAGGCATTTGGCGAAAGTAAACAGGCAGTAGGGGCAGCAAATAGCAATTTGCTTTAGGGAATCTGCAAAAGTGGAGTATTATATTTAGACCAGTAATAAGCTCTAGGTTATATTTCATAAGTTTTGAAAAAATTTGATAAGTATAAAGAATGCACTTAAAGTTTGATTGAATGTCTAAAATTAATAGCTTCAGAGAGCTTATTGTATGGCAAAAGGCTATGGATTTTGTGGTTTTGGTTTATGAATATTCGAATTTATTTCCTATTGAGGAGAGGTACGGATTAACATCCCAAATTAGAAAATCAGCAGTAGGAGTTCCATCAAATATGGCCGAGGGGTATGGCAGAAGATCAAGTGGTGATTATGTCCGCTTTTTGAATATTTCGCTTGGAAGTCTAAACGAATGCCTTACTCAGACAGAAATTGCTTTAAGAATTAAATATTTGGCAGAAAATGATTTTCAAAATATTTTCGAAAGAGGCGAAGAAATCAGCAAAATGCTTATTTCGTTGATTAATAAAATTGAACAAACAAAAAGGTAATAGATAGTATACTTTTCAATTATTGCCTGTTGGCTGATTCCTGTTGCCTATAAACTAAATACTAAAAATATGAACACCTTCACCACTCTAAAACAAGAATGCTACGAAGCCAATATGCAACTTCCTAAACTGGGTTTAGTGCTGTTTACATTTGGCAATGTGAGTGCGGTAGATCGATCAAAGGGCCTATTTGCTATAAAGCCCAGCGGGGTGCCGTACGAAAAATTGCGGTGGGAAGATATTGTGATTATGGATTACGACGCAAAAGTGGTGGAAGGGAAAATGCGTCCATCTTCGGATACCAAAACCCATGCTATATTGTATAAAACCTGGGACGATATCGGTGGAATTACCCATACACATAGTACTTATGCGGTGGCTTGGGCTCAGGCAGGAATGGATATTCCAATTTTTGGAACCACACATGCCGATCATACTCATCAGGATATTCCCTGTGCACCCGCACTTTCTGATGAGATGATTAAAGGCGATTATGAACACGAAACAGGCAATCAGATATTTGATATTTTTAAGCAAAAGAAACTTTCACACAATGAGGTGGAAATGGTTTTATTGCAAAATCACGGCCCGTTTACCTGGGGAAAAGATGCAGCAAAATCGGTTTACAATGCAGCTGTACTGGAAGAAATTGCCCGAATGGCTCAGCTAACTTTAGCGATAAATCCGGATACACCCAGATTAAAAGAGACTTTGCGTCAAAAGCATTACCAAAGAAAACACGGAAAAGACGCCTATTATGGGCAAGGATGTTAATTTATTTCGATCTCCAATATGGATTTCCGGCCTCTATAAATTCAATTTTTGTATTGGGATAAAAACCTTTTAACCAATCGCGGCAGTAAATCATACCGGCTTCTTCCGAGTCGGCGTGACCCATCACGATTAATGCTCTTTTCTGGCCCAGAGTAATAGCATCCTGCACATAAGGTACTGTTTCCCATTCATTGCTTTCACCTACAATTAGTAATTCCACTTCGGGATTTTCCAGCATTCTTAAATGTGCACCGGAGCCAGCGGCACCCAATACCATCCCGATTTTGGTGATTTCCAGATTGGGATCGCCCACAATTCTTAAAGTTCGTGCATTCATTTTATTTTCTATTTCCTGGACTATTTCAGATAATGTTGCTTTTGGGTGAATTAAAATCCTTTTTTCATCCATAGGATAAGCCTTCCAGCCTAATTTAGCTAAAACACCTTCGTAAATCTGGTCAGGATTGGTACGGTGAATGTGATCATGAAATCGCCAAACCACCAAACCATTATCATGTATGAATTTCAATTTTGCCATTTGCACCGGATCATTTTCATGTATTTTCAGATCATCGGTATGGCTGTAAAAGGTTGGTTCGTGTGTAATTATAAAATTGCACCCTGCAGCACTAGCCTTTTGCAAAACCTCAAGCGTCGCCATAAAAGTGGTAGCTATACCTGTGATTTTTGTATCCCTATCACCGGCTTTAATGTTATCCACTGTTTGCTCAGCCCAATCGCAGCTTACTTCCGATTTGATTTTAGCGATTACATCGTTTACTGTTAGATTTTGTTGAGCTATAACTTGAGTTTTGATCACGAATAAGGTTAATAGCAGTAGGTATTTTTTCATTTTATTTATGATTTGGGAACTGCGTTTCAGGAAACAGGCAATAGGAATTAGGTAATTAGGTAAATGGTTTTGGAATTGTCTTCAGTCTTTGGTTTACAGTTTACAGTTAACAGTCTTCAGTTTACGGACTAGGTTATTCAGATCTCAGTCGTCAGTTTTCAGTCATCGTTATACAGTCCTCAGTTTTCGGTCTTCAGTCTTCAGATCTCAGTTGTCAGTTTACAGTCTTGATTAGAACTCCTTTAGTATAGATGGAATAACCCAAAAATCGAATCAAACTTTAAAACTGTCCAACCTTACAGCAAAAAAATCATGCTTCGAACTTCGAGCTTACAAAATTCCAACCTTACAACAAAAGCTTCGTACTTCAAACTTCAAAACCTTCCAACAAAAAACTTCAATCTTCGCACTTAGAGCTTAAAAACAAAACCCTCACTCCCCCGCATCTTTCACACACCTGAACCCCACATGCATCAAAGCTGTTTCTGAAGTTGAAGAGGAAATTCCGCCTACTTTAAAGCCATGACATACTTTTGGATCGCATAAATAGGAGCCACCTCGTTGATTCATTTCGCCTGGTTTTTCTTTGGATTCGTCGCTGCACCATTGCCATACGTTTCCACCAATATCTCCTAAACCGAGTTTATTAGTTCCGAAAAAGCCAACCGGCGAAGTCGTCAGAAAACCATCTTCCACCGTATTTTGGAAAGGAAAATTACCTTGCCAGAAATTGGCTTTGTATTTACCATTTTCGTAAAAATTATTACCCCAACTGTAAATTTCTGCAAAGTCGTCATCGCCGTTTCTTTCTGCAAAAATAAATTCTTCGCTGTTTGGTAAGCGTTTTCCAGCCCATTTGCAATAAGCCATGGCATCATTCCAGCTCACTTGTGTTACCGGGTGATCGAGTGGGGCGGCGGTTGTGTCTTCACCCAATGGGTATTTCCACCAGGCCCCTTTTTTTAGCGACCATTCGCCAGTGTTAAAGTCAAAATATCCCGCGTCTCCAAAGCCCTCGGCCTCTGTTTTATAATGGGTGGCATTTGCAAATTCTGCAAACTGTGCAACTGTTACCGGGTATTTATCCATCCAAAAGTCTTTGATTTTGCCATTTCCGTATATCAAAACCATGCCGTCTTTTTCGACAGGGGTTTTATCCTTACAAGAAACAAGAAAGATAAGGGTACTAAAAAGTATTAAATTACGAATCATTGTTTAGTTTGAGTACTCTATTTTATCACTTGGTTTATATCCAATTCTGCGGGCTACCACTGTAATATTTTCACCCTTTTTAAGTTTAAAAGGACCTGTATAAGGTGTCCAGCTATCTTTTTCATCCATCCGATAAGCAATAAGGGCACCGGGAGTTTGATCTGAAATTGTGATGCCTTTTCTCGTTGCTTTTATTTCAGGTTTGGCGGTACTTGGTGGCTCCGATTTTCCATTCCACATATTGCTCAACAGATCTTTTTCCGGAATCGCACCAGAATCACCATAAGTATTCAACCAGTGCTGATATTCATTTCTGAATTCCTCCAGTTTTGTCGAATAATCAGGATCATTGACCAAATTTCGAAATTGATAAGGATCTGTTTCGGTATCGTATAGCTCTTCATTTGGTTTTGTCTCAAACCATCGCATTTGTAGTTTGCTTAACTCGCCAGCATCTCGCATTCTTAGTATTTCCTTCATGCTGTTTTGTTGAATGCGATATGTAATGTCTTGATAATATGGTTTTTCAGGAAAATAATTTATCAAATATTCGTATCTACCATTACTTACGGCTCTTACGCGATCGTATTCGGCATCCATTCTGTCGCGGGCAGCGTAAATGTATTTTCTGGGTGTGAGTGCCTTTTGATTTCCCAAAAAAGCCTGTCCTTCCACAAAATCAGGAATTTTAATGCCGGCTAAAGAATAAAGGGTAGGAGCAAAATCAACAAAACTAATCAACTGATTGTCTACTTCACCAGCATGCTCACCTTTTGGGAATTTGATGATCATAGGTACTTTTAAACCCCGGTGAAGTATTTCTCTTTTGCAAAATGGCAAACCATCTCCATGATCAGGATAAAAGAAAATGTAGGTATTTTCATAAAGTCCGTCGTCTTTCAATTGCTGAATTATTTCTCCGACCTGCTTGTCCATTAATTCTACATTGGTCATAAAGCGTGCAAAGTCTTTTCTAATAATTTCATTATCAGGTAAATAGGGAGGAATTATGACATCCTTTGGATCAACCAAAAGAGGCTCATTATCCCGCATAAATACCTGAGATTCATGGGTAGTTATGAAATTTATTATGGAGAAAAATGGCTGATCTTTATCTTTTCTGTTTCGCCAGCTGGCGTTTTTACTACTTTCATCCCACATGGCTTCGGGCGTGGCAAACTGATAGTCTTCTTTAGAATTATTGGTGGTGTAGTAGCCATTTTCTCTTAAAATTAAGGGATAGGGCTTTACGTTTGCCGGAATTACGGCGGCATAAGAGGGTATGCCCGTTTTTTCCTGGTACTCCTTACTTAAGGTTGTACGCATATTTTGGGTACCCGTTGAAGTTTGATACATGCCATTTATTATTGCAGAACGACTGGGTGCACAAACTCCGGCTGTTGAGTACACCTGATTATATTTAACACCTTCGGCCGCCAATTTATCCAGATTGGGAGTTTTAACTTCCGTACATCCAAATGCACCGATGTGATAAGACATGTCTTCAGTGGTAATCCAAACAATATTGGGTTTCTTTTGGGCAAAACCAGATAAGCAAAAAAGACAAAGAAATAAACAGGATAAATTTTTCATTGAAAGGATGGGTTGAAATCTTAATTCAAATTAATGAAAATTATCTTAATCCATAAAGTTTAAAGAGTAATTAGCCGATTTTAATTCTTTCTGTTTCTGATTTTCTTAATCTGATTCTCTAAACAATTTTTACTACTTTTATAAAAAACTCAACCCGATGACAGACAGAAGAAAATTTATTAAGAAAATGGGAGCAGCATCACTCGCTGCCGGAATTCCAGTTATCCAAACTCAGGCAAAAAATAACAATGCTTTCGCCGATGACACGATAAAAGTGGCATTGATTGGTGTTCATAGCATGGGATGGGCTGATTTAAATTCGTTCCTGAAAAATAAAGGCACGGCTTGCCTGGCTTTATGTGATGTGGATAGTGAACTTTTGGAAAAAAGAGCTTTGGAACTGGAAGAAAAATTTGGCCATCGGCCTGTTACTTTCAGGGATCATCGGGAACTATTGAAAATGAAGGAGTTAGACGCTGTTTTTATCGGTACTCCTGATCATTGGCATTGTATTATGATGACCGATGCTTGTGCTGCAGGTAAAGATGTTTACGTGGAGAAACCCATTGCAAACAGTATTTATGAGGCTGATTTAATGGTGAAAGCCGCTCGCAAATACAATAGGGTAGTGCAAGTAGGACAATGGCAACGAAGCGACCCGCATTGGCATTCGGCATTTGAATATTTAAATTCCGGGAAGTTGGGTAAAATCAGACAGGTAAAGGCCTGGGCGGATGTAAATTACGGCAGAGGTTTTGATATAGTACCCGATTCTAATGCACCCAAAGGCGTGGATTACGATCGCTGGCTTGGCCCGGCTCAAAAACGAGCTTTTAACAAAAATCGGTTTCACGGTACTTTTCGCTATTTCTGGGATTATGCGGGCGGATTGATGACGGATTGGGGTGTACACATGCTGGATATGGTATTGGCAGGCATGAACGCCACAGCACCAAAATCGGTTGTTGCGATTGGTGGAAAACTGGCTTTTCCAAATGACGCTGCCGAAACACCGGATACACTCACCACCGTTTACGACTTCGGGGATTTTAGTTTTATATGGGAGCAGTTTATGGCTATGGACACATCACCCTATCTGGAAGAGCGTAGCGAGCCCGGTGTAGCTTTTATTGGTGAAAACGGTATTTTGGCGATTAACCGAGCTACATGGAAAGTAATTCCGCAGGTATTGGATGGCAAATACCTTACGGAGGCTATTCCACCGGTAAAAGCCCGTGCAAGTGGTTTAGATGCCCACACCAAAAATTTCCTGGAATGTATTAAAAGCCGGAAAGACCCCAATTGCACCATAGAAATGGGTAGAAACGCCGCATTGGTGGCTCATTTGGGAAATATTGCCTACCGCACCGGAAAGAAATTAAATTGGGATGATACCCAAAGCTTGATTACCAACGAAGCTGAGGCGAATAATTACCTTAAACCCAAATACCGGGCACCTTGGAAACTATGGGAAGCCTGATTTATTAACGGAACCAATTACCATTTATATTTCCAATTATGCGTTTATTTCTGGTATTAATACTTCTGAGTAAGTTTTCTTTTGCTCAGAATGCAGAAGTTGCAAAAATTGAATCGCAATTAGAAAAGCTGAGATTGGCCATGTTATCTCCCGAGGAAATAAGTCTGTCTAACTTGGTAAGTGACGAACTGGTATATGTTCATTCCAGCGGAACGGTACGAAATAAACAAGGGTTTGTAGATGAATTTATTAAAGGATGGACAGTTTTGAAGGAAGTAGAATTCCAAGAACAATTTATCGATATTTCAGGTAAAGATGCCATAGTACGGCACCGATGGGTAGGTAAAACAAAAATGAACAATTCTCCGGGCGAAATTGATATTATCATTTTGATGGTTTGGAGAAAAGAAAAAGGTCAGTGGAGAATGTATGCCCGACAAGCAGCTAAAGTGCCTGAAGAATACCGCAAGAAGTAAATCCATTAATCCAGATTCCAACTGCCATCGTTATAAAATTTTAAAATCTTTTCTTGTAACAGATATCCGTATTTAGCTTGTATCAGGTTTGAATTTGCCCGGTCAAAATTAGTCTTTGCAAGTTTATATTCTGAACTTAAAATGATAGCTGCATCAATCTGAGACTTTACCGCATTCAGGTTTTCCTGATTGATACTTACCTGATTCAATGCGTTTTGGTATTGATCTTTGGCGATATCGTGGTTTTTGAGTGCAGTATAAAATGCTTGAGAAAGTTGGAGTTTGGTACTT
The DNA here is from genome assembly GCA_024645245.1 of Jiulongibacter sp. Classification (GTDB taxonomy): domain Bacteria; phylum Bacteroidota; class Bacteroidia; order Cytophagales; family Spirosomataceae; genus JAHEBN01. The sequence goes on along the minus strand of JAHEBN010000032.1, from coordinate 5,469 downwards.
CTCAACTGATTTTGTGTTTGCCTTTTCTGAATAAGCGTTTGTTGCATATTCGGGCTGCTTTGCAATTTGCCAAAAATAGGAATCGAAAGCCCGAGCGATAAGGAACTATTTCTGGTTGCATTTATCTGGGAAAAGAATTTCTCTTCCGGATTAGAAGATGCATAAAACGTATTGTAATTGGCATAAAAGCTAAGAGATGGAAGATTCTGAGCCTTGATAGATTTGTATTGATGATCGTAACTTCTGATCAGAAAATCTGCGGCTTTTATTTCGGGTAATTTATCCACATTAGCCATGAACTTCGTCTTTTCATCAAAAAGTAAAGTTTCCGGACTGTCGACTTTGTTAAATACCGTACTGGCATCCGGCTGTGAATTCAATAATTGAAAAAGTGCCAATCGTGCTTGTCTTGCCTGTCCTTTAAGACTGATCGCATTAAACCGATCATTTGCCATTTGGGTTTTGATTTGCAATAAATCTCTTTTTGCCAGTATCCCGGCATTTACCTTTAATTCGGTAAGTTGATATTGTTCTTCAGATGCTTTAGCTTGATTTTGAGTTAGATGTGACAGCTCTTCTGCCTGAAGTAAACTTAGATAAGCTTGTATAATCCGAATCGTCAGGTTATTCTTCATCGCGTCAGCTAATTGCTCGCCCGAAAGTGACTTCAGTTCGTTTGCAGCTATATTTTCCTTAATCTGGAATCCATGAAAAATCGGTTGCGATAAGCTGGCCTGTGCATAAGTACTGTTATAAAGCTGATTTATATAGGCATTGGTAAACCGATCGATACTGCGACCTGTATTTGTACTTTGGTAAACTGTGATTCCCATTTGTGGTAATCTTTTACTCTTGGCCAAATCCAGATTGGCATTTGCGAGTTCCGCATTAATAACTGCTCCCTGTTAGTCCGGGTGGTTATTAATGGCTTTTTCCACGCATTCTTTAAGCGTAAGTGTTTGAGAAATGCCCGGCAACGTACCGCCGAGCATTAAAATTAATATAAACAGCTTTTTCATAATTTACGTAAAATAATTTTAGTCTACGGTTATGGTGTTTAATCTAACCAACCATCTTTAAGTCTTAGAATTTTGTTGCCGTACTCTGCGTTTTTCTCCGAATGTGTCACTTGTACGATAGTCACCCCGTCTTTCTGATTCAATTCTTTGAAAAGTTTCATGATGTATTCCGCTTGCTCCGAATGTAAATTTCCGGTAGGTTCATCTGCAAAAATTACTTTTGGCTCGGTAACAATAGCTCTTGCAACCCCAACCAATTGTTGTTGTCCACCGCTTAATTGAGATGGAAAAAGGTCTTTTTTGCCAACAATATTAAAACGATCGAGAATATCTGCCACCTTGCTTTTTCTTTCAGAACCCGAAAGTCCCTTGTAAAGCAAAGGTGTTTCGATGTTTTCATAAACAGTAAGTTCATCGATAAGGTGATAGGCTTGAAACACAAAACCAATAGCATTTCTACGTAATTCCGTCCTTTTTTTCTCATTCAGTTTTTGTACCGGCGTATCCATCAACAGGTATTCGCCTTCTGATGCTTCTTCTGGTAAACCCAAAATATGTAGCAGCGTACTTTTGCCAGAACCGGAAGGTCCCATAATACTTAGAAATTCGCCTTCTTTAATTTCCAGGTTTATATTTCTAAGCAAATAAGTTTTACCGAAGCCTGCCGGATAATATTTCGAGATATTCTTTAATTTAATCATAGTGTTTTTAAGCTTATGAAATGAAATTCCAAGACTATGCCAAATAATATAAAAGTAACATTATGAGGGTTTTAGGTTATTTATTTGTAGGGATAACTGTTCGAAAGCGGACGTTTTTGTTCGCTTACGAACAAGATGACGTTCCTAAGGAATTGTAAAACATAAGCCTTTAATTGTAGAATTGGATCTCATAAGGCGATCTGATATTAAATTGTGTTCAATAAACTGGTTCTTTAATTTCGATTTAAAATGAATACAATTCAAATAGACCTGTCAATAAATTCTTCTAGACATCAGATTTTTCAATGTGTGAGCAATCCGGTCTTTTTTGGAAAAATGGTGGCCCTTAAAATGTTCTGGGGAAGTTAGAATCGGAGCGGAATATAATTTCTTTTTTGG
>JAHEBN010000032.1:0-3340 GCA_024645245.1 Jiulongibacter sp. | reverse complement strand
GATTGGTACGCTGAGATAATTGATTTAATACCCAATGAAAAAATCTTATATCTCATGAAGAAAACAGACAAAGATTGGGAAGGAACAGAATTGGAAATAAAAGAAGAACCTAACACCTGTTGGTTGAGCTTGAAACATGCCAAATGGCCGGAAAATAAGGGGCATTTCCGGCATTCGGCATATTGCTCGTCTATGCTTTTATATGATTTAAAAGAGTATCTGGAAAAAGGAGTAATTGTTCCTTTTGAAAACAGAAGTTGATTATTTGCTGAAATTTAAAGGCAAATCTGCCTTTTTTACTGTTCATTTTTTTTCATATAAAAAAAGTAGATAAGAAAGCCCAGAGCGATGCAAATAAGTTCAATACCCATAGGAAGATGAAAATTGCGTATTTCTTCCACAGGTAAAAAATCGATTATTACCATTCCGATACCTGCAAATAGCAGAATTAAGCCCCATTTCAGGTTGTCGAATTTAAAGGAGGTAAAATTTTTGGATATGGCTTTTATAGATTCCGGATCCAGGTTCCCGGAGTTGATAAGCCGGCGTTTCAATAAATAATTGGTTATGGTAATAATTACCAAAGAAATAGTGCCGAATGACATAATAATACCTACAATTGGAATTAAATTATTCATGATTTTATGTTTTAAGTTTGATTTGGCAATTGGACAAGTATGCCGACCGAAAGGTTGCAGGCTTTTTTGTTTTTACTAATTTAGATTTTATTGCAACCTTATCAAATGGGTTGCTGTCTAATAAGCAAGATGTTTGACGAACACGAGCTGGTACAGGGAATACTAAATGCCGATCCTTTGGCTTACCGGAGGTTTGTGAAGCAATATGAGCGTTTGGTATTTTACCTGATTCGTAAGCTTATTGATAACCCGGAAGATGTGGAAGACCTTGCTCAGGAGGTTTTTATGAAAATATTTAAAAACCTTTCGAAATTTAAGTTCGAGTCGAAACTATCTACATGGATAGGGCAGGTGGCTTATAGGGAAGCTCTTAACTATCTTAGGAAAAATAAGACCAAAAATGATAAGTTGAATTCATTGGAAAACTCAGGATACTTACCTGATAATGATCAGAATCCGGAACAAAAAAATATTTCAAAGGATTTGAGCAGATTGGTTCAGGAAAATGTGAAGAAATTACCAGAACATTACCGACAGGTTTTGGTACTTTTCCATCTCGACGAGTTTTCTTATCCGGAAATCGGCGAGATTACCGGAATGCCAGAAGGAACGGTCAAGAATTACCTGTTTCGGGCAAGAAAAATACTTAAGGAATTATTGGAAGCAGAGCTAAAAGGAGAAACAATATGAAAACGGATAAATGGCTGGAAGAGCAAAATGATTTTGAAAATATAAATCCGGATGAAAAACGAATTTATGATTTGATTTTTTCGGAATTGGCAAAAGAGGAAGACATTCAAATCCCTCAGAGTTTTGCTGATCGGGTATCTGGTAAAGCATTCCGAAGAAAAATGCTTTATTCCCGTATACTTTTAAAATTTACCTATGCATTTATCATTGGTGTGGTAGTTAGTTTCTACTATCTTTTTATTGCCATGGATACCACAGATACCGGCAAATTAATATTAAATAATTTCAGCATTTCTTCTTATGTTATGCTTCTGGGAGTTGTTATGCTTTACTTTATTATTGAAGTGTCTGATGTCATTTTTGTTCGCAAAAATGAACTTTCTGAATAGAAATTTAAATCAGCATTAACTTTTCAGATTTTTTTCAAAGTAATTTTGTTTGTAATGGCAGCAACCTTGAAAATGATGTATTTACCTTTTTTGTCACTTTGTATTTCCGGCCGTAAATCTCCGTAAGCTACTTCATTCCAATCTCCGGGAATATAGGTTTTTAAAGTCAGAGGGGTATCGTACATTTTAGGATCGAGGTCAGTTCGAATATCTAAAAGTATCTCATTTGAGCTGTTTTTCTCTCTCTCAGGTATTTAGTCACCTCTCCGAAAGTAGCCACCCAAAGGTCTTTTTCTTTGGCTTTCATGTATTCAAAATATTCTTTTAATTCAGCACCGGTTCTGGGTTCCCAGCCTACGCCATCAACTCCATGAAATACGAGAACCAGCCACACATTATCATGAACCAGACAAGTATCTACCCACGATTTCATTGTGGCCATATTTATGCTATTAACCGGCCCACGTTGCCACTGTACATATTCCGAATTGGCATTACCCGGATTTTCTTTGTTGCCTCTGTTAAGTTCGGTCAGCCAGGTTTCGGGCATTCTGTTGCGAAGTGCAGGGTAAATTTTGTGTGCATATTGCATAGCACGTTCGTTTTCAGTACCATAAGGGCATTCAGCAGAAAAGGTATAATAATCACCCAGATAATGCTTAATATCCGCCTTACTTTGCTCCAATTCATAAAGTAAATTAGGTTCATCCAGTACCGCCAGTTTTGCATGCGTTACGGTATGGCTCGCAATTTCATGGCCTTCTTTGGCATAATTTCTATAATCATCCCAGGTACTGGTGTCAATGGCGTTGTCATGAAAAATTACCTCATCGGAAATTATAGGTACTCCGGTTCTGAGCTTTTCATAACCATCATCAATAAGTGCATAGGCTTCCTTAATCTTTCCGCTTTCAAATAGAGATCCGGCATGGGTATGGTAATAAATCGAATTAGCAACTCCCGAAAAACCTATAGCTGAGGCTCTTTCAAAGAAATTTGTAGAGTCCGTTTTTATTTTTGCCGATTCGGCAATTATTTCTGAAATGGGTCGACCAATAAATTTTCCCTTTCCCGAGCCGTTCAATTTTCCAGTAATTACAAAATAAGTTGCTTTAAAATCCAAGGCATTCATAATGGGCCTGGCTACAGTGAACTGGTTAATGATTCCATCGTCGTAGGTAATAGAAATGGCCGATTTTTTGTCGTCCTGCCACTTGCATATTTCGGTGGTTAGCTCCGAGGTTTTGGTGCAATTACTTAATAAGAGTATGATAAAAAGCCGGTTAAGGGTATTTTTCATGTTGAATTCTAACTAGGGTTTTGGTCAAATGGTTGGCTAAATTTAGTAAGAAAGTCAGTGTAAAAGGAAAGAATTAAAAATATTATGAATTAATTTCGGTTGTTAAGCTTATTTTAGCTTATTTTCAAAATGCCGTTTGTATATAGTGTATCGGGATTTGCATTGCTATTTAATTGAAAACTACCAATATTTATGACTCTGAAAAATAGAATTTTAAGCATCGACGTCATGCGGGGACTTACGCTCTTTCTGATGCTTTTTGTCAATGATTTATATGTACCCGGTGTGCCAAAGTGGTTGGGGCATACACATGCTGATGAAGA
>JAHEBN010000179.1 GCA_024645245.1 Jiulongibacter sp. | reverse complement strand
ATCATTTTGACGAGGTTGAGCACCATCAGGATGCAAGCAATCCATGATTGACAAGTTTCGGCTTTTCGGGCATTGATTCTTCCTAATCCATAAGCTTTTTTTGCCTGACCGAATTTTCCTTCAATCGGATTCCTTTCTCCTGGACTTATAGAGCCCTCAACTCCCGCCTTTGGTCTGCCAAGTGCCTTGGCTGCAAGTATTATACCTAACTCTTTTAGTATATTTCGATTACTGCGAGTACAGTAAATTTTATCTACTATAACCTTCTCTGGGTAGTATTTGCATCGTTGTTTGTAGTCCTCAATGCTGCTGATTAAGTATCCCCCTCCATTGAATGCATCCCAAGAAATCTTATCTAAAAATGCCTATCCGTTCATTAATGATACTTGAATTTTAGCTCCAAACTCTACCTTGGCAACTTGTTTTACCCCTTACTATTGGTCTGACATGTGGTTGATGGATACTCACTATCCGGTCAGGTACACTAGGGGTTTGTGCTGTTGTTGATCAAATAGTTCTCTGCAAACTAACATGTATTTAAAATCGGTTTTATCTAAAGGAAAGCCTGTGTATTGGTCTAAAAGCCTATCGATCGAGCTAAGGTTTCCTTTTAAGTAAGTCAATTGTGCCTTTATTCCAGTTTTTAACTTGTGCTTGGGTTTTGATTTCATCTGAGCAATATTCAGATATTGGTTTCGGGCTTTCTTAGAATCTCTTCGAGGCATTTTTTCATAGAAGGTCTTCAAATAAAGCTTCCCAATCAGGTAATCGGTTTTTTGACGAGCATCATTAAGTAAATCTAAATCGGTAGGATAGGCTATATCTTGAGGACAGGCTGTGGCATCAAGTATCAATTTACCTTTATGCGTTGTCGATTAAGATGATTCTGCCGGGATAAGTTGAGATTCAGAATAAGACAGTATCATACCGTTTATCTCATTTATTTTATCAATAGATAACCGTTTTCTAAAACCTACAAAAAGTGAAGAATCGAATGGCTCTTCATGGGTAAAACAGGTATAACCAATGAAATATTGCATGTACATATTTTCCCGAATTTGTTGTACCGTTTCTCTATCACTTAAATCACAAATGTGCTTTATAATAATTGAGCCTATGGCTACACGAGGATTAATAGAGTCTGCACCTAGTTTAGAATTCTTTTGAGAACTATTGTAAATGCTCACCAACTTGTCCCATAGAATCTTTTTCGAAAGAATAACCCAGCTTTTTGTTGGGTCTAGTTTAGTAGAGAAATGGGTGTCGAATCCATCAATAATGAGCTGTTTTTCAATTACATAGGATACCTTCGATGCTCTAAATTTAAGAGATTTGGGCATATTCTTGACATTCTTAAAGAATAAAAATAACCCTTATTCGCTAATATTCAATAAAGTAAGAGTTTTTCAGCAGACCCTAAATAGTTGATAATTAGTTTGCTATAAAATCTAATAATGGATTTTTGGTAATTTATTTTTTCAAAAATTCCGAATGATCTTAAACACTGTTATTACCAAACAAAAGATGGGAAAAGTACTTCATCGCATTTAATTAAATCTACAAACTAGTGGGAGAATTCTGACTGGTTATGATCCTATTAGTTATTTTTTGAGATCAAGTGACTGGATAAAAGTTTAGTTTTACCAACTGGCTGATAAATTTAATCGGTTGATCTGAATCTGCGATAATTTAATAAAACACGCTAAATATTTTCCAAATGCACTCGCGAAAATTTCTGACCAAAATGGCTGTATTTGCCTAATAATGAAAATGAGATGCTCTTACCGAATAGGTATCCGATTGCTATTATTACCTATTTATTGGTTAGTTAGGTCTAACTTTTGTAGCGGATGCATGAAGTATTAGTGAACAAAGGCTTTCATATGATGCGAAACAAATTTTTCCAGGTAAATCAATTATAGTATTTACTTTAAATTCAATTTTGAATTTTTTATTCGCTTAATAACTCAATTGGCGTAATTTTTGTGTGTTTTTTTTTTAAAATATCTAATTTGATTTATATGTAAAAGTCCCCTTAGATACCAATTCCAGCTCTTCAAGAATATGAATAATGAATAAGATATGAAAAAAGAAGCATATCAAATATTGAGGTTTGCTTTGATTTTGTTAATCGGTATTCAAACACAAACCATTGCACAGACAGCCGATATTCAGCTTTTATCAAAGGTTGTAGATGATGCTACGCCTGACGTTGGCCAAAACATTCTTTACACTGTTCAAATAAAAAATGTCGGTCCGAACACGGCAAATAATTTAATAATTTCAGATATTCTTCCTGCCGGACTTTCTTATGTATCATCTATTCCGGATCAAGGCACCTATAGCTCTGGTACCGGCGATTGGACCGTAGGTACCTTAACTAGCAACAGTTCTTTGAAGCTGAAAATTACTGCGAAAGTAAATCCCGGAACATCAGGGAATACCATTATAAACACGGCTTCTTTTAAATCGATGACCGGTGCTACTGACCCAGTTACCAATAACAATTCTAAATCTGTAAGTCTGACCGTTAATTCTCCTGATATACAAGTCTTAAAAGTAGTAAATTCAAACGCTCCGTATGATCCTGGTAGCAATGTAACATTCTTAGTTACTGTAAAAAATATTGGAACCGCTGATGGAACAGGAATTAAAATATTAGATCAGATTCCTGCAGGAATGACTTTTGTAAGTGCAACGCCTGCTCAGGGAACTTATAATCAGACAACTGGTATATGGGATATTGGGTCTTTAGGAACAAATGTACAAAAAACTTTATCTGTGGTGATGAAAATCAACACAGGCACAATAGGTCAAACCATAACCAATACTGCTGCATTAGACACTATAATCGAAAACGATGTTAATCTAAGCAATAATTCGCAAAGTGCCTCACTTTTTGTGGGTGAGACGGCACTGAATTTACTAAAAACAGTAAGTCAGTCTAGCCCGGCTGAAGGAGATATAATAAAATACACCTTAAAATTAACCAATGCCGGGCCGAGTACAGCAACCAATGTGGTGATAACAGATGTTCTGCCTATCGGTGTTACGTTTCAGACAGGTACTTTTAATGCTGGTATTGGTACAGCCACTTATAATTCCGGTACACGTACTGTTACGTGGACTATACCTACTTTTGCAGTTACTAATAAGACTTTACAATTTAGTATTCAAGTAAACCCTGGAACCGCTGCTACCACCATTAATAATTCGGCCAAAATTGAAAGTTTTGATCAGTTTGACCCATATCCAAATGACAATATTTCCAATACAAATTTTACTGTTCAAGGTTCAGATCTTGATGTTTCCAAATTTGTAGATAATATTAGCCCTAGTACTGGCGATGTTGTTTATTTCACCGTCGAAGTTTCCAATCATGGTCCGGACCAGGCAAAAAATGTTGTTATAAAAGATTTATTACCACCTGGTAAATTTACTGGTATCTCTGCTGTGGCCACTCAAGGTAGTTATGTCATAGGTACTGGATTATGGACAATTGGTACAATTAATGCCAATGACCCGACACCAACTACTTTAACAATAAAAGCTACTGTTTCGGCTGCAGCAGGCGAAATAGTAACTAATGTAGCTTCAGTTAATTCAGTTGATCAACTTGATGCTATTAGTTTTAATAATTCGGCAAGTGCGTTTGTTGCAGTTGGAGAGGCAGATTTAGGAATTACAAAAACTGTCAGTCCTACTGGAGTTTTAAGTATCGGCGATCCAGTAACTTATACCATAAATGCGAAAAATTACGGGCCTCAAAATGCACCTTTGGTCAAAGTGAATGATTTGCTTCCGGCAGATCTTCAGTTTGTTTCAGCCACGCCCTCAGTAGGTACTTATAATGCTACCACAGGCGTATGGACAATAGGCACATTAAATAATGCAATAGATGTAACACTTACCATCAATGCAACGGTAAAAACGGGAACTGGAGGTAAAACCATAACCAATGTGGCCACAATATCCTCCCCTATGAAGCAGCCGATAGCTGCCACTCAACCCAATATGGCATCAGTACGCTCACAGGTTCATGGTGCAGATGTGCAGGTCAATAAAACTACTACTTCAGTACCTCCTATAGCAGAGGGAAGTTCCCTTCCATTCATTATTAAGGTAAAAAACAATGGTCCGGATTCGACTAGTGGAGTAGAAGTAACTGACTTATTGCCTACTTATAATTTATCTTATATAGGTAGTACGTCTGATAAAGGAATATATAATATTAATACAGGTGTATGGACAGTTGGCAATCTGGCCGTAGGGGAAGAACGTACATTAACCATTAATACCACAGTCCTTAATGGTGGATTATTTGAAAATACCGCAAGTGTTACGGCTTCAAGCGGTGCCGATGCAAACATTTCAAATAATAACTCCACCTTATCCGTATCTGCACTGAAAGGATTTAAAGCCGGCTCATGTATCATAGATATGAACGCACAAACAGTAAATGGTGGTTTAGCTCCTTATGGACTGGTACATGAATTGGTTCGTACCTTTGAGATACCCATTTATTGGGCAATCAATCCGGATAAATCTTTTGTAAATGAACCCGCTGCTACAAAGCAGGATCAAATAGACTTCACCGCGGCTGGGGTTAATTATAAAAGTGGGGCTTTTATAATTGATAAATATTATGCTCAATTACCCGATGTTGTTGCGGAAATAAATGCCAGAAAGGCAGCCTATCCAGGCCTAACAGTGACTTGCCCTACAATGGATTTTACTGTTCCGATTTTCGATAAAATAACAAGTTTTTCAAGAGCTGTTTTAGATGCTCAAAACGGTGGAATTGTAGCTTCAGCTTTTTTTGACAAAGCCGGAATTGTCAATCAGCAAATTGGTGTTGACTTAAATGGCAATCCGGTTTATGACACATTTAGGTCCAATGGGATGCCCAGTAATCTTAGAGCCTGTGACGATATATATTTAATGCCACATGCGGACCCACAGCTTTGGGATTTAATCGAAAAACAAACCTTTGATGCTTTTATAAAAAATGGTGGATGGTTTTGGGCGGCTTGCCATGCTGTAAGTGCTTTGGAAGGATTAGCAGATTTAAATGAAGATGGAACACCGGATATGAACTACCTAAGTTCAACAGGTCTTGTGCCATGGGGTCTGCATTCTGGGGGCTCTCTACCATACAATTACAAGGTAGGTTCGGGATATTATGAAGCTAATCTGGCTTCTGATCCTTTTATGCAATTTTTAGGCACATTAGATGGAGCTCTGGAAAGTGGATCAGAGTCTATATATCTACCAAAATTAGGAGGAGGCTGGAGACCTACCACTACTGTCGCGAGTTGGGATGCGACCCAAGTTGATGTTCCTTCAAAATCCCCTGGTGAGGCTGCTAAATTGGTATATGGTAGAGCCTATGGTAATGAGGATTATGGAATGATTATGTACGAAGCCAGCCACAGCATAACTGGGGGAACAACGGCAGCAACTGTAGCAGCAGCACGTGCCGTTGGTAATTTCTGGCTAGCGTCTGGTCTTGATTTTAGGCCTAAAATAACAGGTGATTTTGCATCTGCTTTAAATACATACGGAGGAGCAATATCTCAATTTTCGGCAAGTACAACAGTACTTTCTGAGCCATCTACTTTTAAATGGACTTCTAGCTGCGGCGGCACCTTTTCAAATCCAACTGGTCTTAATACAAACTTTTCAGCCCCCACTGTTTCCGCAGTAACCACTTGTAAGATTAATTTCAGAGTTACCGATGCATGTGGCAGAACGAATTTTGAAACTAAATTGGTAAATGTTTATCCAGAACCTCCGGCTCAATTACTTATAACCAAATCAACTTTACCAACATGTGCTTCTCCTTTTGGGGAAATAACAGTTATTTCTCCTTCACCAGACCCGGCGATTTCTTATACGATTTTAAATTTATCAACGCTAGTTACCAGTACGAACGCATCGGGAATTTTTAGTAACCTAGATTTAGGCACTTATAAAATCACTAGTACAAATACAAATGGAGCACCTACCAATCCTACTGAAGTATTTGTCACTTTTATGGCTCCTAATTGTCCACCAATAGCAAAAAATGATGCTTTTATTGTTTGTGAAACTGGCACCATTTCCGGAAATCTGTTTGCTGATAATGGCAATGGAATAGATTCAGATCAAGAGGGTGATTCATTTATTGTTGATAGAATTAATGGTTCCACCTGGACAAATGCCATTACTTTACCCTCGGGGGCCTTATTAACGGTGAACATAGACGGGGCGATATCTTATAATCCAAATGGTCAATTCCCTTCAGGTGGTACAGATATCTTTACGTATAGAACAAACGATAGCTATTCGACTAGTACGGCAACGGTAACAGTAATAGTGACACCAAATAATACGGTAACTGCAGGATCCGCAACACCAACATTATGTATCAATACGGCCCTTAGTCCGGTGATCACCCATACGACTACTGCAGCTACGGGAATTTTAAATAATAATGTAGCTGGAGCAAATGGTCTGCCAGCAGGCGTAAAAGCAGTATGGTCAGGTAATACGATAACCATAAGTGGGTCACCGACTGCGTCAGGAACATTTAATTATAGCATACCTTTAACGGGAGATTGTGGTAGTGTGAGTGCAACAGGCACGATTACTGTAGACCCTGCATCTGAAGGGGGAACCATAGCGGGAGGAACAACGGTTTGTACAGGTACTAACAGTACCACCTTAACTTTAAGTGGTCACACCGGGAATGTGATACGATGGGAAAGCTCACAAGATAATTTTGCCACTGCAGGAATCGCTATATCAAATACGACGACGACTTTAACGGCGACTAATTTAACAGCGACGACAAGTTATAGAGCAGTAGTAAAGAGTGGATTATGTGCAGTAGCGAATTCAGTGAGTGCAACAGTTATTGTAAAAGCGGCAGCAAAAGCCGGAAAGGACGTCACTTTAACGATTTGTGCAGGCACAACGGTAACGGAAGCACAATTACGAGGAGCCCTTATTGGCGAAGATGCAGGCGGAAGCTTTATGGAGACTTTAGGCGGAGCAGGCACCTACACATATGTAGTTCTAGGAACAGCCCCATGTCCAAATGACACTTCGATTGTAACGGTAACAGAAGAAGCAATACTAAATGCTGGAACGGATGGAACATTAACGATATGTGCAGGAACAACGGTTACTGAAGCCCAATTACTAGGAGCCCTCAATGGAGAAGATGCAGGTGGAAGTTTTATAGAGACTTTGGCCGGAGCAGGCACTTACAGATATGTTATAATAGCCTCAGCACCATGTGTGAATGATACATCAGAAGTTGTGGTAACAGAACAAACAGCAGCAAATGCCGGAACAGACGGAACATTAACGATATGTGCAGGAACAACGGTTACTGAAGCACAATTACTGGGAGCCCTTACAGGAGAAAATACAGGAGGAAGTTTTTTAGAGGCATTAAGCGGAGCGGGCACTTATACTTATGTAGTTTACGGAACCAGCCCTTGTCCAAATGACACTTCGATAGTTACGGTAACAGAACAAGCGGCACCAAATGCCGGAACTGACGGAACTTTGTCGATCTGTGCGGGTGAAACGGTAACAGAAGCTCAATTATTAGCAGCAATCATTGGAGAAGATGGAGGAGGAAGTTTTGTTGAACCTTTTGCTGGAGCTGGCACTTATACTTACGTTGTCACCGCCTCAGCACCGTGTGTTGATGATTCTTCTTTCGTAGTTGTAACTGAAGAAGTTGTCCCTACTACACCAACAGGTACAGTTTCTACCCAACCAACGTGTTTTATTTCAACTGGAACAATCGATATAACCGCCCCTGCACTGGGATTAAACGAACAATATACACTTACCGGAATTAATCCGGTTGTGGCTCCACAGAGTAATACAAGTGGAAATTTTACAGGCTTGGCTTCAGGTGATTATAATATTATAGTTGAGAATACAGTTACCGGATGTATCTCTCCGCCACTTAATTTGACTATAAATGCTAACCCTATTTGTCCCCCAACAGCGACAGACAATGATAGTTTAGGAAACGTAGGAGGAGCGGTGACCCAAGAAGTGATTTCGGATGACGATGGAGATGGGGTAGACAGCGATCCGGATGGCACGCTTGCAACTGGCACGATAGATTTAGATCCAAGTACACCAGGTATAAATGACAAGAGTTTAGTGGTGACAGGAG
>JAHEBN010000178.1 GCA_024645245.1 Jiulongibacter sp. | reverse complement strand
GCGGCAATGCCGGTGTTGAGCTTATTGCAGGCAATAAATTTATTTTTACCAATGAGCAGATAGTAGGTAACGCCGAAAAAGCTAGTACACCTTACCAGGGCATGTATCAGGATGTGGCAATTGGCGACAGAATTCTGATGGATGACGGTAAACTGGAAGTGAAAGTTGTAGGAGTAGACAAAGAAAAGCAGGAAGTAATTACCGAAGTGGTATATGGCGGCTTGCTTAAGCAAAAGAAAGGTGTAAACCTTCCAAATACCAATATTTCGCAGCCTTCAGTTACAGATAAAGATTGGGCCGATTTAAATTTCGGATTGGAAAACGGAGTGGACTGGATCGCACTTTCATTTGTGCGTACAGCAAAAGAAATTCTGGATATTAAAGCCTACATTAAATCTAAAGGAAGCCATGCCAAGGTAGTAGCCAAAGTTGAAAAACCGGAGGCCGTTGCCAATATGGACGAAATCGTTGAAGCAACTGATGCTGTTATGGTAGCTCGTGGTGACCTGGGAGTTGAAATGCCAAGCGAAGAAGTTCCGATTATTCAAAAAATATTGGTTCATAAATGTCACTTAGCGGCTAAGCCCGTAATTGTGGCCACCCAAATGCTGGAAAGCATGATAGACTCACCAAGCCCTACACGTGCAGAAGTGGGTGACGTAGCAAATGCCGTATTAGATGGAGCAGATGCTGTGATGCTTAGTGCCGAAAGTGCTTCCGGTAAATATCCAATACTTGCTGTGCAGACAATGGCCAAAACTATTGCTTATGTAGAAGAACACGGAGATCCGGCTCGTCTTTACTTCCGCCATCATACACGGGTAACTTCTCCTGATTATGTTTCAGTTGATAAAGACAATGACGCTGTAATTATGATGGGTTGCAGATTGGGACGTGATTTGAATGTAAAAGCCTTAATTGGTTTGACCACTTCAGGATACACAGCTGTTCGGCTTTCGCATCACCGACCAAAGGCAAATATCTATATTTTTACTTCTAATGTATTGCTTCAAAACCAATTAAGTCTGTATTGGGGCGTAGAAGTGTTTTCTGCTGAAAATATGCCTGATAACCACGAAAATCACCTGGTTGAAGCAGCTAAGGTTTTTTTAATGGAAAACGGCAAATTGGAAAAAGGAGATAAATTTATCAATACGCTTAGTGTACCACTTGAAAAAGACAATCGAACCAATACGGTTAGATTAAGTATTGCTTAATATATATTCCAAGATTTATTTGATAATCCCGGTCACACGATCGGGATTTTTTTATTTCAAGATCTTTGCTTTTACTAATCCCAATTCTCCAAAAATGCCCTAAAACAAAAAAACCGCCCACAATTGCAGACGGTTTTTCAAATTTAAAATGGTTGAATTTAAATCTTAGATATATTGATTGATAATCATCTCGTAATATTCCTGTCTGCCACTGATTTGTGCAGGCTCCCCTACTTCCATGGCAATTTTTCTTAAATCTTCCAGGCTTAGTTCGCCTTTTTCGTATTTAGCACCATTCCCAGTAGCAAAAGAAGCATATCTATCGGCTCTTAATTTTTTATAAGGGGATTTGGTCAAAATATCATTTGCAACGATAAGGGCCCTTGCAAATACATCCATTCCGCCAATGTGAGCAATAAAGATATCTTCCAGATCTGTAGAGTTTCTTCGGGTTTTGGCATCAAAGTTTACACCGCCAGTTTTAAAGCCACCAACCTCTAAGATAATCAACATAGCCTCAGTAACTTCGTAAAGATCAACCGGAAACTGATCGGTATCCCAACCGTTCTGATAATCTCCACGATTGGCATCAATAGAGCCCAACATACCGGCATCAGCTGCCATTTGTAATTCGTGAGCAAAAGTATGACCGGCTAAAGTTGCATGGTTTACCTCCGCATTGATCGCGAAATCTTTATCTAAACCCTGAGCTTTCAAAAATCCAATAACTGTTTGCGAATCGAAATCATATTGATGTTTCGATGGCTCAGCTGGTTTTGGCTCAATGTAATAAGTACCCTTAAAGCCTTGCTTGCGGCCGTATTCCGAGGCAATTCTTAAAAATTGACCCATGTGATCGAGCTCTGCCTTGGTGTTGGTGTTAAGTAAAGACATATAGCCCTCACGACCACCCCAGAAAGTATAACCTTCGCCACCTAGTTCGATTGTTGCATCAATACAGCTTTTAACTTGTAATCCGGCATGAGCCACTACCTCAAAATTAGGGTTGGTAGAAGCACCGTTCATATAACGGGGATTGGAAAATAAATTCGCAGTACCCCATAATAGTTTTACGCCCGAGGCTTGTTGCTTAGCCTTGGCATAAGCAACCATTTTTTGCATGTTGCTTTCATACTCGGCCAGTGAACTTCCTTCCGGCGACATATCCACATCATGAAAACACCACCAGCCTGTACCTAACTTGGTAAAAAATTCGAAAGCCGCATCCATTTTATCGTGGGCACCTGCCAGGTTATTGCCTTTTGCATCCCATGGAAATGCTTTTGTGCCAGGACCAAACGGATCACCACCAGTACCACAGAAAGTATGCCAGTAAGCCGTAGCAAAACGAAGGTGGTCACGCAGGGTTTTTCCTGCAACTACTTTATTTTCATCGTAAAACTTGAAAGCCATCGGATTATCCGACTCTTTACCTTCAAATTTTATAGGTTCTTTTACAAAAGAGAAGTACTCCTTATCTCCTAATGTTACGTTTAAATGACTCATTATAAGTGCTGTTAATTTATGTTCCTTTATTAAGTGTCAAAAATACATTTAAAAATTTAATTCCTGAAATTAAAAACAAATTTTGTTAGAAAAATTCTATTTTGGGAATACTGGATAAAGAACTGGGGTAATATCTTACTTATTAATTTTTTTGACCTTGTATCAATCTCAAGGAAAATTAAACCATCGCTGTGGTCTTAAATATTTCTCACTGTTTATTCATTAAACAATCTTATTTAGTTCTAATAAACCTTTGAAACATTTATAAAATCAGGAAAATTTAAGAACTGACTAATTTTAAAAATAAACATAGTTAGTAAACCTCACAGGTTTTAAAAACCTGTGAGGTTTAAATCCAAGGCATCTGTTTTTAAATCAGAAAAGCCCAAAGTAATTTCGTCAATCCAAAAACTTTTATTTTGTATACAAAATCAAACCCCAAATAGCTGATACAACCAAGCCGCCAAAACACAGCCTACAATCGGCCCGGCAATTGGAATCCAGGCATATGCCCAATTACTCCCTCCTTTGCCGGCAATCGGTAATAGTTGATGAGCGATACGTGGCCCTAAATCTCTTGCTGGATTTATGGCATAACCTGTGGTACCGCCTAAAGAAAGGCCAATTCCCCAAACAAGGGCACCCACAAGAAATGGTTTTAAGCCTGAATCAGCATCGCCATAGATGGCCATTACGCCCACAATTAAAGCAAAAGTGCCTATTATTTCACTTATCAGGTTAGCTGGAGTATTTGTGATTGCGGGCCCGGTGCTAAATACACCTAGCTTCGTACCTTCATCTTCGGTAGCTGCCCAATGCGGCAAATACATCAACCAAACCAATGTGGCACCTACGATAGCACCGCCCATTTGAGCGGCGATATAGGTAAATACATTACTAAAATCACCGGAATAAGTTGCCAAGCCAATCGTAACTGCCGGATTGAGGTGAGCGGCCTCGCTGCCGAATTTTTGGGAAACAAAAATACCAATCATTACGGCAAAAGCCCAGCCTGTAGCTGTCACTATCCAGCCTGAATTGTTTCCATAAGTCTGTTTAAGTGATGTGTTGGCATTTACACCTCCACCAAATAGGATGAGAATCATTGTTCCAATAAATTCCCCCCAGAATGTTGTTGATTCCATTAGGTTTTAAAAGGTTATAAGGGTTGAAAAACGGAGGCAATTTAGTAATTTTGGAACTTAATAAACCAAGCATGCCTTTTAATTCCTTAAATTCAATTTCACCTGTCGATGGTCGGTATCGCAGGCATACTGATAATCTTGCCCCATTTTTCTCTGAATTCGGTTTGATAAACTACCGGGTAAGAATTGAAATCGAGTATTTTATAGCCTTATGCGAATTGCCTTTACCCCAACTAAAGTCATTCGACAAAGACCTTTATCCTAAACTTCGGGAAATTTATCGCCAGTTTACAGAAGAGAATGCTTTGGAAATAAAAGAGATTGAAAAAACCACCAACCACGATGTAAAAGCGGTGGAATATTTCATAAAAGCTGCGTTTGAAAAACTAAATATTGAGGAGTATTCGGAGTTTATTCATTTTGGTCTTACCTCTCAAGACATAAATAATACCTCCATCCCACTTTCATTGAAAGAAGCAAGTGAGCAAATCATTTTTCCCGAGACAGAAAAGCTAATAAGCTCATTGGCAAATCTGGCCAATGAATGGAAAGATATTGCTATGTTGGCTAAAACCCACGGTCAGCCAGCTTCTCCTACACGATTGGGAAAGGAAATGGCTGTATTTGTGGAAAGGCTGGAAGTTCAATTGGATCAGTTGAAAGCTGTACCTTTTTCTGCCAAATTTGGAGGAGCAACAGGAAATTTCAATGCTCATCATGTGGCATTTCCGGAGATCGACTGGGTAGATTTTGGAAATAATTTTGTCAACAATACGCTCGGCTTACACCGCAGCCAGAAAACCACACAAATAGAGCACTACGATAACATGGCCGCTTATTGCGATGCCTTAAAACGAATAAATACCATTTTGATAGATTTCAGTCGCGATGTGTGGACTTACGTGATGATGGAATATTTCAAGCAAAAAATAAAAGAAGGAGAAATTGGCTCATCGGCCATGCCGCATAAAGTAAATCCGATTGATTTTGAAAATGCCGAAGGGAATCTGGGTGTTGCCAACGCACTCCTAGAACATTTTTCTGCCAAATTACCCATTTCTCGACTTCAGCGTGACCTCACAGACTCTACCGTACTGAGAAATCTGGGTGTTCCTCTGGCACACGTTATGATCGCCTTAAAATCTTTGGAAAAAGGAATTAGCAAATTACAGCTTAATCAGGCAGCCATTGATAGAGATTTAGAAGAAAACTGGGCTGTGGTGGCCGAAGCTATTCAAACTATTTTGCGTAGGGAAGGATTCCCGAAACCATATGAAGCTTTAAAGTCTTTAACCCGTAAAAACGAAAAAATCACCGAAAAGTCTATTAAAGCCTTTATTGAAACCCTGGATGTTTCGGATAAAGTGAAATACGAGTTAAAGGGAATATCGCCTTTTAATTTTACCGGGATTTAGTAAATTCAGGTCGAAATCTAGATTTAATTCTCCTTTCTAGCTTTAATCAGTCTTAATTTCTCTCTTTTTCTTACTTCTAGCGGTTTTTTTGCCAGTTCTATTTCCAAACCTATTATTTTGCGAATTACAACGCTGGCCATAACGCCGCCAAATACTGCCGGAAGATAAGAAATTGTGCCATAGGCAGATTTCTTAAAGTTAGAACCATCGGTTAGGAGTAAAGAATCCTTATCCATGTCTTCAAGTGAAAAAACAGCCAAAATTTTCCCTGGTTTTACGCCCAGCCGTTGAATTCTTTTTCGTACATATTTGGCCAATTTACACACATGAGTCTGAAATAAATCGGCCACTTTTATTTGAGTTGGATCCATTTTACCTCCGGCACCCATAGAACTAACCACTTCAACCCCTTTCTGATATGCTGTAGTAAGTAACAGTAATTTGGGAGAAAGGCTATCTATACAGTCCATTACATAACTGTATCCCGTTTCCAGAATTTCTTTGCATCGATCCGGAGACAAAAACTCTTTGATAACATGTAATTTAAGTTCGGGATTAATAGCTAAAAGCCTTTCTTCCATGATATCGGCTTTTGAAACTCCGTGATTGGTTGCCAATGCTGGTAATTGCCGGTTTCGGTTTGTAGGGTCTACTACATCTCCATCCACAATGGTCATTTCTCCCACACCTGCCCGACAGATAAATTCGGCGGCAAAGGAGCCAACGCCACCCAGACCTACAACCAAAACATGAGCATTTTGCAGTTTTTCAATTCCATCTTTTCCAATTAAAAGTTGGGTACGAGAAAGCCAGGCTAAATCATTCATTAAATGTTCGGAAATTATTTTCTATTTGATTTATTAAAGATTCAATGTTTTCGTTTCGTATATCAGCAGCCTTATAATAGATTTTTTCAATGGAAAACTTTTCCTGATCATCGGTTTCAAGGAAAAATTTGTTTCCGGGAATTGAAGCTAAAGATTTCAAAGTTTTTGGTGATTTAAATATGGCCGAGCCAAATGATAAATAAAAGCCATGATTTACTAATTGTTCAGCCAATACCGGCGAGCCCACAAATCCATGTATTGCCATTTTTATATCCAGCTTTACTTCCTCCTTTATAGAAATTAATTCATTAAATCCCTTAACAATATGTAAAATAGCAGGGCGGCCTAATTTACTTGCAAGGTTTAACTGAGTTTTTAATATGTCCGTTTGAAGTTCAATTTTCGCACCTTTTAGCTTGTCTAATCCACATTCTCCCAAAATCAAATGTTTATTGTACGATAAAACCTTTTCAAGTTCGACCAATTGACCCGAAGTATTATTTTCATTTATATACCAGGGATGAATACCGGCAGAGCCATATAGAGTGAAATCCAGGTTTTCCAAATCAACCCAAATATTTTCGTCGGCAGGAATGCTGAAATTCCTATTTGCTGTTACCCCTGTGGTATCCCGGTAATGTTGGTGCGTATGAAAATCGAAGTATTTCAAAATAAAAGAGCCCGGTTACAAACCAGGCTCAAATATATTACCTTAAATCGAATATTCTTAAACAGCCAACTCTTCGGCCATTTGTAATTTACTTTCTTTTCTACCCAGAATTTTCTCCTGAATCCGTTCCGAGATATAGTACATACAAGGTACAATCACCAGGGTAAGTACAGTTGAAAATATCAAACCATAAATAATGGTCCAGGCCAGGATATTCCAGAAAACCGCAGAATCACCGCCAAAATGAACAACCCATTTTAAATCAACGAATAAAGCTCCGAAATCAAAGGCCATACCTAATGCCAAAGGCACCATACCTAATACTGTAGAAGATGCCGTAAGCAAAACAGGAGTTAAACGTGTACTTCCCCCCTCAACAATCGCATCACGAAGATTGAGGCCTCGTTTTCGCATTTCATCAATAAATTCAATTAATAAAATACCATTTTTCACCACAATACCCGCCAAGGCGATAATTCCAACACCCGACATAATCACGGAGAATGTTTTGCCAGTTAAGAGGAAACCCAGTAACACACCTATCAAACTCAATACGATAGTAAAGAAAATAATAAATGGCTTTACAATTGAATTGAACTGGGCTGCTAAAATAAGGTAGATCATAGCAATAGCTATAAGGAATGCAGAACTGAGGAATCCCATGGCGGCCATTTGCTCTTCCTGCTCTCCACCTTGTCTTATAGTATAGCCGCTGGGTAACTTAATCTTAGATACCACGGCCAAAATATTTTGGTTAATTTCCGTAGCTTTTTCCTTGTAATCCGCCGTTACATCAGAACTAATTGTGATGGTTCTCTGGTCATTTTTACGGTTAATCTGGCTGAAAGTAGATGAGTATGAAATATCCGCAACAGTTGCTAATGGCACGCTTCGCAATACACCACCCATATTCATATCCCGGAAAGTAATATTCATACTCAACAAATCATCAATTTGAGAGCGATCTTCCGGTCTAAGTCTTAACTGAATAGGGTATTCATCTTCATTATCGCGAAATTTCGAAACCTCCGTACCAAAAAGTGCAGTTCTGAGTGCCATACCAATAGTGGCACTACTTATTCCTTCACGAGAAGCTTTCTCTCTATCAATATTTACCAGAATCTCTGGCTTATTGGTTACCAGATCAGATTTCAATTCATCAATTCCTTTAATACCAGACTTTTGAATCAAATCCAAAACTTGTTTTTCAATTACCCTCAACTGTGCAAAATCTTCACCGGTAACTTCCAGGGTAATCGCTTTACCGGTCGGGGGTCCGTTATTTTCTCTTTCAACCGAAATTTCGGTACCTGGAATACCTTGCAAAGCATCCCTGATCTTACCTAAAACCTCCTGAGAATTAACAGTACCTCTATCTTGTTTACTAACAAAAGCGACAGTCACCTTCGATTTATGCGGAGTTGCAGACCTATCCGGAAAAAACGGATCACCCGCATTTTTACCCACATTTGAAATAACCGAGTTTACGGCACTCATCGAATTGGTTTCATT
>JAHEBN010000031.1:31449-32519 GCA_024645245.1 Jiulongibacter sp. | reverse complement strand
CTAATACCTCATGATAAGTATAAACCCCGAATATTTTTCCGGTATTTACCCCGATAACTTCAATGAAAAAGCCGAATAAAAAGCAGATAAAAATAAATACCAGGAAACTCTTATTTTTTTCTAGTTGAAATAAAATAATAATAATACAACTGGTAATTAAATTGAAGGGAGTCAACGACTGAAAAAGGCTTTGTGAAGCGGGAATATTTAAACCAATAATTCCAGCTAAATACATGCTGATCAGTAAGTAAATAATTGATTTTGTGTACTTTATGGGCATATTCGTGCAGGAATTGGTTTATTTGCTAAATTAATATTTTTCAAATGTTTAAAATAAAAAACCCTTTTTTGATCAAATGGTTTTTACCAAAACAAAAACTTATTACCCTGATTTTTGTCCGTTTATTTAGTGGTACATGCCATTTTTAAAGATAATTTACGAAGACAGATAAAATTATAGTTTACGAACTAAGCAAAACCTTCCGGTTCATATCAGCCACGGCTCTTTCAATTCCTCTGGGTGTCATGGGGTACATGTCGATTATTTCTTTAATAATCTGAAGCGAAATGGTATGTGGCCAGTATTTTACGGGTTCAGGATTTATCCAGGCTATTTTTTTGAATTTGGCTTTGAGTTTTTCATAGGTTTCGAGGCTTTGGTGATTGATTTCGTAAGCACCCATGGTGGCATCGCCTAGGATAAAAATGCGGTATTCGGGGTCTTTGGCAAGTAAGGTTTTAATTTTAAGCGATTGAGTACGGTTGGCATCAGACCAAACTTCGCCGTAAATAGTATTGTGAAAGTAATATGTCTCCAGATCGTGGGCAAACCGCGTCCTCATTTTTTTGAATAGTTCACGTACCACTTTCACATAAGATAACATGGAATAACCCCCGTTATCAATAAGTAGAATAACACGAAGCTTTTGCTCTGTAATTTTCTTGATTTCGGGAATAAACAAACCGCCTCTTTTTATACCCAGTTTGATGGTGTTTTCTATGTCTATTTCATCGTGTGCCGACTCCTCAATAATGCCTTTTAGCGAAGCCAGTGCTGCATCAATGTTATT
>JAHEBN010000031.1:0-31439 GCA_024645245.1 Jiulongibacter sp. | reverse complement strand
CCAGGCGATCCATATCAACGGGGTAATAATTCTTATCACCCAAAACGGCTCTGGCCATTTTACCACCGCCTGTACCAGCCGCCCGAATACCGCCTTTGGCAGCCCCACCATGACCATAGGGTGAAATACCTCCGGTACCAATCCAATGGCTTCCGCCGGAATGTTTGGTTTTTTGTTCTTCCTGAATTTGCCGCATTCGTTCCAGCAGTTCTTCCAGACTTAATCCCGAATAATCTGCCATTTTTTCGAGCTTTCTTTCTTCTAGGGAGTTATCCGTATCACTTTCTTTATCTTTTTCATATGGATTGTCTTTTTCCCAGATTTCTTTACCATTCAATATCTCTTTTATGTCGTAGCTGGTCAGGTGAATTTCATCTAAAAATTTAGTTATTAATTCATCCTCATCCGGAGTTATCTCCTCATTTTTAGTATCAAAATAATCCTTTTTCCAGTTTTTAAAAGTATCAGAGCGGCTGATCGCATCGTTTAGCTTTTCGCCATCCCGTATTTCTATTTGCAGGAAGTAGTTGTAGAATGCTTTAGTAAATGGCCCTAACAGCGTGTGTTCTTTTACCACAATTGCTTTCAATACATTGTAAACATCGCCCAAAGTTTTTACCAATCCCTTTGCCATGGCTTTTTGAAACAAAAGCAATGTGCGTACATCGGCTTTGATACCGTATTTGCGAAGGTGATCGGGTAAAGTTTCAAACATTTCAGTTGAAGTAACTATTTTAGGGATTAGGTTTTAAGGCTTAGAAAAGTTTCAAACTTATTAGTTGTAGTAACTGGGAGAAGAGCCACTTATTTCCCGAGCCAATGATTTCTTTATTTTATCCATATCGGCCTGGGTTTTTATCAAGGCACCAAGTCCGTCAAGTTTTTTGATTTTTTCAATCGCGTCGTCACTTGAAAATTTCTGAACATATTTGAGCCAGTTCAGCAGCTCACGGGTAGTTGGTGAGCGTTCGAGGCCAAGTCCGCGAAGCTGATAAAAAATATCCAGAGCTACTTCCACCACCCGGTCGTGGATTTTTGGGTGATGTTTCAAAACGATATTCCGCATCATAATAGCATCTGGAAAACTGATGTAATGGTAAATACAGCGACCTTTAAAAGCAGTAGGTAATTCCTGTTCCCGGTTAGAGGTAATTACTATTGCTGGCATATTTTCCTCTGAAATTTCGATAACTTCTCCGCTCTCCGGCATGATGAATTTCCGATGGCTCAAGGCATAGAGCAGGTCATTTGGGAATTCGCGTGGAGCCTTGTCAATTTCATCGATCAACAAAACAGAATTGGGACTTGCATAAGCTTTGGCGGCAGGTCCACGAACCACATAATCAGCCAGGTTTTCGCTATTACGGGCATCGGTGGATAGCTTTTTATCTAATCCTTTTTCCTCTCTTTGGGCATTCAGGATTTCAATCTGAGAATCGCGGAGGTATTTTACGTGGTCGAATCGGGCCACAAATTGCTCCACATTGCTTTTAGATCCGGTGGGATAAACGAAAAGCGGCAGGTTGCACGATAGAGCATATTGTATAGGAAGCTCTGTTTTACCGGTACCTGGTTCACCTTCAATAAGTAGCGGCATACCCAGCACGCGAGCCATGTGGAATGCCTGTGCCAGATCGCTATCGCAAATGTATTGTTCCGAGCCATTCCAGTATTCAGTTAAAGCCATTTTAGTTTTGTTGATTTAGGTGCAAAATAGGGATAAAACTTTGGAAATAGAAATTCACTTTTTAACTCCGGATAATCAGAATGAAATGGATAATTTGCCGAAATCTAAACCGCCCGATTAAGCAGGTATTTTTAGAATAAATACAGTTTTATCTTTGATATTTTTAACAAATTTCACTTCACCACCCAGTTCATTAGCTATTCGTTTTACGATGCTTAATCCGAGCCCATTGCTTTGCTCATTTGTGGTTATTTTATTCTCAATATTGGCAAAATTTGTAAAAAGCTTATACTGTTCTGAATCGGGTATCCCGACACCCTCATCACTTACCTGAATAAATACATAATTGGAATCAGAAAATCCGGTGTCCAGTTCAATTTTACCACCTTGATAAGAAAATTTTATCGCGTTGGATAGTAAGTTTTCTATTGCTCTTTGCAGCATATCCCGATCACTGTTTAATTCCAGGTTTTCTTTTGGGAAGTTTTTGAGCAAGTTTATATTTTTATTTTTCAATTGATCCTTAAATTCATCAACCACTTCGTTTAATAAGTCTTGTAAAATAAAGGAAGTAAATTCAAGGGATGTTGCTCCAAGACTCGCTTTTTCAGTATCCAGCATCCGGGCAATCAGCTTTAGGCCATGCTCGGCACTTTGTTTTATACTTTCACCAGCCTCACTTTTATCCAGCAAATTGCCCCAGGCCCTGATACTTAAAAAAGGTGTTTTAAGATCATGCGAAACCATACTCATGATCTGATTTTTTTCCTGGTTAAGATCAAGTAAGCGATCATTTTGCTCCGAAATCAGTTTGTTTTTACGTTTGTTTTTGGTCCAGGCATAAAAGATGATGCCGGATAGTAGTAAAAGAGCTAAAGCACCTAATTCAAAAAGTTGTTTTTTAAATGATTCTTCTTCCAGCTTTTGTCCCAGTTCCAGATTAATTCTTTCTTTTTTTTCTGACTCGTATTGCTCCTGTAATTCGGCAATTTTTTCATTGTTTTGGGCATTAATTAATTTGTCTTTCAGGTCTTTAGCCTTGTCAAAGTAGTAGGTAGATTCTTTCCAGTTTTGTAAGCCTTTTTCAATGTTTGCCAGGTATTCGTAAGAGTCGAGCTCTTTTTGTTCCGATTTTATATCCAATGAAATCTGCAAAGCTTTTAGCATCCAATCTTTTGCTTCCTGGTATTTGTTTTGTTTCATTAAAACCTGAGCCAGGTTATTATAATCAAACCAGAGGTCTTCGGTTTTGTTGTTTTTCTGGTGGTAGGCTAAATTCTCGTTGTTTAGCTCCAGAGCTTTTTGAAAATTACCGGTTTGAGCATACAAATTGGCCATGTTTATTCTTAAATCGGCCATGCCGTTGCTGTCTTGAGCACTGGTTTTAAGTTTTAGTGATTCGGTATAATTGAGCAGTGCAGAATCCGGTTTGTTTTCTTTTCCGTAAATCATGCCCAGGTTATTGTAAAAAGTAGAAACCTGCTGGGATTTGGCTTTGTCTGCAGCACTTTCTGCTATGGCCTTTTGGAGCAATGCCTTGCATTTCGAAATCTGATTCTGATTAAAGTATAGGTTCATCAGGTCACCAATGGCCTGGTATTTCTGCGAAATAGACTTATTTTTTTCAGCATTATGTAAGAATTCCAGATACGATTTTATGGCTTTATTTGGCTTAGAATCGTATTCGTAATAAAATCCCATAAAGCGATTGTAATAATTTCCTTCTTCGCTTAGGTTCAATATGGCAGATTCTGCTTTTATCTGCTCAGCAAGAATTTTTATGGAATCTTTTTTTGATTCGTAAAACTGCATGGCTCGATCTATTTTAGCAGTAACCGATTCCTTGGTTTGGGAGTTACAAACTGAAAAAGTAAAGATGAAGAATAAAATTAGAAAAATTCTCATGGATTAATTAGCAGTTTATTAAACCAAATGATTTTGAATGGCATATTTTACCAGTCCAACTGTATTATTTACACCTAGTTTTATGAGTATATTTTGCCGGTGCGTATCTACCGTTTTTACCGAAATAAAAAGCTTGTCGGCAATCTGTGAATTGCTGTATTCCTGACAAATAAGTTTAAGAATTTCTTTTTCCCGTGGGCTAAGCAAATTATTCTCCGGCTGACTTAAAAATGCCATATCATGTATCGCTTTGTCCTGATTAAAGTCAAGTCCCAGGTTTTGAGATATATAGGTGCCACCTTTTGCCACTATCTTTATAGCATCTATCAGTTCGGCATAGGCAATGTCTTTCAGCACATATCCTTGAATACCGTGTTTTTCTAAACGGTGAAAAAGCCGCAAACCCCGGAGAATAGTGAGATAAAGTATAGGTAATTCAGGTGTTATTTTGCGGATATTTTGAAGTAATTCCTCCGGGTCGGTATCACCCAGATTTACATCGAGCAAAAGCATATCGGGAGCAAGTTCGGAAGCCAGGGAATTTAAGAGATCAGGTCCTGTATTTATCAATCTTACCGGCACAATATCCAGACTTTTTTTAAGTACTTCGGCCAGGCCGCGTAGCAACAAGTCATGATCGTCTATTATCCAGATTTTTAGGGCTTTCATCGTAATCGTAAAGCATTTTAGATCCTAAGTTTGAAATATACGTGCTTCCTTTTCTTTTTACAAAAGTTCATTCAAATTTTCCAAAGCTTTTTATCCTGTTTTACCCTATGTTTTCATTTTCATTAAGTAACGAACTTTGGGTTTAAAATTTAAATCCAATGAAAACTATTTACTCGTTTATCGTCTTTTTTCTGTCAATTAATTTTGGATATTCCCAAT
The DNA here is from genome assembly GCA_024645245.1 of Jiulongibacter sp. Taxonomy (GTDB): domain Bacteria; phylum Bacteroidota; class Bacteroidia; order Cytophagales; family Spirosomataceae; genus JAHEBN01. The sequence continues at coordinate 26,959 of JAHEBN010000031.1, read as the reverse complement.
TTTATCCTCAATGGAGTGATTCTTTTGGCTCTCCTGATGGAAATGAGCAATTTACAAAAGTCGAAACAGATATAGATGGTAATATTTACCGAATAGCACAAAGCGGTTCCACGTATATCGATAATCAATTTATTGATTCCCATACGGGTTCAGATATTATTTTAATGAAATTTAATCCGTCAGGCAAATTACTTTGGTATAAAAGAATGGGTGGAGAAGGATACTACCAAGTTGCATTGGATTTTACAGTTCAGGATGATTTGATTGCGATAACAGGGCAATTTCTGGGTTTTATAAATTTTGACACTCCTTTTCAAATCTCGGGAAATACCATTTATTCTGCTGGAAGTTACGATGCTTTTGTTGCCGTATTTGACACATCCGGGACTTTTAAATGGGCAAAGAGAAGCGGGGGACCTGAGCCTGACTATGGTCAAAAGCTTAAATTTTCAGAAAGTTTTCTCTACGTAGCCGGCCATTTTAGTGGAACAATAAATTTTAATAATCCGGCTGATACGGGGTCTAATGAGCTTAGTGAAAATGGAACAATGACTGACAATTATCTGGCGAAGTATGATCTGAATGGCAATTTTATATGGGCAAGACGTTTTGGCAGCACTAATCTGGATATCGTTTCCGGAATAGATGTATCTCAAAATGTTATTTACCTGACAGGCTTTTTTCAAGGTCTTTCTAATTTTAATACCCCAAGTTCAGATCTAAGCAATACTCTTGTAAGCGGAGGATCAGATGATGCCTTTCTGGCAAGCTTTGACACGGATGGTAATTTTAATTGGGCACGACGCGTGGGTGGTACTGGGGATGACATCGGAATTGGGATTGTGGTACAAAATGATGCCGTATATATGGCAGGTTATTTCTCAGGTTCTGCAAATTGTAATACGCCATTTGCCCCTGCCAATGTTCATATTATCAGTGCAGGTGCAACAGATTTATTTCTCACCAAATTTGACACTAATGGTGATTTTATTTGGGCTGTGAGAGGTGGGGGCCCCGAAGGTGATATTGCCACAGGTTTAGCTATTAAAGGCTCTACTTTGTATTTATATGGCAACATGTTGAATGGGCCTTATAATTTTAATAATGGGAGTTACATTACGGAAGAATTTGCCTCAGCTGGATCATTTGATGGTATACTGGCTAAATTTAATCTGGATGGACGCTTTGAAGATTTAACACGTTTTGGCGGAACAAGTTTTGATAGAATAGAAGACGTGGATATTTTAAACCAAAATCTCCATGTAATTGGTCGATTTAGTTCTACCATTAATTTTAATACACCTAGTGCTTTTGGAACAAATGAACTTAGTACCGAAGGTATAAATAATTCATTTACTGCTGTTTATAAGAATCAACTTGAATTTACCAGCGAAAAAGGAATAGGGAGTAATGTTTTGGCCGATGAACAAGGTACTGCGGTGGTCATAGATTCGCTAGGCAATAAATATGTGGCGGGTTATTTTAATGGTACAATGGCAATGGGAAATGCCATCATTCTCACTTCTGCAAATGGTAGTGATGCTTTTTTAGCCAAGTATGCACCTGATGGTACCTGTTTATGGGCCAAAAGAGCGGGTGGTAGCAATGATGATGCAGCTTATGGCATAGCTTTAAGTGGTAGCTCGGTTTATCTGGTGGGTAAATTTCAGGGAACAGCGAATTTTAACACCCCTTCTTCAGCAGGTTCAAATGAATTAATTTCGGAATCAGGCAGCAATGATATGTTTTTGGCGAAATACAATAAAAATGGCAACCTGGGTTGGATACGCCGGGCCGGTGGAACACAGAGTGATATTGGTTATGGTGTCAGTGTCGATGATTCTCTTGTTTATGTCACGGGCAGTTTCAGTAATACGGCCAATTTTAATACTCCCTCTTCATTCGGAACAAATGAATTGGTATCTGCAGGTGTAGAAGATGTATTTCTGGCCAAGTACAATTCAAGCGGAATACTTAAATGGTTGCGTAGATCAGGTGGTTCGGGAGAGGATGTAGGTCAGGCAGTTGCTACGGGCAATGGATTCATATTTTGTGCTGGTTATTTCACAGGAACTTCTAATTTTAATACACCTTCGGCCTCAGGAAGTAATGAATTGATATCTGCCGGTGGTACGGATTCATTTATTGCCAAATATGCAGCAAATGGTGCCTTGATTTGGGAAAAAAGATCAGGTGGTATTGGAAATGATGCCACTAATGCCATTGATTATTTGCAAGGTGATGTGTATACCACAGGCTATTTTATTGGTACTGCCAATTTCAATAACCCTTCTGCAAACGGTACCAATGAGCTGGTTTCTGGCGGACAGCGGGACATTTTTGTAAGTTCTTATGGCGGTAGCGGTAGCTTAAAATGGATTAAACGGGCCGGTGGTACACAAAATGATGCCGGAAATGGTATTTCCGTTCAAAGGCCGTATGTAATTGTAACAGGTAGTTACAGAACCACTGCAGATTTTAATACACCCCATGCCGCAGGAAGTAATGAATTAATAGCAGATGGGGAAAGGGATATTTTTCTGGCTGCGTATAATTTTTCAGGCGATTTTGTGGAATCTATTCGTGCCGGAGGAACTGGTGATGAAGCCGCAAATGCAGTATTTTATGATGGGAACCGCATTGTCTGTACCGGTTTTTTTGAGAATACCATCAATTTTAATACTCCTTCTTATTCAGGAACGAATGAACTCCAGTCTGTTGGAGCACAAGATATATTTTTAGCGGATGAATCTTTTCGACTCCGATACCAAAGCTCAGATACCTACGACTATAAAAACGGAGGCACCACATATGGCGGAGGTATTGTGAAAGACAATGCAGGGAATATTTATGCTTCAGGTCAATTCAATGGTATTCTGGAATACAGCGATCAGAAAATGGAGTCTATGGGATCTTCCGATTGTTATCTGATAAAATATAATCCCTATGGGAAAGTATTATGGGCTCGACGTTTTGGAGGGAAATCTTTCGAACTCTTTAATGAAATGTCAATAGCTGGTAATAATATTTACATTACCGGTTATTTTAATGATACATTAAACTTTAATACCCCTTTTCAAGCCGGAAGTAATGAGCTATTACCCCAGATAACCACGAAAAATGAACAATATATCGTGGCTTTTAATCAAAATGGAGATTATTTATGGTCCATGAGAATTGGAGGCGATACCGAACTTGTTCCGGGTAATATTGTTGCTGATGAAACAGGAGTTTATGTTAACTGTTCTTTTTCAGGCACCATTAATTTTAATACTCCTGCAGCTACCGGAAGTAATGAACTTACCTCAATAGGTCAGAGAGATAATTATCTGGCGAAATATTCAAGTAACGGGGCACTTCAGTGGTTTAAACGTAACGGAGGGCCATCTTCCGATTTTTATGGAGGAATCTCCATTTACAACGGTTTGGTTTGCACTTCCGGTTCCTTTAACGATAGTACAAATTTTAACACGCCTTCGTCTTTTAGCAGCAACAAGCTAAAGATAAGTACAGATGCTGAAAATGTATTTCTCGCTTGTTATAATACCTCCGGCAATCTGAGTTTTATCCGGCAAATCGGGGGTTTCGATGAAAATGATTATTGCGAGTCAGAAGGTTTAAAAATGAATGAAAATGGAATATTCCTCAATGGTACCTTTGATGGAACTATAAATTTTAATAATCCGCTTGCCACCGGTAGCCATGAAATTGTTAATAATTCTTATGGAACCGGTATATTCTTAAGTGGCTATGATCTGAATGGCAACATCTTATGGGCCAATAAAATCAGTAGTCAGAATTATTTGAGCTTAAATGGTATGGCATTGACAGGGGATGAACTGTATATTACAGGAAGCTCCAACGTAAACCTTCAAATGTATAACCCAAGCCAGCAACTAGTAGTCACCAAAAATTTAGTTAATCCTTATATGGGCTTTTTTGCGAAGTATAACACCAATGGCGTTCCGGTAGATGCTTATATTCAGGATGAAAACAGCCCCGGTTTTGAAATAGTTAACCTTTCTGCCAGCAACAAAGAGCTTATATTCACCGGTTATTTTACAGGGCAAGTGAATTTTAATTTTGGTAGTGATATCTCATCTGTTCAATATGCTCTTTCAGCGGATGGTTATGTAGTAAAACTGGATAAATGCGACCATACGGAATTTTTACAAAGCACTGTAAATGATTATTCTGGTGATAAATTGATAATTGCTTCAAATCAGACGGATGGACATATTCAGGCTAGCAATAAAATTCAGAATAACTCGAATGTGATCTATCAGGCTCCGGTGATAGAACTAAATCCGGGTTTTCGGGTAGATAGCGGTAATGTATTTCAAACTCAACAAGGAGGGTGTTTTTAAATAGCCTATTATCCTGTTTTACCCTATGTTTTGGCTTTGATTTGTTTGGCAACTTTGTAGAGAACAAAATGCCATAAACATTATGAAAACTATCAAAGAATTACAGCCTTATGCAGTCATCAATTTCGGATTTGATCAGGTAATGCGTATAGACGCGAAGGAGAATTATTCCATGCTAACCTGCGAAAACGGCAAGCAATATATTTTTGCCAGAACATTGAAAAAGTACGAAAAGCAATTAGGATTTCCTTTTTTACGTGTTAACAGATCATGCCTGATAAATACCAATTTCATTAAGGGAAAACCGAACGAATTAAAATTTACTTTAAAACTAAAAGATGGTGCCCGGGTATCGGTTTCGAGAAGAAGAAGTAATGCAGTATTCACTATTTTGAAGACAATATGAATTTGGCGAATTTATTTAAAAATAATAAGGTAATGGCTTGTAAAACAGAATATTACCGTAATATAAAAAACCCTTGCTTGTGTCAATGCTAATATTTAAATTCATAAAAATTTAATTAAAACAGCCATGAGAAATTTACTTCTGATTTTAGTAATTGCTAGTATTGGATTTGTTTCATTTGCTCAACCCGGTCCAGCGAGTATCGACCCGGCAAGCATGATCAAAGACAGTTACGATCGTACTGTTACTATGAAAAATGGAGAAATGAAAAACACACTGGTGGTAAGTCATTGGCAATTGCACTGTAGTGGTTTTCAGCCAACTGTTAGTTTGCCTGCCGGCGATTTTCATTACGAAAAACCCGAAGCACCTGGTACCTCGTTTGTTACTATGAAAGGATCGGGAATATCCAGCAGTATGATGGCACCAGTAGATTTACCTGAAAATTCGGTAATACAGTATTTTGAAGCCTGTTATATAGATGTGAGCAACAGTTCGCCTAATTATTCGAATTGTGGCCTTACTTTTAATTTGATGCGGGTGGCTGATGATGGCTGTCCTCCGGATTTAATAGTAAAAGTGGTAAGTTCAGGCACAGGTCAATCACCGGCCTGCCCGATAAAATGCAGCCTGCAAACTTTGGCTTCGGGTGATCCGCTGGCTTTGGTAAACAATAAAGATTATTTCTATTATGTCATTGTTACTTCACAAGACACCCAAGGGCAAAATCAGACCTGCGGAGATTGGGAATCGGCCAATTTAGGGCTTAGGGGTGTCGAAATTGAATATACCGGAAAATGAGAAAGACGGGACTGATCACTTTTATTCTTTTCATTCTATTACCCGGAGTTTTAAAGGCCCAGGCCAGCATCAGTTGGGATGGCGGCGGCGGTGATAATGAATGGACAAACCCACTTAATTGGGTAGGGAATGTATTGCCCACTATTACTCAAAAAGTATTTGCCAATAATGCCATTATCAATGTGAGCGGGCAAGCTACGGGAAATTCTTTAAAAATGGGAAATGTGATTTTTACCGTAAATCAGGGAGGGAAACTTACGCTAGGTTTTCCTCAGGCTTCCCAATATATCGACACTACATTATATCTCGAAAATACCGCATTTGTAAACAAGGGCGTGGTGAATATTCAAGGTTTTTTCGATACACATGCTTTGCTTATGATTCATTCAGCTTTCGTAAATGGTGATAGTATCAATACCATTGATAGTTTAAATTTCAGCTATACCGCAAAACGTGGTATAGAGCTCGACGCACTTTCTGGATTTCAAAATGCGAAAAATGCGATCATCACCTTCACCAATATGGACGGACCATCTATTGTCAATCACAATCGCTTTACCAATAAAGGAAAAATATATTTTGATGATATCCGAGGGGCGATTTACAATTATGATACGCTTGTAAATCAAAACGACATCTACATTTACGACAGCAGAGATAGCATCACAATCATCAATGAAGGGTATTTTAACAATATTGATTCGCTTCGATTTCGATATTTCCAAAAAAACGGCGTGAAGAACTCGGGTGTTTTTTATAACCGCGAAAATGCCCTTTTCCAAATGAATCACAATAACACAGGTAATCCGGACGATGCGATTTATAATTCGGGACGTTTTTATAATATAGGTAAAATGCAAATAGATTCTATAGGTTCTAAAAGCATTAACAATATTAAATATTTTAAGAATACGGGTGAAATAAACTTCCTGAATTCAAGTGGAATTAGTAACTCCGATACCCTGGTAAACAACGATATGCTACAGGCTAATATTGGCTACGAGACAGGAACCTGGTTTTCGAATAGTGGATATTGGATAAATAATGACACCATTCTCTTAAATAATATCCGAGTGGATGGGGTTTGTTTTCTCAATTCAGGAACTTTTATCAATTCCTCATTGGGTTTTCTTTCCATCGACTCCACTCGAATTAATTTGACTTATGATTATCCAATTGCACTTAAAAATACCGGTCGCTTGCTGAACAACGGAAAAATAGACATTAGCAAAACCTTTGGCTGGGCTTTACACAACTATAATACGAGCGACAGCCTTATTAATAATGGAGAATTAAATGTAGACTGGTTTGGCGTGGAAGGTTTCATCAATGAAAACGGTAAATTCAGAAATAATACAGATGCTGTTTTTAATATTACGGGCATAGCCGTTTTTAATGTTTCCGATCCGATAGATCATGGTGTTTGGAACAAAAGCAACTCGGTTTTCGAGAATCTGGGAGATTTAACCATCCGGAAAACATCGAACAACGCTTTACGTAATGAAAATAGTTTGATGAATCTGGATGGCGAAGTACTTATTGATAGCACGGTAAGAGAAGCCATACATAATGTTTCTGGGGATCTCATAATTCTTCCTGATGCGAATGTTGCTGTCACTAACAATTATTTCCAAAACTTTGGAATACTAAAAAACGAAGATTTTTTACAAAATAATGGCAACCTTTCCCTGGCATTTAAATGCGTAAGTACATCAAATTATGCGGCCATGACTAATTCCGATACAATAATCAACAATGGAAACATAATTGTAAACGGTGATGATAAAATGTATGGAATAATCAATTCGGCTTTTTTTCAGAATACCAAAGATATCGAACTCAAAAAATGTTTTCAATATGGCTTAAACAACAGTGGTTATTTTCATAACCTGAATGCAGCTGTATTTAAGATTGACAGTGGTGCTTCGGGTATTTTAACTTCAAGTAAAATTGACAATTTTGGTGAAATAAGTATAAAAAATCAGACAGGAATCGGGCTTAATATGATATCCAACACTTCCGGTTTTAATAATTACGGAAAGCTGAATTTATTTATGAATAAAGGTAACGGAATCAATATCAATAATTCTTTACTGGAAAATAAAACAGGTGGTAAAATAGAAATAGATTCGTGTGGTTTTATTTACGGAAATGGCCTCAATATTGTTTCAAACGCCACATTTAATAATCTGGGAAAAACGACAATAAAGAGAAATCTCAACATGCCATTATACATGAGTAGTGGAATACTGAACAACAGCGATAGCCTGATTTTATATGGCTGTACCAATGACTACGTGTTCTTTTATGATGCCGGAGATTTCTATAACAATGCAAATGGCTATGTAGAAACGATCGGCAATACTTCTTCGGTACATACGCAGTGGGTTACAAGTAAGCCAATTACCAATAACGGGACTCTTTTTTTTAGGGACTTCCCCAAATCGGCACTTTACCTTCAGGCTGATTTTATTAACGGTACAAATGGCAAAATAAGATTTAAGAATGGACACAGTGTCACCAATTATGCCTTGAATATGGTTTTTGGATTAAAGAATCAGGGTGAAATTCTTTTTGAAGATATCAATTTAGGTTTGTTGCTCAATAGCGGGGGAGGTTATATCAGCAACTACGGAAAGCTGGACTTGGCGGATACCGATTCCCTTTCCTTATACACACTCACTGCTGATTCTGTTCTCAACAAAACATGTGGAACAATAAAGGCAGGGGCTAAACTGGTAATGACCGAATTCAAAAATTACGGATTTACCGAACTAAGCTATACTGGACTTAGTGATATTACAAACACGGGTAAATTTATCAACTACGGTTTGCTTATCGACCGTAATAGCAGTCTTAAAAATGAAAGTTTTTTCAAACCCGCTTCGGCATTGAAAGAAATTACCAATGAAGGCATTTTTATGTTTCCGTTTTTAGGAAATCTGAACAATGGCATTCGGGAAACTGCCAATATGCTTGTAGGCAGCAGTCCTATTTCTTTGGGTGCTAATTGGTACAGCAATCAGGCATTGAGCAATCTGGCAGGCACCTATAATGCGACTGGTTATTTTACGCCAAATACCACAGCCAATGCCGCTTCTGAAATCTATTTTTCGGCCAATTTCCTAACCTGCCCTCAAACTGTTTCGGTGCCGCATAAGCTCAATTACACTTGCCCTTACCCGAAGCTAAATATGGACTTTACGAATGCACAAGGCAATAACAATTGGAGTGACCATAAAAACTGGAGTCGCAACCGTCAACCGGATTATTGCGACAATGCGGTTTTTAGCCAGAGCTTTCTCACAAGTAAAGTGTTCCCCGCATACAAGGCCAAGGCCAATATTTTATCAATCGATGCCTTTCCTAATTCCACCGTTCTTGAAATTCAAACCGGTGCTGTGGCAGATTTTCCTAATAATCATTGAAATTTTATTTTTTCAGGGGTTACTGCTAGAATAGTGAATAGGAAGTAAAGTGATCCGACTTCACCGTTCAAATAAATACAAAAAGCCATCTTCTGCACCCACAAGTAATTGAGGTTTGGCCTTTTTATTCAATTGAATTACAGTAGGAGAGGTGGTGTGCCCTGCAAGCACTTGCTGAGAAATATCACCCCGGAATGCCAGTTGTACTTGCCCCTCTTTTGTACCCATATTTTCAAAAAGCACAATATTTTTCCCATTAACCAGCAGATCCTGATCACCGTCTTCATCCCAGTCTGTAAAACACCATTTCCGTCTTCCGCTGCTGCCAGCTTCTCCTTCATTTAGTTGTAGTGGGCCATATTGCTCATTTTTAATTTCATTTCTATTGGTGAAAACCGAACCATTCACACCATAAAAAATGCGGTTTCCCGGTTTTAACTTCAATATACCATCCTGACTGAAACGCTCAAAATAAGCCAGATAACCTTCGTGGTCCAGCATAACCAAATCCATCAACCCGTCTTTGTTCCAGTCTATGGCATTGGGGGTCGTACGCCATTGAGTAGCTAGTTCGGTAGTATTTGGCGACCACCAATTCCATTTGGGTTTTGGAATTTCCATATTGACCCAATCCATAATCACCGCCTGCGGTTCTGCCAGCATTGGTTTTCCCTTTTTCCCTATATTCTTATGCCACATCACTTTTCCCCAAATAGAATTCATCAGAATATCTTTGAGGCCGTCGCCGTCCCAGTCTGCCACCGAAAGTGTGGTATAGCCCCATTTAGCTTCTGCCGGACCCTGGATAGAACCATTTTCACCAGCCTGATAGCGAATGGCTTTGCCTTGTGATTCCAGATAAACAGGCTCGACCCAGGCACCATTCCGGTTTTCAATAAAACCAATGTATCCGGCCGAATTACCACAAATTAAATCCTCGTCACCGTCATCATCCCAGTCTACCGCAAAAGGAGTCACCAAAGCCCCGAATTTCACATTGTCCGCCTTTTGCTGCAAATATTTTGGGCTGGCGAACTGCGGCATGTAGTCTTGCACAATTCCCGTATTTTCTACCAAAGCCACCCGGCCATCTTCATCACCAATAATTAGATCGATGTCGCCATCGCCGTCCCAGTCTACGGCGGAGGGGATAATCATCTCTAAATCCATTTTTATCAGTCCTGCAGCATTGCTTAGAAACCTGCCTGCGGCAAAAATAGGTTTGCTTCGGCAACCCACGTTTTCAAACCAGCTGAGCCGATCCAGAAACTCCCCGCATATCAGATCTAAATCGCCGTCGCCGTCGAAATCATACATATTGGGCGATGGAGCACCGTATACATCCAGGGGTTTTTTATCGGCTAATATCGGACCCCTGTTTTCGTAATTGCCGTTTACATTTTCGAGGTAATACACGATACCGCGTAAAGGGCCGTTTGTCCAATTACCTTGTTTGTCAAATGCGTTATCCCAGCCGTATTCTGCCCAATCGTCGATACCGGCCAATAAATCGGGATCGCCATCACCGTCATAATCCACGTATTTCCATTCGCTGAAACGTATCTTTTTATGATTTTTCTCCAATTCATCCTTGGCGTATATCGTTTTCGGATTCCCGAAAATCTGGTTACGAAAGTTTTGGTATTCCACGCCGGCACCCAAAACCCGTGGCTCACCATTTACATAAGAAACCTGTAGATTTTTTAAACCTTCTCCAATCATTTTTCCTTTTTCAAAAACGATTTCTTTGGCACCTTTTTTCGATTTATTCTCAAAAAAATACAGGCCGTTTGAAGGTTTATCGGGGCAGGAAACCAGTAAATCCATATCGCCATCCCCATCAAAATCCATGGGCATCGGCCATGCCCACAATCCCACACCCAAATCAACATTAAGCCTTGCATTGTTGTATTCCAGTCTCTTAAAATCAGTGGCATCTGTTTTTAGCGGCTGCTTGGTTGAAGTAAAGCTTAGTAACAAGCCAAGCGAAAGGAGAGAAATTGACTTGAAGGTTTGAGTCTTATTTATAAAATGCATGATAATTCTTTTTATAAAAAACCGATAGGATTGAGAATTGAATTAAACTGAAAAAAGCAATTTACAATGGAATGTTTAATTTTAATCAAATTGGACAAATCTGTTCAAGCCCCTCAATAGATGGACGAATTTCTTTAAAAACAATTTAATAAATTTCATCAAAACTTTGCGAAATAATATTTAAATTTATGGCAGTAACCCATTCATTTAAAGCTGGTTTGCTAAATAAACATTTAAATAAAATTAACATGAACAAAATTATTCAACCACTTTCACAATCCTTGTTTTTGCTTGCTGTTGGTAGTTTTTTTTCTTACTCCTGCCAGCAATCTGCTTCAAGCACAACACAGGAAGAGACCATGAAAAGTAACAGGATTTATCACGTAAGTGAAAATGATACCGCAAACATGGCTTTAGTAACAAATTATTATAATTCTTTAATTGGTGGTGATGGAAGTGAAGCTGCAGCTTTGGTCGCCACTAATTTTATGTCTTATGGTCCATCGGTAGGAGACTCAGCTACTATTGACCAGGTTAAAACTCAATGGGCTGGAAATGCCGCAAACAGAACCAAGCAAGATGCAGGTATATTAATTGGGAATGGACTAACAGTTACCGAAGGGCCCTTTAAAGGAGATTGGGTAAGTATGTGGGGCACATACAAAGCAAATGACAATAAAACCGGAAAAGATATAAGTGTACCCTGGCATTCAACTTCAAAAATTGAAAATGGGAAAATTTTGACTCATCGGATTTGGTTTGACAATCTTGCCCCTGCAATGGAACTTGGAACTGTAGTTCGAGCAAAATAATAAAAATTTTAAAGTGGTTAACAATAAAGGTTAACCACTTTTTTTAAAAGAAAAATTTATTTGAATACACTGTTCAACACCCTTGATTACCCGGCTCAATTTAAAATCGATTATGAATAAATTACCGGTAAGTAATTTCTGCAGAGTCCATAATTCGTTTATTGTATCGTTTCGGCACATTCTAAATCTTTCAAAAGAAGGCCATTTTTCTTTCAAATGGGCTCATCCCAATCGGGTAAAAATTTAGTGAAGCTTTTCATAAAAAAAATAAATTCCAATAATTCCAGCGATTTACCTTGCTTTCATTAGCTTCCCAAAAACATATAAACGACTTTTTATGTCTTAGGTTTTGACTTAGAATAGCTATTGGTTATTTGCACGCAGACATTCTAATCAACATCCGTGGGCAGCCGCCAAGACTAAAAGTACTTAGTGTAATCAAACTAAGTCTGGGATTTTTTTTACAATCGTTGGTATTTACAAATTTGAATTTCGCAAAAAGATATTACTCAATTTCTTCCTTGAAGTATTTTTACGCCAAATTCGACAAATGCGTAAATCAACAAAAATTGGATTAGCAGAAGAAGTCTTGAAAAAGATGTGGATTAGATAAAAGGATATAACCGGATTCATATTTTCCCAAAAAATCAATGTACTTTGTTCATAAATAATATAGATGAAATGAAATTTAAAAAACTGGTACCTAATATTTTTTATGTTGATATCAATGATTGCTTGAGATTATTTCTTGATTGTTTAGGTTTAACTACAAGGCATAAAGAATTGAAATCTAAACCACCCTTTTGTTTGTTGGAAAAAGATGGATTACATATAAACCTTTTTGAAAATGCGGAACTTGCGAATGAGCATAATCCAGAATTCAGGTTGGTAACAAAAAACATTGAGGAAGTTTATTTGAAAGTGTCAAAAAGCCATCCCGGGTTTCTTCATGCCAACTTACCTAAAATCACAGTTCGTCCGTGGGGAGCAAAAGAGTTTGCATTGATGGATACTCAGTTGGGAATCATCCTACAAGAATGGTAAAAATAGAATCTGGCGAATTCAATTTTTAGTTTTATTGTAATTGACCAAAATAATTGGACCGGCTTCAAGTAATCTCTACCAAGTCTCTGTTTATGTATTAATACCCTAATTCCAACAGCAATGAAAATCTAAGGATTTAGGTTTATAACAAGGTGCCACATCAAAAAAAAGAACTTACAGGAGAATAAAAAAAACAGGCCAATATGACCTGCTTTTTCTTAATCCAACCCTATTTTATAAAATATAAATTTTATGCCAGCTATTTGCCCCGAATAATTCTGAGCAAAATTACGATTACGGCTATAACCAAGAGAACATGTATGATGCCACCTATCCCATATCCAATAAAGCCGATTAGCCAGGCGATAACTAAAATTACCGCGATAATGTAAAGTAAATTTCCCATGATTTTGGTATTAATTTTTTAAATAATCAAAGAATTAAAATCAACAACAATATGATGATAATAATACCACCAGTGGTCAAATAAACGCCATTATTAATACTTGCCAGGCCGGAATTCAGGCCTTTAACCTCACTTTTCAAAGCTTTCTTCTCGGTACGGGTAAGTTCGGTTTTGTCCATTTCTTTTATAACCAGAAGTCGGTCTATCATTACTTTTGCTTCTGCGGACTCAGTCTTATTTTCTGTTTTTTTACCGTCTTTAGCACTAATCTGATAGGGTGCCAAAGCTAGTAATAAGACAATTAGGACGGTGGTTTGTATTAACTTTTTCATTATCTGTTTTTTTGGAGAAATTGATTTATAATTCTAATACAAAGGTGATATACTAATTTCTTTGCGTGTTATAGAATTAGGAATAAAACTTATATTATTTAGCCCTTTTACTTTTGAGAAAGAAAGGATTTATTTGGTCGAACCCACAGGTGCGAACGAAGACGATCCTGATTTGACTGATATGAAATTCCCGGGTAATCCAACTAAATCATACCGATCTACTGAGCCTTTCAAGGTGGTGGGAGAAATTAGCGTTTGGCAAGGCCACCTCCAAGAACAAGTAAAAGAAATGAAAGACGCATTGAAAAAACTCCAGGAACAAGGCGTTAATTCACTGAATGACCAATAAATGAAAATCGAAACGCCTATTTTGAATGACGTCAAAATAGCTGAAATTATATCAGACCAAGTTCTCCTACAATCAAGCGAAGACGGCATAGACTTATTAGGCAATTTGTACTATCAAGGGTTTGACAATATAATCATTCATGAAAGAAATATTAGTCCGGAGTTTTTTGATTTGAAAAATGGTATGGCAGGCGAAATTCTCCAGAAATTTTCTAATTTTCGGGTCAAATTGGTGATCGTTGGTGACTTCAAAACTTATTCAAGTAAAAGCCTTAAGGATTTCATGTACGAGAGTAATAAATTAAAACAAATCAATTTCATGAATTCTTTGAAAGAGGCATTGAAAATTCTTTCGTTTTGATTGGCAAAAATTTTTAAAATTAGGTCTTTATTGACTTAAAAAGCGGCATCATAAAACTTGTAAACCATTATAAGTATAAATGAAAAGAGTTCATTCAATTGATATCGTGAGAGGGTTAGTGATGATGATAATGGCCTTAGACCACGTCAGAGATCTTATGCACATCGACTCCATTACTCAAAGTCCAACTGACTTAGCCACTACCAGCCCCATACTTTTTTTTACAAGATGGATCACCCATTTATGTGCCCCTATTTTCGTTTTTTTGGCTGGTACATCGGCTTATATTTCATTTAGGAACAAAAATAATATTTCAGAAACCAAGCAGCATTTACTAAAAAGAGGTTTGTGGTTGATCATTCTTGAATTTACGCTTGTAAATTTTGCCCTGTTTTTTGATATTGGCTTTCACACGATTTTGTTTGAAGTGATAGCCACTATAGGTTTTGGCTTTATTATTTTAGGCTTATTGCTAAAGTTACCCTCTAAGTTTTTGGGTATTTTGGGTTTGGTAATACTATTCTTCCACAACCTCACTTCTCTGATTCCTTTTGGCGAAAACTCTATTCTCAAATTAATTTTGACGCCATTTTTTAGCCCGACTGCCATTCCACTTTCTGCCGGAAAGGTATTTGTAATGGGCTATCCACCAATCCCTTGGTTGGGCATCATGCTCATTGGCTTTGCTTGTGGTCAGTATTTTGAAAACGAAAAAAGAGAAAAAACATTTTTACAATTTGGTATTGGAGCATTGATACTTTTCTTAATTATTCGCTTCATAAATGTATATGGTGATTCACAGACTTGGAGTACCCAAAAAGATGCCGTATTTACTTATTTGGCTTTTATGAATGTAAGCAAATATCCACCTTCATTAGTGTTTTGTTTAGCCACTTTAGGCATCATGTTTCTATTGCTTGCCTTTGCCGAGCATCTTCCTACACTCTTTAAAGAGATTGCTACGGTCTATGGAAAAGTGCCCTTTTTTTATTTTATACTTCATTTTTATGTTATTCATGTCCTTACTTTAATTGTATTGCTTGTCCAAGGAATAAATCCTTCGCAGTTTGAATTTGTTACCGGTACTTTTGGTAGACCTGCTGGTATGGAAAGTGGGCTTCCGCTCAGAATAATTTATGTAATTTGGATAGTTGTTGTCATAGCTCTTTACAAGCCATGCCTTTGGTTTGGTAAGTATAAGGCAAGTCATAGCCATCGGTGGTTGAAGTATATTTGATTGCTGAGGTTTAGGAATGTAAAACGGTATTTCTATTCGGAGAAAATAAGTCTTTGAACTATCTATTAAAGCACTTTTCACTACCTTGGTATACGCATTGTACAAGTAAAATGAATCATAAAAGCAAACCGTGTTTTCATTCATTCTTAGTTTTATTGGTTTTAAGCCAATTCATTGTAACGGCACAGCAAGTAAAAGACGTTCCACAAGCATTTTTAGCCTTGCATACGGAGCCAGAAGTTTTACAATTAGACAATGAACTGGATATTCCAATGGAAAACGGCCATTTTCAAGGTATTCAGGTGTGCAAAATGGATGGAAAAGAAAAGATATTTATTTCCGGTAGTTCACATAGTACAGCTTATTTGGTTCAAGGGGATTTGGCTTCGGGCAAAACCGAAAAGCTGATCAGATTAATGAAAGATCCTTTCCGGCATGCGGGAGGTTTTCAAATGAGTGAGCCGTTTTTAGCCATTGGAATAGAAGACAATTATACCAAAACCACCTCGAAAGTAAATTTGTACAATTACCAGAATGGTGATTTGCTAAAAGCCGAACCAGTTTTGACCAGGGAACGGTCGGGTGCGGAAAAAACAAAAACCTCGGGAGCCACAGGACTATTGAAAAGAGAAAAAGATTACCTGCTTCTGGTTACCAATTGGGACAGTCGTAATTACGATTTTTACTCTATTGATATAGAAAATGAAAAACATACCCTGATCGAAAGTTTGCCTGCAAGCGATGAACTGGCCGGATATCAATCGGTAAACCTAATTCAAGATAAAAATGCTGTTTATGCCCTTGGTTTTTATAGTTTTAAAAACAGCTGTCGGGCTGACCTTATTCGGGTAAGTTCATTAGGAGAATTCAAGCCCAAACTGGAAAAAATCAACACCAAAACATTTACCTGTAAAAATGGAGGCGATTTTAATGGAGCTGCCGGATTGCAAATAGATGAAAAGGGCATTTTGCATGTTTGGAGCAGCTCCAAATACGGTGCAAAACAAATTAGACTTAATCGGTTTTCTCCTAAATGAAATTAACCTGAGCTGGTTTACAATACTTTCTCAAGCTCAAATCTTACAAAAAGAAGGGTTCAGCACTACAAATTGATATCAAAAACAGTATATTTGGTAAATGTTCAACCCTTTTTAAATGAGTCTTAAATTAATAATCTTTGGCCTTTTCATTGGCCTGATTTTGGAAATTAACCTGAGCTCGTGTACCGAAAGCTCGGGCAAAGGAACCGATATTCCGGATGTAGTAGATTATAATTTTCATGTCAGACCCATTTTATCTGATAATTGCTTTACTTGCCATGGCCCGGATGCCAATAAGCGTAAAGCAGGTCTGCGGTTGGATATTGCTGAAGAGGCCTATAAAGCCTTAAAAGAAACGCCCGGTGCTCATGCCCTTGTACCCAAAAAACCTTCAGAATCGGAAGTTTTCAAAAGAATAATTTCGAAGGATCCCGAATTTAAAATGCCTCCTGCCGAATCAAACCTGCAACTTACTGCCGGCGAAATTGAAATAATTGAAAAATGGATTAAGCAAGGAGCCGAATACAAACCGCACTGGGCTTATGTAAAACCTCTGAAGTCAAAATTGCCCAAAGTAAAAGACGAGGATTGGACCAAGAACGAAATCGATTATTTTATTCTCCAAAAACAAGAGCAAAACAAGCTGAGCCACCAGGAAGAAGCGGATAAGGAAAGTTTACTAAAACGCCTGAGTTTAGACCTCACCGGCCTTCCCCCAAGCCTTGAAATGATGGATAAATTTCTGGCAAACAAATCACCGGACGCCTACGATAAACTGGTAAAAGAATTGATTTCAAGTCCTGCATACGGCGAGAAAATGGCAGTTTATTGGATGGATATTGGCCGCTACGCCGATTCTCATGGTTATCAGGACGACAGCTACCGCAGTCAATGGCCCTGGAGGGATTGGGTGATTCATAAGTTTAATCAAAACATGCCTTATGATCAATTTGTAAGCTGGCAATTGGCAGGAGATTTGATGCCCAATGCCAGCAAGGAACAGATTTTAGCCACGGCTTTTAACCGCAATCACAAAATAACCGAAGAAGGTGGCATTATTGATGAAGAGTATCGGGTTTCGTATGTGGCCGATCGTACCAATACGTTTAGTAAGGCTTTTTTGGGCATGACCATGGAATGTGCATCTTGTCACGATCATAAATACGACCCCATTACGCAGAAAAACTACTACCAACTTTTTTCATTTTTTAATAACATCAAGGAAAAAGGCAGGGAATCGGTAGTTGGTGGTCCCGAAACGTACGCCAAAGTGCCTTTTATGCAAATCAGTAATGGGGAGGTGGATTCCTTGCTTCAGTTTATCAATAAAAAAGACACCAACCAATTGATCGTCTCCATAATGGGTGAGCTGGATACGCTCAGACCTACTTATTTATTACAAAGGGGAAACTATGATCAGCCGGGCGAAGCCGTAAGTCCGCTCACGCCTGATTTTATTTTGCCCTATGATACGGCATTACCCAAAAACAGACTGGGGCTTTCAAAATGGCTTTTTGATAAAAGAAATCCGCTAACTGCACGTGTTTTTGTAAATCAGATCTGGCAGGAGATTTTCGGTCGTGGATTGGTGAGCTCAACAGGTGATTTTGGCATGCAGGGTTCGCTACCCAGCCATCCTGAGCTGCTGGATTGGCTGGCAGTGGACTTTATGGAAAATAATTGGAACATTAAAAGACTGATTACCCAGATTGTAAGTTCGGCCACTTACCGGCAGTCGGCCCATACAGAACCCGATCTACTTGAAAAAGACCCGGAAAACAAATGGCTGGCAAGGGCACCTCGGTACAGAATAAAAGCCGAATTTTTGCGAGATCTGGTGCTTTCCAGCAGTGGATTGATCAATAAAACAATAGGTGGGCCCAGCATAAAGCCCTACCAACCCGATGGGCTGTGGGAAGGTGCCTCATCGGGCAGGGGAATTTTGTCGGTTTATAAGCAAGATCACGGAGAAGATTTATACCGGAGAGGCCTTTACTGCTTTATTAAGCGAACGGTTCCTCCACCCGCCATGACCATTTTTGATGCCAGCAATCGAGATCAATGTCAAGTGGGGCGGCTAATGACCAATACCCCATTGCAGGCTTTGGTGGTTTTAAATGACCCCACCATTTTAGAGGCTTCCCGTGTTTTGGCTGCGAATCTTTTGAATGAAAAAACAGAACACAAGGATAAAATTTATAAAGCTTTCCGGAAAATCGTGTGCCGTAAACCTACAGATAAAGAACTCGGTATTTTGACGGCTTATTTTGAAAAACGTCAAAAATCAATCAAGGCTGAAGCGGCGAGTGAATTACTTGAGATTGGAGAGTATCCTATTGATAAAAAGCTGAATAAGGTTGAATTGGCTGCATTGATGCAGGCTATTTCTATCATTTATAATTTAGAAGAAACTTACAGTAAAACGGGAAATGGATAAAAGAATACTGGAACATGCCTTAATGTATAACCGAAGGCGATTTTTGTCAAAAGCCAGCCTAGGCATTGGCACTGTTGCTTTGGGTTCTTTGCTCATGCCTGATTTATTTAACGGCCATGAAGATGGTCCGCAACGAATTGCTGGAATTCCTGATTTTGCACCTAAAGCCAAAAGAGTTATTTATTTATTTCAAAATGGTGCACCTTCGCAATTAGAATCTTTTGATTATAAGCCAAAACTTACTGATCTTTTTGGTCAGGAATTGCCCGATTCGGTCCGTGGCAACCAACGTCTTACCGGAATGACCGCCGGGCAGTCTTCTTTCCCATTGGTGGGTTCTTTTACCGGTTTTAAACAGTACGGGCAGTCAGGTGCTTGGATCAGCGACCTTTTTCCCTATACTTCTAAAATCGTTGACGATATCTGCATCATTCGCTCGATGCATACCGAAGCCATTAACCACGATCCGGCTCTTACTTTTTTACAAACCGGGGCACAACAAGGCAATCGGCCGAGTATGGGTGCCTGGCTCAGTTATGGCTTAGGCAGTGAGAATAAAAACCTGCCGGCTTTTACTGTTTTATTGTCTCGTGGTATTGGTAATGGGCAGGGCGTATATTCTAAACTTTGGACCAACGGATTTTTAGATTCTGTACATCAAGGCGTTCAATTTAGTAGTGGGGAAGATCCGGTACTCTACCTGAAAGATCCGAAAGGAATGAAAAGGGAAGAAAGACGTGACTTATTGGATAATCTGGCTCAACTCAATGAACTTTCCTACGAAAAACTGGGAGATCCGGAAATAAACGCCAAAATTCAGCAATACGAAATGGCCTACCGCATGCAAGCCGCCGTGCCAGAAATAATGGATGTGTCGAAAGAGCCGGATAGTGTGGTTAAATTGTATGGCCCGGAATGCCTGGTACCCGGCACTTTTGCGGCAAACTGCCTTTTGGCACGGAAGCTTTCAGAAAATGGGGTTCGGTTTGTTCAATTATACCACCAGGGATGGGATCAGCACGGAAATTTACCTTATGAAATCACCAAACAAGCACTGGATGTGGATCAGGCTTCGGCCGCTTTGGTTACCGATTTAAAACAAAGAGGTTTGCTTGATGAAACGCTGGTAATCTGGGGTGGAGAATTTGGCCGTACCAATTACAGTCAGGGCAAACTTACAGCAGATAATTACGGACGCGATCACCATCCGAGGTGTTTTAGTATTTGGATGGCGGGTGGTGGAATAAAGCCCGGGATAGTATACGGCGAAACCGATGAACTTGGCTACAATGTGGTGAAAAACCCCATACACGTGAATGATTTCCATGCTACTGTGCTGAATCAGTTAGGCTTAGATCACGAAAAATTAATTTTCAAACACATGGGCAGGCGTTTCAGGCTCACGGATGTGGCTGGCAATGTGGTAAAAGATATTCTGACTTAATGATGAAGAGTACCTGGAAAAACTACCTGGAGAATGCCTTACTGGTCGGAAATGTATTACTCCTTTTTTTACTGCTTTTTGAAAAAAACATCGAGCTCCCCAATTGGTTTCAGCCGATCGGAAGGATGCACCCCTTGCTACTTCATTTTCCTATAGTCTTGCTTTTCTTGTCTTTAATTCTGGTTTTTTTTCGATTCAAATCAGGCTTTTTTGCTCAGGAAGATTTTCAAAGCTTTGCGTCAAACTTGCATTTGATTTCATGCCTTTCAGCCGCACTTACTGCCTTGATGGGCCTGTTTTTATCGTTTGAAGATGGCTACGAAGCGGACTCCATTTTTTGGCATAAATACACCGGTGCTGCCCTAATATTTTTAAGTTCGGGCATATATTGGATAAAAAATCAAACTTGGTTTTCGCGGAAAACAGCCCAAATTTCTGGAATAGTAACCCTATTACTCTTAATAATTGCCTCTCATCTTGGAGCATCAATTACCCATGGTGAAAACTTTATTCTTGCTTCTTTTTATGAAAAAAATCAGGAACCTGTTCCGTTTGAGGAAGCAACAATTTTTGAAGATTTAATTGAACCTGTTTTTGATAAAAAGTGCATTTCCTGTCATAATTCACGAAAAGCAAAGGGCGAATTAATACTAAGTAGCGTAAGTTCTATGCTAAAAGGAGGCAAAAACGGCCCGCTATTTGTAGCCGGACATCCCGAAACCAGCACCCTGCTCGATCGGATATTTTTACCATTGGAAGAAAAGGAACATATGCCGCCCAGCGGTAAAACCCAACTCACCGCCGATGAAAAGACCCTATTTCGGTTATGGATTCAAAAGAATGCCCCGATAAATGTAAAACTAAATGCACTACCTGCCAATGACTCTATCAGCGTAATAGGACGCAAAATGCTTGATAAGGAGACTAAGGTTATAAAATACGATTTCAAAAAAGCTGATCCGGATAAGGTGGGCAAGCTAAATAATGCCAATCGGGTAATTAACCCACTGGCCAGGGATTCTCCGGCTCTGGAAGTTTCGTATTACAATTCAAAAGCATTCCAATCTGAGGATTTAACAGAATTACTTGAAATCAAAGAACAGGTAATTTCGCTGCATCTCAATAAAATTCCGGTTACAGATAGCGATTTAAAAACCATTTCAAAATTTCAAAACTTAAACCGACTAAATCTTAATTTTAGTCAGATAAGTAGTGCGGGCCTGGCAAATTTGACAAACCTGAAAAACTTGAAAAGCTTGTCATTAGCCGGAATAAAGCTAAAAAAAGAAGATTTAGTTTCCTTTTTATCTCGAAATACAACAATTACTTCTATTTCGGTATGGAATTCGGATCTTGATCAAGCCAAAATAAATGAATTAAAAAAGCAATTTGCCCTGGTCGAATTTATAAACGGACGTAAAGGACTTGACGATTTGTACATCCAACTCAATTCGCCTTTTATTGCCAATAAATCCAATATTTTCAAAGACAGTCTGGTACTTGAACTGGCACATGCGATTAAGGATATTGATATCCGTTACGCTTTTGATAATTCGCAAATTGACAGTTTAAAATCCAGTCAATACAAACCCGGCAAAATTGTACTGAAAGAATCGAAGCAAATCAAAACCAGAGCTTTTAAAAAAGGCTGGCTCGGGAGCGAAACGACTGTTTTGAAAGTATATCAGAATAAATATGAACCCGATACGGTTTATTTGTTGAGCAAGCTGAATAGGGTACATCCTGCCAATGGAGCACAAACATTTTTCGATAAGCAGCTGGGTACATTTAATGCGAATAGTCCGGCCTGGGCCAATAATTGGGCAGGATTTCAGGTTAACGACATGGAATTGCTTATCTATTACAAGAAGCCAGTATTGGCGAGCAAAATATCCTTTAATCTGCTTATCGAACCCGAAACGGCAATTTTTGCACCTGGTATTATTGAAATATGGGGTGGGTCAAATGAAAATAATCTTAAACTTTTGAGCAGCATAAAACCCAAACAACCCACAAAAGACGGAAAACCCTATATCGAACTTATCGATTGTTCATTTAAACCATTTAGTGGCAATTATTTCAAAATTATTGCCAAGCCATTAAAACCAATACCCGACTGGCACCCGGCTAAGAGAAGGACTGCCCTTTTTCTGGTTGACGAGCTTTTTGTCAATTAATAGGAGTCTATTGCACAACCAGATAGCCTTAAAATTCGTATTGCTAATTGTAATCATCTAATACAAAACAAAACAACGGGGTTGATTGTATTAATAAACAAATCTTTCCCGGAATTCACATTAATTGGTGTATTATTCCCTGACTAATATTCTTAAATTGTTTAAAAATTGATAATTAGCAAAATGCCCAAATGCCTTATAATCTTCTACTTTTTTTGCATTCCATGGGCTTTTTCTCAACAGCATATTACCGTTAGCGGGTTTATCAAAGAAAAAGATAGCGGCGAACTGCTCCCCGGTGTAAACGTATATCCGGAGAACTCCAGCATCACTACATCTTCTAATAATTATGGATTCTATTCCATAACACTTCCAAGCTCTGAAATTCATAAGCTGGTTTTCTCTTTTGTGGGTTTCCAAAAAGTAATTAAAGAGATAAATTCAAACAGGAATCTGGAATTAAATATTGAGCTTGTGGCAGGAAATCAGCTGGAAGAATTTGTGGTGAATGCACAAATTATCAATGAAAAAGTATCGGAGCAGGTGGAAATGAGTAAGCTCAGTATTCCGGTTTCTCAGATTAAAAAAATACCGGCTTTTCTTGGCGAAAAAGATGTACTTAAGGTATTGCAACTAATGCCGGGTGTTCAAAAAGGCACAGAAGGACAGGCAGGCATTTATGTGAGGGGCGGTGGGCCGGACCAAAACTTACTAATTCTCGACGACGCCACGGTTTATAATTCCAATCACCTTTTTGGTTTTTTCTCCGTATTCAATGGCGATGCTTTAAAAAGTGTGGAATTAACAAAAGGTGGTTTTCCGGCACGATTTGGGGGTAGGCTTTCGTCGGTTATAGAAATGCAAATGAGGGAGGGAAATAAAACCGAACTGAAAGGTGAAGGGGGCGTGGGACTCATATCGTCCAGACTCACTTTAGAAGGGCCCATAATTAAAAACAAAGCCTCTTTTCTGGTTTCGGCAAGGCGAACCTATATAGATGTTTTGGCAAAGCCTTTTATAAAAAAACAATTAAGAGATGACTCAGGTGGGGAGGGATCAGGCACGGCAGGTTATTTTTTCTACGATTTAAATGCTAAAGTGAATTTCGAAATTAGTCAGAAAGACAAACTTTTTGTTAGCGGCTTTTTTGGGAACGATAAATTCAGTATAAACAATAAACAGCCCACTTTGGCTCAGGTAGGTGCCCTTAAATGGGGAAATCAAACTGGCACGCTACGCTGGAATCATTTGTATAACAACAGGCTTTTTTCCAACTCCTCGCTCATATTCAGCAAGTTTAATTTCGGCATAAATAACCAACTGGTGGAATACGACGAAGATAAGAATCCAATTTCTGACTTTAGTCTTTTTTACAAATCGGGAATTAGCGATTATTCTCTGAAACTGGATTACGATTATTTTATATCTGCCACACATACTTTAAAATTTGGTATTCAGGCAATTAATCATACGTTTAGGCCGTCGGCATATATTTTAAATGGAAGTGATGTAAACAATCCGATAAATATTCCCACGCCCAAACTTAAATCCTGGGAAAATGGGGCTTATCTGGAAGATTTATGGGTGCTGAGTGCACAGGCGAAAGTAAATGCCGGTTTACGCGTGAGCTATTTTGACACCGAGGAGAAGCGGTACCTTAGACCTGAACCCCGCGTAAGCTTTGCCTATAAAATGAACAGCAACCTGGCGGCCAAGGCTTCGTATGCCACCATGAATCAATACATTCACCTCTTAAGTAATACCGGTATTGGTTTGCCCACCGATCTTTGGGTGCCCACCACTAGCAAAGTCGCCCCGCAGCAATCCATGCAATGGGCAATGGGCCTTGCCCGGGATTTAGAAAATAAGGGGTTAACATTCACACTGGAAGGCTACTACAAGAAAATGAATAACATAATCAGCTACAAAGAAGGCTCTACTTTTCTGGGGCTTGGAGGCAGCGATGGCAATTCAGACTGGCAGGAAAATGTAACCGCAGGTAAAGGCTGGTCTTACGGAACTGAAATATTATTTCAAAAAAAATCGGGAAAATTGAGCGGTTGGATAGGCTACACTCTTTCCTGGAGCCAATGGCAATTTGAGGAGTTGAATTTTGGTAGGAAATTTTATCCCAAATACGATAGGAGGCATGATGCCTCTGTAGTAGGCATTTATGAGCTCAATAAGAAAGTCACTTTTTCGGCAGTTTGGGTTTATGGTACAGGCAATGCTCTTACTTTACCGATTGCCTCTTTTAGTTTGCCCTCCACGCGTCCCAATTTTATACAAGATGAGGAGCAGTTTACAGCTTTTGGCCAATACAATGATTACGGCAGCCGAAATGCATTTCGGGCGGAGGCCTATCACCGCCTAGACCTGAGTGCCCAATTTCATAAACAAAAAAAGAAGTATGAGCGAACCTGGGAAATTGGACTTTTTAATGCCTATAACCGGAGAAATCCTTTTTTCTATCAGGCCGTGCCCGATCCTGACCCCAAGGTGCAGAAGACAATTCTGCAACGAATAT
The DNA here is from genome assembly GCA_024645245.1 of Jiulongibacter sp. Lineage (GTDB taxonomy): Bacteria > Bacteroidota > Bacteroidia > Cytophagales > Spirosomataceae > JAHEBN01. Next base: position 1,755 of record JAHEBN010000031.1, on the reverse strand, counting down.
CCCTGATTCCGGTAATTCCTTCCATCTCCTATAATTTTAAATTTTAAACAGATGTACCGAATAACCACCTATATTTTCCTGTCAATTGTGGCCTTTTCCTGCGAAAAGCTAATAGAGGATTTACCAAACAGTAAGCTGCCAAATACCGAACCCAAACTGGTTATTTTCTCCATTATTTCGCCTCAGGACACACTTGTTTCTGTGTTTGTTACCTTATCCAAACCAATTTTTTCACCGGTTGATACGGCCATTTTGGAGGCTTACGTTGTCAATGGGGATACCCTGTATTTTAAGGAAAAAGGTTTGCAAAATGCACGTGTAAATATTTCAAATGGCTCTGCTAATCTGGAATTAAAATACAACGAAAAGGAAAACAAATACGCCGCTGTCAACGATCCTGCAAATTCTTTTTTTAAGGAAGGGGAAACCTATAATCTCACAGTTGAAGTGAATGGTTTAAAAGCAACAGCCAGTACCCAAATACCTGTTGGAATACCAGATGTTTCCATTTTGGATTTTAGAATCAAAAAGACCAATAACTTCTCTGATAATTATGAATCCACTATTAAAATCAAAATTAATGATACGGGTGATCCACTAAATTATGCGGTTTTTGCCAGCAATATCAGTATTGATAGCATAGCCGACAACGATGTTATTTGTCAAAACCTGGGTAATTGTGTGTTATTGGTCGATAACCGGATTTTCTTTAATGATTTCCGGATTTTCTCGGGTAAAGATTACAAATTACCAAAAGAAATAAATGGCCAGGGGTTCTTCAGAAATTACAGTCAAAGGTCATCGAGCCAGGAGCCATTCATCCGCAGTTTAATAGTGGAAGCCAGAAAAACAGATCAGAATTACTACGAATTTGAGAAATACAGGAGGTCGAATCGGGTCGAAAATCCTTTTACGGAACCTACCCCCTTATATTCCAATATCTCTAATGGATTAGGTATTTTTGCTTCTTATACGGCTAATAGAGTTGAAATTAAAGGGAAAAACGGCAAAATAAGTTTGTTGCAATAAGTTAGAAAAAGGCTTAATGCTTTTGAATAATTTTTAGGAAAAACTAAGGAAATCGATATTTTGAATTAGAACGTTTTTCCGATTACCAGATGACTTATCACAATTGATTGAGAAGGAATTTTGGTTCGTCTGAAAAAGTCAGAAGTGCATCATATGCAGACAAAATCCTTTTGACGCGTACTAAAATATTCGTGGAATGGGCTTGCGAAATAGTCGTTGTGGGTGAAATCAAAATACTTATACAAGTTTTTAATGAGAAATATTTAAAATTTTCATTTTACCTACCATTTATTAATACGATTGCTTAATTATGGATAATTCCTTAAATTATTATCCTGCATTTTACCGGATAAATTTGGAATAGTCACCAGATTTTGGACTATTCATTCAATCAGAATTCTATTTTATAGCTTTTTTTCGCTTGAGGGAAAATGATTTTGGCACTAAAATTTCCCCAATTAAAAAACCATAAGGTTTGAGTAGTACTACATGATCACACACTATTTTGAACATAGCTGTAAGTGGTATTGCTAAAACAACACCCGAAATACCCCAGAGTAATTGCCCTAATATCAATACGATAACAGTAAATAAAGGGTTAATTTTGACCTGAGGGCCCAAAATGAGTGGTTCGAGCAACCATCCTTGTATGGTTTGAACCAAAGCATAAGCTACTGCAATGCTTACCAACAAACGAGGCTCGCCACCCTGAAGAGCTGCTATGAA
>JAHEBN010000177.1 GCA_024645245.1 Jiulongibacter sp. | reverse complement strand
GGTAAGCCGTCGGAGTCTTATGCAGCAGGCTGGCACGACCGTAAAAAGAAAATCCCAGCTTATCCCCAAGCCATATTTAAGATAGCGAGCATTACCAAATTATATGTCGCCGTGGCAACCACTAAATTAGTAAAAGCAGGACGATTGTCATTGGATAAAACACTGGCCGAGTACTTTCCGGAACTGGCAAATAGAATTGAAAATGCAGATTGAATCACCCTTAGGATGATGGTGAATCACCGGAGCGGCATTCCCAATTTTACCGACCACCCTGATTATTGGACAAAACCACCCAAAAACAAAAAGGAAACCCTTGAATATGCTCTGGATTTACCGGCAGACTTTGAGCCGGGTGAAGATTATGGCTATTCAAATACCAATTACATGCTCATTTCTGATCTGATAGATAAGACCTTGGACTATCATCATCAGCAATACATCAAGGAGGAAATTCTGATACCTTTAGGATTGAAAAATACATACGGTTCGTTAAAGGAAGTGAATATGGACAGTCTAATGAGTGGCTATTATGTTGGTACTGATCAGGATTTTAAAACCGAAGATATTGGCTTAATGCTTGCTACTGCTCAGGATGTGGGCAAATTCATACGGGCATTGAACGATGGCTCGGTCTTCAAGGAAGGCGAACAGGAAATTTATTCCTCCATTTACGTGTATAAGCATACGGGTTTGATTGTTGGTTATCAGAGCATTGCCGAATACCACAAAGACATAGATACTGTGGCAGTTCAATTTAATAACACAAGCAACTTTGATGGTTACGACTGGAATTTAGCTGAAATTATGTACAACCGAATTCTCAAAATTGTAAGAAGAAAAATAGGGTCTAAAGAAAACATCTCAAAGTATTTTAAACAAAGAAATGTAAAAGACAAGACTGATTATGTGGTATTCTTTTCCACTTAGAAAAATCGCTGAAATTGACTCCAATTATTTAAATCAATAGGGTGTAGGTTTATCTTTTCCTGTACTAATTGATCTAACATCCATGATTAATTAGGAAGTCCATCAAGAGATTTAAAACACAGGAAATCAGTTCGTAAATTTCATTAGATTAAACCCTGCGAATATATTCTTCTCGTTCACTTTAATTGACTGATTTATTAGAATTTAAACTGACAATACGAGGTCATTATATATAGTGAGAGCTGAAAGGATCTATAAAAATGTGTAGATAACCGGTAAATTTATTATGTATATTTACTTGTGTCTGGCTTATATCGCGATACAAATCTTCCCGAATAGGGATTTAGAGCCTGGTTTCGCAGTCATAAATTTAACATTAACCAAAGAATAAAGTGAAAAATATTTCCCGTACAGTATGGATATTATCTCTGGTTAGTTTGTTCACCGATACGGCTAGCGAAATGTTGTACCCCATTTTGCCGATTTACTTAAAGTCTGTTGGGTTTTCCATTTTACTTATCGGAATACTCGAAGGAATGGCCGAAGCGACTGCCGGACTGAGCAAAGGCTATTTTGGTAAGCTTTCGGATCTTTCGGGTAGGAGGGTGCCATTTGTACAAATAGGTTATACCTTTAGTGCTATTTCGAAGCCAATGATGGCTTTATTTATTTTCCCTCTATGGATATTTTTTGCTCGCACAATAGACCGCTTCGGCAAGGGCATTCGAACAGGAGCCAGAGATGCCATTTTATCCGATGAAGCTGAACCACACACAAAAGGGGAAATTTTTGGATTTCATCGATCTATGGACACTTTAGGTGCAGTGCTCGGTCCTTCCATGGCTCTGCTATATCTATATTACTATCCGAAAGATTATAAGACTCTTTTTTTTATTGCATTTGTTCCAGGTCTAATTGCTGTGCTTTCCACATTTTATCTCAAAGAAAAGTCTAAAAAAGAGACAAAACGCACAGATAAAGTGCTTTTTTTTTCATTTTTGAAATACTGGAAGGTAAGTCCTGTGGCCTATAGAAAGTTAATTGCAGGGCTTTTGATATTTACTTTGTTCAACAGTTCAGATGTGTTTCTTCTACTTCAGGTCAAGCAAGCTGGTATGGAAGACACTTGGGTGATTGGGGTCTATATTTTCTATAATTTAATTTATGCATTGTTTGCATTTCCGGTGGGCATCCTTGCTGACCGGGTAGGTCTGAAAACCGTTTTAATTATCGGACTTGCCTTATTTGCAATCGTATATTTTGGCATGTCATTTAATACGAACTTCTATTTCTTTTTTGGTTTGTTTTTTCTGTACGGCGTTTATGCATCTGCTACAGAAGGGATTTCGAAAGCATGGATTTCTAATATTTCCGACAATAAAGATACTGCAACGGCAATTGGAACATTTACAGGGTTACAAAGTATTTGTACCATGCTTTCCAGTTCAATCACCGGTTTAATCTGGTTTAGTTATGGTGCTAAAGTGGCATTTTTAATTACTGCATTTGGTACTTTGGCGGTATTGATCTATTTATTGACCATTCCCCAGTCTCAAACTAAAGGGTTCGTAAATAAGCGGTGAAAATCACGAATTCAATATTGTATGTTACTGTTACGAAAAAAGGAATATTAATATTCAATTCCTGATATCGAAAAAAAACTAAATATTAAAACCATTTGGATTTATTCCTTACTTCGTGAAATGAAAAATAGCAATGAAAAGTAATTCATGATGCCAAATAAAAACTAAAATTATACAAGAATTGAAAAATGTTTTAATTTAGCAGGACTAGGAAGAACTTAAGATCAGTATCTAAAAAAATTAGTTTGTCTTAGTAAAAATGAAACATAAAACACGGAGTATGCTGGTTTAGCTAAGCTCATTTCTATTGGGTTTTACATTTAATATTTTGATTATTAAAAATATTGCGGAAGAATTAAAGATGAAAAAAGTGACAGGAATTGGGGGCGTTTTTTTTAAATGCAAAGACCCAAAAGCTATGACAGCCTGGTATCAAAAACACCTTGGCCTGGATACAAATCCATACGGAGCAACTTTTGAATGGTATGAAGGTGCCGACAGCTCCAAAAAAGCACAAACACAGTGGACGCCTTTTCCGGAAAATACAAAATATTTTGCCCCTTCAGATCAGGATTTCATGATAAATTACCGGGTGGAAAACCTGGAGGCATTGGTGGAAGAATTGAAAAAAGAAGGCGTGACCCTGGTGGATGAAATAGAAACCTACGATTACGGTAAATTTGTTCACATTCTCGATGGCGAAGGAAATAAGATTGAATTATGGGAGCCGATTGATTGATAAAATTAAGCTAACAGCTCAAGGCAAAATAATAAAAGCCGTCTGATCTTTTGATAAGACGGCTTCTTTGTTTAAAATTTAGAAAATTTCAAAATCAATTCCATCCACCGCCCAATGCCCGGTAAATATTAACCGATGCATTCAGTTGCCGCATTTTGGTTTCAGCCAGATCAAACCTCGATTCCAATGCGTCGCGTTGCGTTAAAAGCACTTCCATGTAATCAGCCCGAGCCGAATTAAAGAGACTATTGGCAATATTAATCGACTGTGTTAATGCCAGTACCTCATTGGTTTTCAGATTATAACTTTGTTGTAAATTGGCAATATTTGAAAATTGATTTACCACTTCTATATAGGCATTCAAAACGGTTCTTTCGTAATTATAAATCGCCTGAATTTGCTTCGCATTGGCATTAAAATAAGTTGCTTTTATGGCATTTTTATTGACAAGAGGCCCCATTAAATCACCGGCAAGGTTTGTTAAAATGGATCTTGGATTAACCAACAATACCGGGTTAAAAGCCTGTAAGCCTAAACCGGCTGAAAGGCCTAACCGCGGATAAAAATTGGCCCTTGCCACAGTCACTTCAATTTTTGCAGCTTGTAATTCCTGCTCGGCCTGAATAATATCGGGCCTGTTTTGCAGAATCTGAGTCGGATTACCCACCTTTATGATATTGGGTACAATATCATTAAAGTTTGTAGTATCCCGAAGAACAGGCTGTGGATACCTACCCAATAGGAAATTTATTTTGTTTTCAGCCACCACTATCTTTTGCTGAATTTCGTATTGCATTTCCTGGGTATTCAGCACCTGAGCCTGAAACCTGCGAACAGCCAACTCCGTAACCCTGGTGGCATCTTTTTGAAGTTTAACCACTTTAAGGGCATTACTTTGGATCTGAATATTTTGCTTTATTATTTCCAATTGACTGTCTAAAGCCAGCAATTCATAATACGTATTGGCAATTTCGGCAATCAGATTGGTAACCATAAAGTTTTTTCCACCTATGGTGCCCAGATAACGGTTTACTGCTGCCTGACGGGCATTTCGCAGTTTGTGCCAGATATCCACTTCCCAACTGGCAAAAATGCCACCCATAAAATCCGTTAAAGGTTCGGGCGTTTCTCTGCCGGGTTTGATATCTATATTCTTTTCTAAGGCACCAATGTTGGTATACCGGGCTACTTTATCGACACCCGCACCTGCACCATAATTCAGAAAAGGCAAATATTCCCCTTTGCGGGCCATGATTTCATTTTTCGAGATTTCAATCTCCTGCAAAGTGATATTTAATTCCTGGTTATTTTCCAGAGCAATTTCAATAAGAGATTTCAGCTTTGGGTCGCTGAAATATTCGCTCCACTTTACTCTTGCAGAATTAGTACTATCGAGCGAGCCGTTAAAAGAATCCGGAACAACCCTGGTTTCCGTTTTTCCTGCTATTTCGGGTGCCTTGCAAGCATTGAAAATCAAGGAAATGCCGCAAAAAAATATTACTATTATTCTTATTTTCATTTTGTTGATTTTTTAGTCTTCCGAATCATTAAATCCCAACATTTTTTTAAGTTTAGCATTAGCTTTAACCAGGCTTTCCAGCAGTTTACCACGCTCATTATTGGTTCTAACAAAATGCTCCGAAAGAGACTCACTGTCTTCATCTTTTATAAGCTGTTTGCCTTCAGTCATTTTACCAAATATAAAATAGAGACCGGGGATGATTATCACACCAAAAATGGTTCCGCTTAACATACCGCCTAATGCAGATCCGCCAATGGTTTTATTACCGATGGCTCCAGCTCCACTTGAAAGTACAAGTGGAATCAAACCTGCCACAAAAGCAAAGGAGGTCATCAATATTGGCCTGAAACGCACTTTTGCACCCTCAATGGCTGCTTCAAGAACCGACATTCCCTGCAGGCGTTTTTGTTCAGCAAACTCTACAATCAGCACCGCATTTTTACCCAAAAGACCCACCAGCATGATAAGACCCACCTGTGCATAAACGTCATTTGCCATACCCATAGCCTTCAGCATTAAATAAGAGCCAAATACCCCAACAGGTAATGACAAAATCACAGCCATGGGTAATAAAAAACTCTCATATTGAGCAGCCAATACCAAATAAACAAAGATCAAAACCACCGCAAATACATAAAGGGATTCGTTTCCTCGTTTAGCTTCGTCGAATGACAATCCCTCCCAGGCTATGTCGTAACCCCTGGGAAGTGTTTCTTTTGCAACTGTCTTAATTGCCTCAATGGCGTCAGCAGAAGTATAACCTTTGGCTGGCTGGCCCTGAATAGAAGCAGAGTTGTACATATTATATCGGGTAATCTCATTTGGGCCTTGCTTTTTAACAATTTTCATAAAAGCTGAGTAGGGTACCATATCGTCGTGATCATTTTTGACAAACATATGAAGCACGTCAGATGGTAACCTTCTAAACTCAGGGGCCGACTGCACGTAAACTTTGAAGAATCTCCCAAAACGGATAAAGCCTTGCTCGTAAGTACTACCAATCATAATATTAAGGTTTTCCATCGCCTTGCCAATCGATACACCTTTTTGCATAGTAGCATTGTTGTCGATTTCGAGCTCATACTGAGGATAGTTGGCGGCAAAGAATGTAAACAAACCAGTTAGCTCTTTTCTTTTGCCAAGTTCCATCATAAAGGCCTTATTAATTTTATCAAACTCCTGATAATCTGTCGAGTTTGTTTTGTCAAGTAATCTCATGGAGAAACCTGCAGAAGAACCAAAACCCGGTACAGAGGGGGGTTCAAAGTATTCTATAACAGCCCCCAAGTCTTTAGACTTCTCTTCCAGCTCTTCTATAATTTCACGAACACCCCGATCACGTTCTGACCACGTCTTAAGGTTTATTAAGCAAGTACCAGCATTTGATCCCCGACCCTCAGTCATAATTTCATAACCTGCCAGAGAGGATACAGATTCTACCCCTTCTACATCTTCGCAGATATCCTGCAGTTCACGTGAAATCGCATTGGTTCTTTCCAGTGTAGCCCCCGGAGGTGTCTGTATAATGGCGTAAATAGTGCCCTGGTCTTCGCTGGGAATAAAACCTGCCGGTAAGATTTTGTTGACGAATATGATCCCGAATCCAAAAACAAACAGAATTAAAAAAGTGACCAGTCGCTTGTTTACAATTGCACGTAATATTTTTACATAACGGCCCGTAAGTTTATCAAAAACCTTATTGAATTGATCGATGAGCCAATCAATGGGTGATTTTCTTCGAGGCTTTCCATGATTATTTTTCAAAATCATCCCACATAATACAGGTGTAAGTGTAAGGGCTACCACTCCGGAAAGAATGATAGAACTTGCCATAGTAATTGAAAACTGGCGATAGAATGTACCGATAGGTCCGCTCATGAATGATATAGGAATAAATACTGAAACCATCACAAGCGTAATTGCGATAATAGCACCACTTATTTCATCCATAACCTTTTTAACTGCCTTATAGGGTGACATATGCTCTTCTTCCATTTTAGCATGGACCGCCTCCACTACCACAATGGCATTATCTACCACAATACCGATAGCCAGTACTAATGCAAAAAGAGTAATTAAGTTTATGGATAAGCCAAAAATCTGCATGACAAAGAATGTTCCTATCAGCGAAACAGGTACGGCAATGATTGGGATTAGTGTGGAACGCCAATCACCCAGAAACAAAAACACCACCAGTGCAACCAAAATAAAGGCATCTCTTAGCGTATGGGTAACCTGCTCAATTGAGGCATCGAGAAACTTAGAAACATCATAGCTATATTTATAATCAACCCCTGGTGGAAAGGAACCTTTCAATTCCTCCATTTTATCCTTTACTTCCTGTATTACTTCTGTGGCATTGCTTCCCACGTTTTGTTTTAATACGATCGCTGCTGAAGGATGGCCGTCTAGATTAGAATAAATATCGAAAAACTCACTTCCCAACTCTACCTTGCCAACATCTTTCAAGCGTATGCTTTCACCTTCATTATTCGCTCTCAAAATCACATTGCCATATTCCTCGGGTTCGTTGAAGCGACCTTTGTAAGTTAAAACATACTCAAGTGACTGGGCCGACATTCCTGAACTTTGGCCAATTCTGCCAGGGCGGCCAATTATACTTTGCTCTGCAAGTGCATCCATCACATCTTCTGCCGAAATATGGTATGCCCGCATACGATCAGGATTGAGCCATACCCGCATAGCGTACTGGCGACTACCCAAAATTTGAGTTCTGGCTACGCCGTTAATCCTGTTGATTTCAGGTAATATATTAATGTTTGCGTAGTTGTATAAAAATTTCTCATCAAAGTTTTTATCCTTACCATACAAGTTGATATACATTAGCATACTTGGCTGAATTGGCGTAATAACCACACCCTCTCTTTGTACCAATTCAGGCAAAAGTGGCATTACCTGGTCAACTCTGGTTTTGACTCGGATTACCGCTTGGTTCGGGTCTGTGCCAGGTTCAAAAATAACCCTTAAGGTAGCCTCACCTGCACTTGTAGCGTCCGTTGCCAAATACCTCATTCCCTGAACTCCGTTTATCGCGTTTTCAAGTGTAATTAAAGTGGATTTTACCAATACATCTGCACTTGAGCCAGGGTAGGCTATAAATATATTGACAGTAGTAGGGGCAATTTCGGGAAACTGAGCGGTCGGTAGTTGTTTAATGGCAAGTAAGCCGGTGAAAACAATTATTACCGAAATCACAATGGCCAAAACGGGCCGGTGTATGATATCTCTAAACATGTCTTTTGTTTATTTTTAGGTGATGTCTATTCAGCATATAGGCTGAGCTGGTTTAAAACTTCTGATGGGTTTTTGAATTCAAATTCGATTTTCTCATTTTCTTTAACTTTTCTCAGGCCTTCGAGTAAAATCTTATCTCCGGGTTTCAAACCAGAAGAAACGGCATATATATGTGGTAGCTCGGCAGCAATTTTTATATTTCTTGAACGCACAATATTGTCTTTGTCAATCACAAAGACATAGGATTTGTCGAGAACTTCAAAAGTTGTTTTCTGAGGAATAAGCAAGGCATTATTTAAAGGAACAGTAACCAGA
>JAHEBN010000030.1:21698-32585 GCA_024645245.1 Jiulongibacter sp. | reverse complement strand
CTTTTTAACGTAAATGAAGACCCATCCGAGCGATTTGAAATTTCTGAAAAATACCCGGAAATAGTTAAAGAAATAAATGAATTAAGGCAAAAACATCTATCAGGAATGGTTGCCGTGGAAAACAATCTGGAGAAAAGAATCGGGGAATAGTGTGTCTGGATTAGATAAATTCAGGAACAAAATAAATACAAACTATGCCTTTTCTCTATTTGAAAATTATCGCAAATCAGATTCATTCGATTTAATACAAAAGGGATTATTTCATTCAGGCAAGTGCAAATATATTTTTGAAAATTTGTTTCAGCCAAATGTGAGAAAATTATTTTTAAGTAAAACATATTCTTTGCAGAATTAAAGATCCCAAACCGGGTTTCGTCTTTCTTTGATGGGAATTTGGCATTGATGATTTTAAGCGAAATGGCTTTCCAATGAACAAAAATAATTCCTGATAGAGATAATAATTTGATCAGAGTATTACCTTTTCACCTGAAAGAAATTGTGATAAATTCTCCTAAAATGTATGCAGTAATTGAAGGTCATTAGCTAAAAGGTTTGGAATCAATAATTTGTTGGGCTTAGTAATAGCTTTTTCATCTAAAATCTATTATATTTTGTTTCGAAAACTCTAACTAATATTTAAGTATACCCTAATGAAATATCAAAGCAATGAAACCAACGAAAACCGCCGGGATATTCTGAAAAAAATCGGTTTAGGATCTGCCGGCTTGTTTGGACTTGGAACAAATAGTGCGTTTGGAAAAGACAAGGAAACGCCCGCTTATGCCAAAGGAATGAGTAAGGTTACGATTACCAGCGTAAAAGCCATCGCAACTGCACCTCAAGGTTCCAACCTGATTGTAGTAAAAGTAGAAACTTCGGAACCAGGCCTTTACGGACTTGGTTGTGCTACATTCACTCAAAGAGCTGTGGCCGTAGTAGCAGCCATCAACAGTTACCTTCATGACTTTTGTGTGGGTAAAGATGTGGACAATATCGAAGATATGTGGCAGTCGGTTTATGTAAGTTCTTACTGGCGAAATGGCCCGGTATTGAATAATGCCATAAGTGGGTTGGATCAGGCACTTTGGGATATAAAAGGTAAAAGAGCCGGAATGCCCGTTTATCAATTGTTGGGAGGAAAATCGCGATTTGCCATACCCTGTTATACGCATGCCAGTGGCAATACACCCGAGGAGACAATTGAAAGTGTGAAGAAAATCCAGGAAAGGGGATTTAAATACATTCGAATACAGCAAGGAGGCTATGGTGCAGTGACTGCTATTAATCAGCAACCAGACTTTAAGGCAGCGGGTTTTGGTGGTGCCACAGATAACTACATGAACCAGCAGTACTACCTCAAATCGGTTCCTTTGATGTTCGAGGCCGTTCGGAAAGCTTGTGGCGAAGAGGTGGAATTACTGCATGACATCCACGAGAGAGTTAACCCAATGGATGCAATAAACATGATTAAGAAATTAGAAGAATTTCGCCCGTTTTTTATTGAAGATCCTTTATCTCCGGAAAACATGAAATGGTTTAAGCAATTAAGGGCCAGTACCACAGTTCCATTGGCAATGGGTGAATTGTTTAACAACATAAATGAGTTTGTGGAACCTATGATCAATCAGTGGTTTGATTTTATACGAATTCATGTTTCACAAATTGGCGGAATAACTCCTGCCATGAAAGTGGCAAGATTAGGCGAATGGTTTAATATACGCACCGCATGGCATGGCCCGGGCGATGTTTCTCCGGTGGGTCATTCGGCTCATGCCCATATCGATATGGCAATCTGGAATTTCGGAATACAAGAGGCGGTATCCTTTAATGAAAAAATGCAGGAAGTATTTTCGGGATGCCCAACTATGAATCAGGGTTATATGTCGGTTAATGAAGCTCCGGGACTTGGTGTGGATATTAATGAAAAAGAAGCCGCGAAATATCCTATAGGTACTAAATCAAATTGGCAGGTACGAAAAGATGACGGAACTATTATAAGACCATGATAAAAAAGGGTTTAACTAAAAAATCGATTAGCTATACATTTTATTGAACTTTAAATTGTCTCAAGATAAATTTAGAAAAAAACTCAAAGAGAAAATATAGTAGAAAAAGGTGGTAGTAACCATTGTTTAGCAAACGATCAATGGACATATAAAAATATCCCATATTACCCTGTTTTGATGAAAGTTAATCTTAATTAAGCAATTGTCTTAAATCAGGAATATACAGATCGAAATTTAGAATTTATTTAAATTATTCAACCCTAAAAATGAAAAGAAGATCCTTTATTAAAAATAGCCTTATTGGGGCTGGTGCAGTACTAACAGGCTTAAAAACAGATAAAACCTACGCTGCAACTTCATCTCTGAAAATAAAAAAAATACGTTACTATGCAGCTCCGGGATACACCAAACCTTTGTTTAATCAAGCACGTGGAATTGTTGAAATAGAAACCGACGGCGGGATAACAGGCATTGGAGAAGGCGGCAGCAAAGATATGATTGAGCAATGTGCTCAAATGATTATAGGGCAAGATCCTTTTCGGATTGAGCACCTCTGGCAATACATGTACCGTACCATGTTTTACCCCCCTGGCCGGGAAAAGCTACATGCTTTAGGAGCTATTGAAATGGCACTTTGGGATATAAAAGGCAAAGCACTCAATATACCCGTGTATGAGCTGATGGGTGGTGCAACACGCGATTACGTAGAATGTTATGCTACAGGTTTCAGAGATTCGAAAGCCACTACGGAAGAAGGCAGAGCTGAAGATTGCCTGAAGGCCGGTTTGCGATGTTACCGTATTGGACCTACAGGTGGCAGTGACCCAAATGTTCCATTTGATTTTTACCAAAACGTAAAGCAAACGATTGATTTTTGCAAAAGAATAGATACCGCTGTGGGTGGACAAGGGAATTGGGCAATTGACCTCCACACCCGTTTTGATCTTACAGATGGAATAAAAATATGTAAAGCTCTGGAAGAATTACAACCCTATTTTGTAGAAGATATTATTCGAAGCGAAAATCCGGATGTTTACCGTCAGGTAAGGGCTATGACCAATGTACCCATAGCGGTTGGTGAACAATATGGAGATAAGTGGGATACCAATGTACTTATTGAAGGCCGATTACTGGATTACTCCCGCGTTACCTTACCGAATACCGGAGGGCTTACCGAACTCAAGAAAATAGCGGCTCTTTCAGAAACTCATTACACAGGTATGATTCCTCATTTTACGGGACCTTTATCCACGGCTGCATTGGTACATGTTTTAGGTTCCAGCAGCCCATCCAGATGTATGATGGAATTAGCTGGTGGTGCCCCCGAAAGACCCGAATACTTTAATGACGATTATATTCTGTTTAAAAACGGCAAATTATACCTCAATCCAGAGCCCGGTTTGGGCGTAAAGTTTAACCCTAAAAAAGCGGATTTTATTATGGAAATTACGGAACCAACTAAATTCCCGCACCCTTATTTGAAAAGCCCGGATGGTGCAATACATGGCTGGTAATAATCAGATTAGTACTTTTTTTAAGAATTTCATTCAACCCTATTTATACACAATTATGAAAATTTATCTTGTTTTACTTGTTCTGGCAATAAGTGGTTTCAAAGTTTCTAAAGAATACCCCTCAGCCGAAATTTCAAATGGATTAATCAAAGCAAAATTCTATTTGCCCGAAGCAGAAACCGGCTATTATCAAGGCACACGATTTGATAGGGCAGGGATTATTTCCTCATTAGAATATAATGGGCATAGTTTTTTTGGTGAATGGAATCCAAAAGCTGTACCTGGCCTTCATGACGCCATTACGGGCCCTGTGGATGAGTTCATGGTCATTGGCTATGATGAGGCTCCGCTTGGTGGTAATTTTTTAAAAATTGGAGTTGGAGAGTTAATAAAACCCGAAGAAAAGGCCTATTCAAGATTTAAAACATATGAAATAAAAAATCATGGCAAACGAAAGGTAAATGTTAAAAAGAACAGTATCCATTTTTCACAAGTATTAAAAACCCAAAGCGGGTTTTCGTATAAATATGAAAAAAAAACTACGTTAGTACCCGGAGAACCAACTTTACTTTTAGAACAAACATTGAAAAATACAGGTCCAAAAACCATAGAAACCTATGTATACAATCACAATTTTTTCATGATTGATAATGAGCCCACCAATGAGAATATTCGAACCACTTTTGTCTTTGATTTCAAAGCTGAGGGCAACGGATTCGGAACCATAGCGGAAATTGAAAATAAATCGATCGTATATAAAAGAGCCCTTAAACCTTCTGAAAATGTATTTTGTAATGATGTCCAGGGCTTTGGCAATACTTCTAAAGATTTTGATATACATATTGAAAACCTTAAAACTGGTGCGGGAGTACACATAACGGGAGATAAGCCCATCAATAATATGATATACTGGGCTTGTGCCACCACCGCATGTCCAGAGCCCTACATTAAAATAAAAGTAGAACCCGGGCAAACTTTCGCTTGGACTACTAAATATAAATTCAAAGGTTAAGGTTCATAATCAAATGAGAAAAATATACCTAATTCATACATTTTATTTTTTTGTAATCTTTTGTTTCTTTTCGTGTGAACAAGCTTCAGAAAAAAAGAATACAGAATGGAGGTATTACGGAGGTGATAGTGGGGGAAGCAGATACTCAGAACTTAAGCAGATAAATACCAGCAATGTAAATCTATTGAAACTTGCCTGGGAATACGATACAGGAGAACTTGTGGATTCGATAAGACCGATTACTAACCAATGCCAACCCATAGTAGTTAATGGAGTTTTGTATGGAACCACTGCTCGACAAAAACTTTTTGCCGTAGATGCTGCAACCGGAGAAAAAAAATGGGAGTTTGACCCTTACGCTCAATCGGAAAATAAACCAAGGCTGCATTCAATACGGGGAGTAGTTTATTGGGAAAAGGGAAAAGATAAACGAATTTTATACGGTGTTGGCCCGAATCTATTGGCGGTAAATGCGGATAATGGCACACTTATAAGCGATTTCGGTGAGCAAGGTCAGGTAGATTTACATAACGGGTTGGGTGATATCCAAACCTTAGGATATGACGTTAACGAATTCAGTATCAGATCAACATCACCGGGTGTTATTTTTAAAGATCTGATCATCATGGGTTCGAGTGTTTCAGAAGGAGGAGATGCTTTACCTGGCTATATCAGGGCATATAATGTTATAACAGGTGAATTGGCTTGGGTTTTCCATACCATTCCCTTACCCGGCGAAGAAGGTTATGACACCTGGGCTCCGGATTCTTACAAAAAACTAGGCGGTGCCAATTGCTGGGCAGGCATGGTAGTGGATCAAAAACGTGGTCGTGTGTTTTTGGGCACAGGCTCACCATCGGTAGATTTTTATGGAGGTCCAAGACCGGGACAAAATCTATTTGCCAACTGCGTAATTTCCTTAAATGCTAAAACAGGTAAACGAATATGGCATTTTCAAACAGTCCATCATGACCTTTGGGACAAAGACTTGCCCTGCCCGCCCAATCTGATAACGGTCACCCATAAAGGTAAAAAGGTAGATGCCGTAGCTCAGGCTACCAAGGATGGTTATGTTTTCATTTTTAATAGGGATACAGGAGAGCCCCTCTTTCCGGTAGTAGAAACTCAGGTGCCCGTAGAGCCTGCACTTCCGGGCGAAAAACTTTGGTCCACTCAGCCAATTCCAAGTTTGCCCAAACCCTTTGCAAGCCGATTGGTTACAGAAAATGATCTGACCAACAGAACCCCGGAAGCTCATGAGTATGTATTAAAGCGATTTATAGATAGCGATAAAGGAAACCCCTATATGCCACCTAGTGAAAAGGGGACATTGGTTTATGGATTTGGTGGCGGTGCCGAATGGGGTGGTGCAGCTGTAGACCCCAATGGAATTTTTTACGTCAATGGCAATAACATGCTCTGGTGGTTGCAAATGCGAAAAGCTGATGATGAAAAAGGAATGATATCAGGCAAAAATCTATTTAATCAGCATTGCACAGCTTGTCATTCCGTATCAACAAAAAGGGAGAAAAATGGGGCATATCCAAACCTGGGAGATCTAAGTAAAAGAATGAAAGAAGGCGAGGTGCTGAAAATTCTGGAAAGCGGTAAAAACAGAATGCCGTCTTTCCAACACTTGAAAACAGTAGATAGGAAAGCAATCGTTGATTTTCTATTCAACAAAGAAATAACAAAAAATGATGTTTTGGATGTTCATAAAGTTGCCAAAGTAGAAACCAAGTCAGGTCAAGATTTTCCTTACAAGCCGCCTTATTTAAATAATGGAAATACCCAGTTTTTAGATCCTGATGGCTATCCTGCTGTAAGCCCTCCATGGGGTACATTAAACGCCATTGATATGAATTCGGGTGAATACTTGTGGCAAGTTCCTTTTGGAGAATTCCCTGAATTAATGAAAAAAGGATTGGTTGTTACCGGAACAGAGAATCACGGCGGGCCAATTGTAACCGCAGGTGGGCTCCTGTTTATTGCAGCTACATACGATGAAAAACTGAGAGCTATAGATATAAAAACGGGCAAAACAGTATGGGAATACAAACTACCCGCAGGAGGATTTTCGACGCCAATCACGTATATGAAAAATGGCATACAATATATAGTTATAAGTGCAGGTGGAGCAAGATATGGCCTGAAAGGAGGCTCTAAATTTCTGGCATTTGCTATCCCTAAACAAAGTTAAAAATAGAGGCAAGCTTTTTTGCCGGAACCTAGAATTGCTCTTAGCTTTTTGAAAATTTTGTAAATAAAATTGGAAAGGATTTTTAATCAGATCAAGAAATATTGCTGAAAAACCAAAAATATAACCCGAATGAAAATAAAGAATTACAGGTGGATAATCGTGACATTATTGTTTTTTGCAACCACCATTAACTACCTCGATCGTCAGATTATTGGCTTATTAAAACCCGTTCTCGAATTAGAATTTAATTGGACCGAAACAGATTTTGCCCGAATTGTAATGGCATTTACAGCAGCCTATGCCATAGGTCTCTTATTTTTCGGTTGGTTTATAGATAAAATCGGAACCTTAAAAGGCTATTCATTTACTGTAGTTTTTTGGAGTATTGCAGGCATGCTTCACGCTGTTGCCCGAAGTGCATTTGGCTTCGGTGTAGCCAGGGTGGGCTTAGGTCTTGGCGAAGCTGGCAATTACCCGGCAGCAGCTAAAACCGTTGCGGAATGGTTTCCTAAGAAAGAGCGTGCTTTAGCCACCGGAATATTTAATGCAGGTACAAGCGTTGGGGTGGTAGTTGCCCTTTTACTGGTGCCACCCATTCTATCGAAATACGGCTGGCATGAGGTATTTTGGATAACGGGGGCACTCGGTTTTGTCTGGTTAATTTTCTGGCTTTGGCTTTACGAGGTGCCTTCCCGTCATAAGAAATTAACTGCCCAAGAATATGAGTACATAACTAGCGGACAAGAAGAAACAGAAACCGCAGAAGACAAAAATCCGGTAAAATGGGTAAAGCTTTTTTCTTTACCACAAACATGGGCTTATATTACCGGAAAAGGCCTTATAGATCCTATTTACTGGTTTTTCTTGTTTTGGCTTCCCTCCTATTTTGCTTCCACTTTCGATTTAGACCTTAAAAAATTCAGTTTAGAGTTAATGATTATTTACACGGCAACCACAGTTGGAAGTGTGGGTGGTGGATATTTTTCATCCCTATTGATTAAAAGAGGTTGGGAAACTATAAAAGCCAGAAAAACTGTACTTTTAGCCTTGGCATTTTTAGAATTATCTGTCATATTAATTCAATTTGCAGGAAACGTTTGGGTGGCAGTAGGGTTAATAAGTTTGGCTGTAGCCTTGCATCAGGCCTGGGCCACCAATGTGTTCACTTTACCTTCTGATATGTTTCCAAAACAAGCTGTAAGTTCCGTAGTTGGAATTGGTGGAATGGCAGGAGCATTCGGTGGCATTTTATTCCCTTTACTCATTGGTTGGCTACTTGACAAGTATAAAGCCCTTGGAAACATCGAGGCAGGATATAACATACTATTTACCATTTGCGGTTTTACTTATTTGGTAGCCTGGCTCATCATTCATTTATTAACCAGGAAGTCTGTAAAGCTTTCCTTGGATGATTTGAGTTGATTTAAGAAAAAAAACATGTATTCAAAAAAAACATAATAATGGTTTTGCATAGAGCTTTAAAACCTGAAATAGAAATAAACAAAATATTCTTGCAAAACACTGGTGATAAAACTATTAACTCATTAAAAAAATAAAAAATGCTTAAAAACCTATTAATTATTGGCCTTACTACTTTCTTATTAGGTTGTGGAAGTTCAACTAAAAGTGATCAAAACATGCAGGAAGATAACAAGGTGGCGAAGTTAGATATGTCGGAAGTGGCAGACTCCATATTACATTTCAGACACGAATTGATCAAAACAGATTTTTTGGACAGAACATTTCCCGACCTGGCCAGAGATGAAGCCATACAAATTCAACTGAGATGTCTGGAAAAAGAGCTTGCCAATGGTGAACAACAAGCAGGATGGAAAATGGGAGGCACTGTCGGAGACAGTGCTGCTTTCGATCCGATTATGGGCTATATGCTTACCCGTTATCAGAATTTCCCGGGTGATCATATACGGGTAAAGCAATTCCCCGGTGCTGAAGTTATGGTAGAAGGAGAAGTTGGTTTTGTTTTCAAACAAGATTTCCCAAATGGGGTAAAATCGATGGAGGAATTAATAAATGGAATAGATTATGCCATAGGAGCCGTGGAATTTGCTCAGGCGATAGCTTTGGGATTAAATAATAATCCAGCAACCTTGAAGACTAACCATAATTTAGCATTCGGAACAGGTCAAGCCGGCTTTATTTTGGGCAACAAAAAAATCCCTATTTCTGAGTTTACTATTCAGGAAGAGTCGGTTGAATGTTTTGTCGATGGTAAATCTGCTGCAAGTGGATCTTCAAGTCGCATTTACAAAGGCCATTTAAATGCCTTGAATTCCTTGGTTAATCTACTTCCTCAATACGGTTTAAAAATCAAAAAAGGAGACGTAGTAATTACAGGTTCTATGTACAAAAACCCAATAATTACCGGAAATGCAGACGTGAAACTTCACTTTACAAGTTTAGGAGACATCGAAATAAAAATTACCGACTGAAAGGCACTCTTTGGTTATTCTTATTAAAAAATGATTTCAGCCCAAAACTTGCTTATTACTTTTAAAAATTTCGATAACAGGATTTGTCATTCTTGCATTAACACAACAAAGTCGAATTTGAAATTCAGATATCCTAAATTTTACTTTTAAACAAAAAGAAAATGTGCATTTTACCTTTACTTTTGGAATTGTAAGTCAGATAAGTCTCCTGAAAAATTACCACTTTGGAAAACAGACAAGAATTATGCGAAAGTAAGTATTCAAAAGAGTGTATTGAAATGTGAGCAATACATCCTGAAGTTTGCAATTATTTAAGGGGTTGGAATTAAGCAGCAATGGGATCATTTTAAAGTAATTTGGGTCGGCGATGGAGGAAATAAATTGGGATACCAGAATTTTACTTTTCCCACATAACTGAAGTTTAATAAGTTAGAAGATTTTTTTAAAAAAATCAATAATTTTTGATAGATTACATGGCAATATTATTTTTCAAAAAACGCCTTTTAAATAAATGGAAGAGCCCATAGAAAATACGCCAAAATCAATTGAAGTTGACCTAATTAAGAAGAAAAAAAAGAAGAGAAAGAAAAGTTCGACTGACCAAACTTTTTATCGGTCTATGTTAAGTAACCTGGTAAGGCAAACTCATATAGCAGATCAAAAAGCGGCCTTGATGATTTCGGTAAATTCGGTAATAATTTCATTTATAGTTTCGTTTGTGGCAACCAAAGTAACAGAAATGGAACCCTTAATTTACCCAACAATATTACTATTAGCTGTCTGTCTTTTGGTGATCGTATTCTCGATTCTAGCTACCCGACCACGAGTAGAGAACTCTGTTAAAAATGAAAGAGATATGCTTTTCTTTGGTCATTTTGATAGCTATGGTCAAGCAGAATACATTGACGAGGTTATTCAACTGGTAAGTAAGGAAAGTTTATTGCAAGAAAAAATAATTTCCAGTATTTACAAACAAGGC
Organism: Jiulongibacter sp.; assembly: GCA_024645245.1. Taxonomy (GTDB): domain Bacteria; phylum Bacteroidota; class Bacteroidia; order Cytophagales; family Spirosomataceae; genus JAHEBN01. Next base: position 22,424 of record JAHEBN010000030.1, on the reverse strand, counting down.
AAAGTTATGAATAGAAAATATTCCAATTTAAGATTAGCTTATAACATTTTTATGTTTGGATTTCCAATCAGTATATTAAGTTATGTATTAGCTCTATTTTATTCATTTTAAGCCCTTAATCTGTACATTTTGCTTTACAGAAATACTACCTTTTTCTATAAATTCTTTTTTTACTAATTTTTCGTCATCAATTATTTCATAAAACTCGTCGAAATAGCTAATAGCAAATTTTACATATTTAGGACTCAAAAATGAATTCTCATTATACAAAGAATATACCTGCGGTTTTATTTCTTTAAATTTTTCAAACACTGCTTTAAAGGTTTCGTCGGAAAAAACAGGCCCTCTATATAGTCTTTCTCTTACCGAACTCAGTTCCAATATTTCACTGGGATGAGCATATCCCGCATTTACCAAACCACTATGATCAAAATCGTAAGCAATAGGTATGGGACTTTCATCGGCTTTTTGATATATCTTAATATTATGTTGGTAGGGTACAGACCAATCTGTATTGCCGATAAAATACTCAAAAACGGACAAGACCGCCATTTCTAAGCTATCCAGTTGATTAGCTCGAATTGTTTCTTTTTTATTGACAAAACCTATCCTTTTTCCAAGCTCTTCTTCATCCTCCAGTAAAAATGCATGGTTGGTTTCGGGCTTTCTCTTTCCTGAAGCATCCACATAAGTTACTCGTGCCAACCTGGCTAAAAAACTATGATC
>JAHEBN010000030.1:0-21688 GCA_024645245.1 Jiulongibacter sp. | reverse complement strand
CCTTTTTTTTGAAATTCAATAAAATGGGTGGAAACACACAATTTACTGAAGATTTTCTGAAATTTCCACGTACTTTTAATTGAACTGGTATTTCAGTCGATTCTTGAATCGTATTCATTAACGTAATTTTTCCTTCCTGATAGACCCCATCAGAAATTCTGCTTTTAAACAAACTTTTTAAATCCGTTTCTACTGTAAATTTCAAAGTGTCATTTTCAGCAAAAAGCGATTTTAATTTATTATCCTGACTTATTCCTCTGGAAATAAAGGTTAAAATCAGGAAAGCAAATAAGAATAAGAATCTTTTCATAAGGCAATAGAATCAGTTTTCTGATAGTTGAATATACCATCAACTTACTCATTACCAACTAATTTACAATATTAGTACTGTAAAAAAAATTATTTAACCTATTCTCTTGAATTAGGATGACAAATTAAATGACCTTTCAAAGTTTTACTATTGATCGTATTTAATCCTGTCATTATTGGATTAGTGTTTGTAATCGTGGAAGCCATTGAGGGATTAGTAAAAAATATTTTATATGATCCAACATTTTTGTATAAAGTAATTTACTCGTTAAATGAATTTGAACTGTATATATACAGACTTTTGAATTACTAAGCGGAATCCCCAATCATCAGAATTAATAACCCCCTATGTATTTGAATAATTTTTTGAATTTTCAATTGGCTTTTTTTGCCATAATAAAAAAGCTATTAAAATGAAAAAATTTGGTGAAACGGTGGATGGGTATGATATTCCCGTACTCAATGAACGTGAAATAAGAGGTGCTGCCGGTATCTTATTTCTGTTTATGATTATTTCCTTCCTGAAAATTATATTCGTTGGGGATTTTCTGATGATTAAATATTTCATCACTGTCTTTATGCTGGATATGGCAATACGGGTATTTATAAACCCAAAATACTCGCCTTCGCTCATAATTGGTCGATTTATGACCAGAAATCAAACCCCGCTGTACGTAGGTGCAGCTCAAAAAAAGTTTGCCTGGATAATCGGCCTTACGCTTTCTACTGCCATGTTTATCCATATTGTACTGCTTAATGCATATGGTATAATCACAGGTCTTTCCTGCCTGATTTGTATGATTTTGATGTTTTTTGAGCTGGCCTTCGGAATTTGCATAGGATGTAAGATATACGGCATTTTTAATAAAGGCAAAGTACAATATTGCCCCGGCGAAGTATGTGAAATTCAGGATCGGCATGAAATTCAGAAAACATCATACTCTCAATGGTTAATTGTTATTTCATTTGGCCTGTTTATATTTATTTTGGCCTATTTTCTTAATGAAACTTTTTCGGAGCCAACACAAGAATTGGGCAAGGTTTTGGAAAATTGGGGAAAATAAATTGTATATCTTATAGCTTTCGGAGTTATAAAAATTCAAATTCAAGGAAATTCCTTTCAAACCTGACAAAAAAGATTATTAATCCAGCAAAAGTTTTAAACAAACAACTTCTTAATATTTCCAAAAATTACTTCGGATATAAAATGGTGTATGAGATTATCAGTTCAAAAAACTGCTATTTCAATTCGTTGTTAATAAGTATTTAGTATACCCTATGGTAGAAAATTAAACAGGTTTTTAGTAAGTAAAGCATATGAATATTAGCCAGAATTAATAGAATAAAGTTATGGTTTCAACTGCCAAGACACGGAGACAATTCAAAATCAGTAGTAAATAAAATATAAAAATTAAAGTTTCCTTTTTCTAAAATCCCCAAATAACAAACTTCTCAAAACATATTATTTGGTCTCCTTAAATTTCCCACATTTTCCAAAAATTAATCCGCAAAGTGTTTCAACTCTTTTGCTGTAAGTGCTCTGTCGAAAACCGCCAAACCGCCCATTTGGCCTTTGAAGAAATTACCCATACCGCTTTTAAGTAATACGGCTCCTACCGTAAAGTCGGAGCCATTATTGCCGATGCCGTATGAAAAATAATAGGGGTTTTTAGATTGTACCAAACCATCGGGATATCCTTCAAAACCTTTGGTGTTGTTAATCAATTCAGGTTTCCGTTTTTCCAAAACGCCATTCAGGTAGGATTTTATGTTTTTGCCATCGTAAGTGAATGCTATGCAGGCCCATTCATTGGCCGTCACTTCCTGTTTACTTGCGGCATAATCTATTGAATATGGGAATGGAGGCGTGGGTTTGCCCGTTTGCGAAATGTGGCCACATACCTGATTTTTACCGTTGTAATGGGGTAGCGAGACAAACAAACCGTATTGACGTTTACCACCGTCTTGGTACTCGTTCCACATACCGCCCACAAAACCCGTTTGTTCTCCTGTCCATTTTACCCAAGCCAGTACCGTAAGGCCTTGCTTTAGGCCATAAATATTAAGTTCACCTACTTCTGCATTTGCCAATGATAAGTAGGCTTTATTACCAAATTGTGTTGAAAAGCCCGAAAGCGGCCCTTCCGAAACTCGTGTAAGTGTTCCATTTTGCTCTTTTAATGCAAATTTACCGGCACCAACCGCTCTTCTTTCCTGCCCTTCTTCTTCTTTAAAATCCCATAGGGCGACTAAATTTTTGGTGGCGAGAATTTGCCTTGTTTTACTATTATTTGCCGTTTCGAAATTTTCGTTTATGATGCTTTTAGCATTATCATTAATAGCTTGAAATGGATATTCTACCAATATGGCAAAAGCAAAAAGTGCGATTGGCAATTGTAAGAGAAATGAAAATTTTCTGATCATTTGTAGCTTTTAAAAATACCAAAATTTTATCTTTTTAAGTATAGGATTAGTCCTTTTATCTAAATATCTCAAGAAAATTCCACCAATGGGTATTTGGAGCCAGTTCCAAATACATTAAAATTAGAAAGCCCTAAAAAAGATCGACATTTATCTAACTTATTTATTATCTGCTATTTACTGGCAATTTTAAAAAAGTTTAGTCAACCGCCACTTTTCTTTTTTTAACATAAACATACGATGCCTCCTTCGTTTTTCCTGTTGTATCTATAAGTTCCGCCCTAATACTGCTATAACCCTTATTTATATTCAGGGAAAAGTTTACCTGAGAGGCATCACTTTCTATTTTTTTTGTGTATGTTTTGTCGTCTATTTTCAAATTAATCCCGGTGTATTTTGCAGGAATGTTTAAACCGGACTCTCTTGGAAACCTTCTTAATTCAAATTCATAGCTGCCTTTCTTATCGAATTCAACAGCCCAAAAACCATTTTCTCCCATTTCCTTTTTAATCATCTCCTGATTCCATGCCGGCAATCCCTTTTCAACATGTAAATCGTGACTTGTCAAACACACTTCTGCTTGAACCTTAGAACCAATAATCACTCTTTGGTATTCTGCTTTTTGTTCAGAAGCAATATTCCACCATTTTTCATAATAGCTTTGGAGCATGGATAAACTATCTTTATAAAGAGCTGCAACATTTTTGCGTTGTTCAGGGTCTATTTGTACATCGTATAATTCATTGCCATTTACCATTCGCCAGCGTTGAGTCATAACCGCAAAAGGTTGATTTTTCCTGAGGTATTCTCCTCGCTGTGTATCGACTACAAGTGTTCTTTCCTTTATATTTCCACCCTTCATCAAAGGCACTAAAGAAACGCCCTCGTAGGAATTGGCATGTTTAATATTACACAAATCCAACAGGGTGGGCAGTAAATCGGTACCTGATACAAGTGTATTATTTTGCTTATTTTTATATTCCAAAGCAGGCATTTGAATAAAAAAAGGCACGCGATGTCCACCTTCATAAACGGAAGATTTTTTACCACGCATGAGGGCATTGTAACCTGCAGTGACAAAACCATCATTATCAAATTGCCCGCCAGCAGAGGTACCATTATCTGAAAGAAAAACAACAATCGTATTCTTATCCATTCCGCTGGATTTTAGAAAAGACATAAGCTTTCCGATATTTTCATCCATTTTAGTAATCATTCCATAGAATTCAGGACTAACAACATTTTTATTTTTGGCATAAAGTGCAGAATATTCCGGAGCTACGTGATAAGGTTCATGGGCAAGATTGGAAGGTATATAGCATAAAAAAGGCTTGTCTTTACTGTTTTTTATGAATTTAATAGCTTCGGCAAACCAAACATCGTCACAATATTCAGAGAATTTTTCAGGCTTGCCTTTTCTAAAATAGGTATCTGCAAAATAGTCGTTCCCCCAGTAATCGGGCGTTTGCCCAACGCCGCCACCGCCATGAACCAAGACCTCATCAAATCCCCGATCTTCAGGTCGAAAAGGGTAATTATCGCCCAAATGCCATTTTCCAAAAATACCCGTTATATAGCCTGCTTCCTTAAAATACTGGGGCAGAATCTTTTCATCTTTATTAAGAATTTCCCTTCCGTTTACAGTGTGCCATACGCCGGTGCTGTTATTGTTTTTACCTGTCATCAACATTGCCCGGGTGGGTGAGCAAGTAGTGCCTACATGAAAATTACTAAACCGGTAACTTTTTGAAGATAAGGCATCAATATTCGGAGTTTTGATGATCGTATTTCCGTGGCAGCCTAAATCACCATAGCCCACATCGTCGGCAAGGATAATGATTACATTGGGCGATTTCTTTTTTGGCACCAAATTAAAACCCACCATGAAGCAAATTGAAATAGAAAAGATTACTTTCAGCATTGGGTATTGTTCAATAAATAAGCCTTAAGATACTAAAAATGTTAATCCAATGTATTATTTGAAGCAAATGATAATTATGTCAATCAAAATCATCTTATACTGGAAAATAGAGATCGAAATTCATGATTACAAAAGCTAATTTTTGAAAGCCCGGGCTTTCAAATTCTTAACTTATCTGGCATAATTTAAAAGACACCAATTACTAAAATTTAATGGAGCGACGACTTATAATTTTTTAATGCTACTTATATCTTGATTATACTCTTTTGCCAGCCTTTCCAGTTTCGGAAAATTACTCTCCGAAACCGGGATTTTGAATTTTTCCAATTTGACTACTAACTTTTGAAAATTCTCCTCATCTGAATCCTTCAAAACTAAGGCTATCAATTGCTGATTTTTCAGAGAATTATGAGCTTCTATTTGCTCAATCAGGTAGTTTTTAAGTTCAGGCAAAAGATTTACCTTTTCCAATTTTTGTAAAATTGCTTTTTGAGTAAAATAATCCTGTTTTAGAAAGTTTTCAATAATAAATTTTTGTATTGAACTAGTAACAAAAATATCTTCTGGGATTTTCTCAAAGGCATTTTTGGCGAAATAACCCTCGCTTTCAACAATTACGCTTAATAGAGCATCGATGTTTTCAGAAAAACCTTCTTTACTTAAGCTATTGATTAAATAATAATTCCCAGTTTGGCTTTTTAGCCCAATTATTTTCGATACCAGGCTTTTATTCAGTGCCGCTGAAGTATGATTTTTTATGGAATCCACTACTGCTCCATTGGCTATATGCCAAAGCGTATAACAGGTAAATAGAGCCCCTTCAATGACTTCTTTTTTTATGGTCAATTTGGTTGCTCCTGAGTATCCATCTACTTTTGATTTGTCTGATTTTTCTACCAATTCGCTGGCAGGTACTTTTACAAAATTCAGATCCCGGCTTACTAAAATGGATTGCAATTTTTGATAATCTTCCGGTAAAAATGGCTGGTGATCAAGCTTAGTCAAAGGGTCATTTTTACGAATTTCGAAATCTTTAAACTCCCCTAAAAGATTCCAGTTGAAAGCGATATGCACGTCATAGCAAACCCGGTCTTCACATACGGGTGCTGTAATGTCGGCCCGGTATTTTTCAAGTAGTCCATCTTTGTCTTTTATGGCAAAAACTTCAATGCTCTGCCCATTTTCTAAATGCACTGTGAAATCCCCTTTTTGCTCTTTAATCCCGATAAAGAAAGAACTGAAAAGTAGAAGGAAAATGGCAGTTCGCATTATTTTTTTACCTCCATTAAAGTTCCGCCCTGGTTGTAGTCCTGAACAAACGGCAATCCCGCATTACCCACACCTTTAATCATCAAAGACTCCAATTGATCAAAATGACGCTCATACAAGCCTCTTGGGTTTGTATTTTCCTTTTTACAAACCGATGCCGCCATACCCAATACCTCACCCATCATACCGCCAGTTCGCATGAGCCGCACTGTGCCCAAAGCCACATGCGAAACACTAATATCCCTACCCGCCATCATCAAATTGCTGATGTTTTTGGAATACAAACAACGGAAAGGTATAGGATAAGGATAAATTTTGGTATGAACAGCAATGGATTTAAAAGCGGCACCCGGAAAGAGTTTGGAGTTTTCAGGATCGGGATAATGTAAGTCTATTGTCCATGAAGTGGGGGCGGTACCATCTGGATATACCCTGCGTTCGGTTAAGTCCTGCTCGATTAATACGTAGTCACCTTTCAATCTCCTGGACTCCCGTTTACCGGCTATATAGGCTACCCAGGTTAAACTTTCGTTGGCAAATTTGGCTTTGTTTACCGAATAGTTTTTAAGATAAGTCCAGTTGGAGTACACTGCGAGCATGCCATAATCTCTGATTTGCTCAAAATCCATGGTCATATCCAAGCCCATGCCCGTTTCCCATTCCCAATCCCCCTTTGTTATTTCCTCCGATTTGGCCTCGTCCCATTCCATCCCCCATTTGATATCCGGGAAGCTCACAGGTTCTTCTTTTTTCTCAGAAAACCATTGTACCGAAGCCCCCATTGTGAGATTATCTCCCACCTCGGGTGCGGTAGGTTCGTTGTATATGGACTTACTTTCTCTCCCGGTCATAAATTCGGCACCTGCCAAAAATCCTATGGTACCATCACCCGTACAATCGGCAAAAAGAGGTGCTTTGAATAATACTTTCTCTCCCGTTTCAATATTTGTGGCATAAATGCTTTCTATAATGCCATTATTGGTTTTTACACTGTTGGCGTGGTGATTCAGGAAAAGCGAAATATTGGGTTCGTTTAAAACGGCACTGAGTTTTTTATCATCTTCATAATAGCTGTAAGGCTGGGCATTTCCCCCTTCTTCCGGACCTATTTCATTTACCAGATTTCCCAAAGCAGGATAGGGTTCTAAGTTTATTCTTCCACCTAAATGCACCCTCACTTCTGAACTATTATTGCCTCCTAAAACAGGCCTGTTTTGAACTAAGGCAACTTTTACTCCATTTCTTGCAGCAGAAATAGCGGCACAAGTACCGGCCATTCCACCTCCTACTACCACAAAATCAAACTCTCCGGCATCTGTTGGGTTTTTGTCAAAACCAAAATAATTTCTCCGGAATTCAGTCAAGGCGTTTACATCTTCAATGGGTTTAAAATCAGGGTCATTGGTAAAAATAATTGCATCACAACGCCCATTAAACCCCGTTAAATCTTTTAAGGAAACCTTCGTTTCTTTTTTAGTAATTTTTACACTACCCCCATCTGTCCAGGCCCAGTTTGCCTGATCTTTTCCGAAAATTTTATCTACCGGCTTTTCGTCGATAAGAATTTGGAATTGCCCGGCAGCCTCTTTTTTTGACCATTGGGAAGACCAGTTACGGGTACGAACATATATTTTATAATTGCCCGTTTTGGGAAAGTTAACCATCGTATTTGCATCTTCCACCGGGATTCCCATCCCATGTGCCATCAAAAAAGTTGAGCCCATCACGTCCATAAACTGTTGGTCGGTCACCCATCCACCTTTATTTTTAAAGCTCTCGGCTTCTATAAAAAGCGTTGTGTGCTTTTGTGCAAAAGTGCATAATTGACTAAAGAGTAGAATGATTACTATTTTTTTCATTGGCAGGAATACTAAATTTCATGAAATTTCGGCATTTTTTTTTAAAGAGGCAAAGGGCTATTTGAACCATCTTTAGCACCAGTAAGCAGTCTTTAAAAATTATACCTTACTTATAACAGATCATTTCGTAAGAATATTAAAAATGATTTGGGAAAATACAGCTGAACTTATAAGGCAATATATACTAAAGGAAAATCAGATTCATGGTATTACCTCTCAACTCATACACACCGTTGGCAATATGTATCTAATTCGCGATTAGGAAATTAAATAATAAATATACCGAATTTTGTAAAGTCCAAAAGCCGAACAACTACTCGATATTTTCGTCTGCAATCAATCTAATTCTATGCGAAAAGAAACGAAAATTCGAGCTAATGCCAGCACTTTTACCGAGCTACTATCTAATGGTTATTTAAAAATCAACCAGATATACCAATTCAACCAGGGAGGTATCTTTTGAAATTACTTTGGGGTACTTTGGTAACAAAATGATGCACTTCTTAATACAAAAATGAAGGAGTAATGAATAATTTTGAGACTACCCTTATAACGCCAAATATTGCCTTTTTGCATCAAAATTTAGCCTATGAGAAAAGCTCTGACTTCAATGGTACCAAATCCAATTATTATTTAATAGCATTCAGCATTAAGGGAAATATCATTTTAATTGAAACCAAAGGTGACCAGAGAGACAATACTGAAAGTGTTGCTGATCGCCACTCACGACACAAATAGGTAGAAAATGGCGAAACGCACCGTTTCTACTTTATGATTTAAGATACCATCTCTGCCGAAGATGCTTTTAATAGATTCAAAGCAAAGCGGCATATTAGGCTGAAAATGTTTTGAATTAAAATTACCTTTAAGGAATAATAAAACAAGGGTTATTTGAAAATTTCGTAAGATTTTTTGCGAATTATGTAACTAATCATTTAAAGGGTTTTGTAAATTTGATTAATTATTATGAAAACGTTTCTACTCATAAGCCTAATGATTTTATCCTTTTTTGCTTTTTCGGCAGATTTGGCTTGGGCTGCTGATGCTTCCAAAGTCGGGCACAAAACTAAATGTTGCTGTTCCGCAGAAAGTCACCAATCAGAAACTAAAGACTGTTCTTGCTGTTCTAATTCGGATAAGCAAGATGAAGATTCTGATTCAAAAGGCTCTTGTGAAAAAGATACTTGTCATTGTTCAGTAAGTCAATATTTCTCTTTTTTATATAACTATTCTTTCTCATACTTTCCCTCATTTGTAAATTTTGAAAAAGTAATTTTCCCCTATCGGCAAACTGCTCCTCAGTTTGTGTTTTTAGATACCTGGCAGCCGCCTAAAATAGGTTAATTATGACATTCAAAGTCATAGCTATGCTCGTTATGGTCGGTTAAATTCATCTATTTTTTTAAATTTATCTCAAAAAAATGGGTATTTAATCATAACATTTCAGGAGGTCATTCATAAGTTTGATGTCGACACTATTCGTGTTTAACACCCTAAATCTGAATGCACAAACCGCCAGTTCGGCAAATACACTTAGAGGGGAGCCCCTTAATCAAGACAGTAAAATCCTTTTAATCAATAATAGCGAATTAAAACCTGTTTTTGATGTCTATTTCAATTTAAAATGCCTTAGCTAAATCAGATGCTGATGAGGTAGAAAAGGTAGCCCAATGGCTTAAAGAGTCTATACAGATGTCAAACTTGTCGAAGTCGGTGCATAGGACATCTCTGCAAGTTCATAAAGAGATTCTATCTATCAGCAATATTATTTCAGATACAAGTAATATTTCGCAACAAAGGGAGCAATTTATGTTACTATACACCGAAATGCCTGAATTGGCAAAAGTTATAAAAGATTATGAATTAATGTGTTACCCCTCCCAATTGACCAATAAAGGCAATACAGCCAAATGCTTGAGTATAGACAAAGAAATTAACAACCTATATTATGACACCATGATGCTTAAATGTGGCAAAACTGTAGAAAAATTAAAACTATGAAAAGACAGACCTTTTTAAAGAATTTGGGTTTAAGTTCATTGGCAGTGCTCTCAAGCGAATCGCTCTTGAGCTCTTGTATGGAAAATAGGAACATGAATGTTATGCCACAAACGGTAAAGGACGGTGAATTTGTTAATGCTCTCAAAATTCCCGAAATCTTTACACCAGGTTCTACATTATCGGCTCAAATAACACAGGACATATTGGTAAAAGCCAGTAGTATAAGTGTTTATGGATACCATTCGGGTTTACTGGGGCCAACTTTCAAAGTAAAAAATGGGCAAAATGTCATAATTCCATTTCAGAACAGCCTTAAAGAAGCGAGCAATGTTCACTGGCATGGCTTGGTGATTCCTTCCAATATGGACGGACATCCTGACCACGTAATTGAGTCGAACAAAAACTTTATTTTTCAATTTACTATCGATCAACAGGCCGGAATAAATTGGTATCACCCACACTTGCACATGCACACAGGCATACAAGTAAATAAGGGATTGGCCGGCATGTTTATCGTCGAAAGCGATGAAGAAAATGCTTTGAAGTTGCCCAGTGATGGGTATGACGTTCCATTAGTGATACAAGACAAACGATTTAACGCTGATGGTACAATAAATTACAATCCATCGCAAATGGATATCATGACCGGGTATTTTGGTGATAATGTTTTGGTAAATGGCACTTCAAAGCCCTATTTAGAAGTTTCTACACGATTTTACCGCTTTAGGGTGTTAAATGGATCTTCTGCCCGAATTTATAATCTGGCTTTAAGCAATGGAGCTGATTTTTATATTATTGGCTCAGACAGCGGCATGCTAGCTCAACCCGAAAAGGTAAAAAACACATTGCTCGGGCCGGGAGAAAGGCTTGATTTCCTGATCGATTTCTCCCGAATAAAAATAGGAGAAAAAGTACACCTGAATAGTGAAAAGTTTACAAATATGGGAGGTTCACAAGGAGGTCAATCTTTTAAAATTATAAGTTTTAACGTCACTATTCAAGCGACTGATTCCTTTAAGATGCCGGCCTCATTAATTCCATTTTCCTCTATACAAGGAAGTTCCAAAACCCGAACTTTTACCCTTTCTATGCGTATGGTGAACATGAACCGCGGCATGAATACAATCAATGGGAAGGTTTTCAAAGCCGATAGAATTGATGAAACCGTAAATTTTGGAGCAACCGAAATTTGGGAGTTTGATAATACCGCAGGAATTGAACCTCACCCCATGCATGTACACGGGGTTACTTTCCAGGTACTATCTCGTACAGGAGGAAGGAATAAAATTGAGCCGCACGAAAAAACCTGGAAGGATACCGTTCTGGTTGGGCCGAATGAAAGAATTAAGGTTGTAATGAATTTTAGCCAAAAAGGTAAATTTCTTGTTCACTGCCACAATCTGGAACACGAAGACGATGGCATGATGCTCAATTTCGAAGTAGTTTAAAATGAAATTTCAAAAGTTGCTTTTAAAATCTATTTATTAAATAATGCTATTAATAATTTAAACAAATAACAAAATGAAAAATGTAATTCTATCCGTCATTTTCTTGGCTAATGTATTGGTTTCTTGTAATACGCAAAAAAAAGAAAAAGCCTCAAATGAACAATTCGCCTGCCCTATGCACCCTGAAATGGTGGGAGTCAAAGGGGAAACTTGCTCGATTTGTGGTATGGACCTCACTGTACCCGTAAAAGCCAACAGGAATGGAGAGCACATGAATGGAGAACATCACATGGATGGCCAAACGCACATTGACAGCACGGTGCACATGTCGAATTAGGTCTGATTGTTATAGAAAAAAACTCATTCCAACATTTGAAAATTTGCATTTATGGTAGAAAAACTGATTGAAATATCTTTAAAAAATCGGGCGATAGTCTTGTTATTTGCGGCGGTTCTTTTCGGATGGGGAATTTATAGCCTTAATAGAAACCCGATAGACGCTATACCCGATCTGTCTGAAAACCAAGTCATTGTGTTTACAGAGTGGATGGGGCGAAGCCCACAGGTTATTGAGGATCAAATCACTTATCCATTGGTTTCTAATCTGCAAGGCATTCCCAAAATCAAAAACATAAGGGCCACTTCCATGTTTGGAATGAGTTTTGTTTATGTCATTTTTGAAGAGGATGTTGATGTGTATTGGGCTCGAACTCGCGTATTGGAGCGACTCAATTATGCTCAGCGTCTTTTACCTCAGAATGTCGTGCCGTCACTTGGTCCGGATGGCACGGGTGTTGGTCATATTTTTTGGTATCATTTAGAAGCCAATGGTATGGATTTAGGAGAACAAAGAGCCCTTCAGGACTGGTACATTAAGTTTGCCTTACAAACAGTTCCGGGTGTATCGGAGGTGGCCTCTTTTGGTGGTTTTGAAAAACAATACCAATTGGTATTGGATCCACTGAAAATGCAATATTACAACCTCTCCATGATGGACGTCATGAAAGTGGTAAAATCCAGTAACAATAATGTGGGTGGTCGCAAATTCGAAATGAGTGACATGGCCTATATCATCCGCGGTCTGGGTTATATCAAAAACATTAACGATCTGGAAAACACAGCCATTAAGAATTACAATTCAGTCCCGGTGCGTATTGCGGATATTAGCTCGGTGCAATTGGGTGGTGATTTGCGGCTTGGCATTTTTGATCAAAATGGCAAAGGAGAGGTGGTGGGTGGTATAGTTGTGATGAGATACGGTGAAAATGCCGATAAAGTGATTAAGGATATTAAACTTAAAATGAAAGAGGTCGAGAAAGGCTTACCCGATGGCGTTTCATTCAAAGTTTCGTACGATCGTAGCCAATTAATTGAGGCGGCCATCGAGTCGGTAAAAGGCACCCTGGTGGAGGAAATGATTGCCACATCAATTGTTATTCTTATTTTCTTGTTTCATTGGCGAAGTGCCTTAATAATCCTGATTCAGCTACCAATTTCTGTGGCAATAGGTTTTATACTTTTGGAGACTTTCGGCATTTCTTCCAATATCATGTCATTGACAGGTATTGCCTTGGCCATTGGTGTGGTGGTTGATGACGGCATTGTAATGGTAGAAAATTCATACCGCAGTATCTCCGACAGGCAAGAAGAATTATCTCATCAAAACGAGGAAAAGCCATGAAACCACATTTCAAAAAACTATTTAAAAAGGAAGCAGACCCGGTATCTGACGAAGAAAAAATAAAAATAATCGAAACCTCTTCAAAACTAGTGGGTCCTGGTGTTTTTTATTCGACCATAATCGTAATCACCTCTTTTTTGCCGGTATTTCTATTAACGGGTATGGAAGGGAAGCTTTTCTCGCCGCTGGCATGGACAAAATCTTTCATCCTAATCGTAGATGCATTTTTGGCAATTACTCTTACGCCTGTGCTTATCAGTTTTTTGTTAAAAGGAAAACTAAGACCTGAAAGCAGAAATCCGATAAATTCCAGGCTTGAAAAAATATATACGCCAATTCTGGAGAAATGCTTGAAGTGGCGTAAAACACTGCTGGGAATCAATATTTTGGCCCTGCTTATCGGAGCGTTTATGTTTACCCGATTAGGTTCTGAATTTATGCCACCTTTAGACGAAGGTTCTATTTTATTTATGCCCGTCACCTTGCCCGATGTATCCAATTCTGAGGTAAAACGCATACTTCAGGTTCAAGATAAATTAATTAAATCAGTGCCCGAAGTATCACATGTGTTGGGAAAGGCAGGTCGGGCAAATACAGCGACAGACAACAGCCCAATTAGTATGATTGAAACCATTATACTTTTAAAACCGACGAACGAATGGCGAGCCGGCTTTTCAAAAAAAGACATCATTACAGAAATCAATAATAAGCTACAAATTCCGGGTGTCACCAATGGATTCACCCAACCGATAATCAACCGGATAAATATGCTATCAACAGGCATCCGAACAGATGTAGGTGTAAAAATATACGGCAACAACCTGGATTCAATAGATGTATTATCTCAAAAAATAAAGAACATTCTGGAAGGCACCGATGGCGTGAAAGACTTGTATTCAGAACCCATCACAGGTGGTAAATATATCGATATCATTTCAAAAAGAAATGAAATTGGCCGTTATGGTTTAACTATAGACGATATAAACAGTGTGGTGGAAGCAGCCATAGGTGGCATGAACCTCACCACCACCATCGAAGGTCGTCAAAGGTTTGCTGTAAATGCCCGTTATGCACAGGAATACCGAAACAGCATTTCTGCCCTTAAAAAACTGCAAGTGCAAACTATGGAATTTGGCCCAATTCCTCTTGAAGCAGTTGCTGAAGTTAAAATAAGCAACGGCTCACCCATGATTAATAGCGAAAACGCCATGCTAAGAGGCAGTGTACTATTCAATGTACGAGACAGAGATTTAGGTAGCACGGTAAAAGATGCCCAAGATAAATTAAGTCGCCAAATGACCAAAATGCCAAAAGGTTACTACTTGGAATGGAGCGGACAATGGGAAAACCAATTACGTGCAAATAAAACCTTGAAATTAATAATGCCATTGGTTGTGCTAATAATATTTCTGGTTTTATACTTCACATATAAATCAATTAAAGAGGCCATTGTTACCATGATTACTGTTCCTTTTGCTTTAATAGGCGGTGTTTTTATGGTTTATTTCTATGGGGTAAACCTCTCAGTAGCAGTTGCCGTTGGCTTCATTGCTCTTTTTGGTTTAGCTATTGAAACAGCCATGTTAATAACCATTTATTTAAATGAAGCTATGGCAAAAATGGTGGAGAAATATGGTAACAGCAGCAAAACCATCACAGAATCAATTTTAAGAGAATACATCATTGAAGGAGCGGCTAAAAGATTAAGACCCAAACTAATGACTGTTTCGGTATCCCTGTTTGGCTTGATCCCCATACTTTGGGCTACAGGTACAGGCTCAGATATCATGCGACCAATCACCATTCCCCTCATAGGAGGTACTATCACATCGACCATCTATGTATTGTTGGTAACACCAGTAGTTTTTGAAATGATAAAATTAAGAGAATTAAAGAAAAAAGGTAAAATCGAAGTATTAAATGTCAAACAATAAATTTTATAGAACCTTAATCCTGGTGCTTATTTCCTGCATAACAGGCAGAGCACAATTACTTACCTTAGACGAGGTGTTAGATAAAATAGCTAAAAATAACCCTCAACTAAAAATGTATGATGAAGAGATTAAAAGCATGGATGCATTAGCACCGGGGGCCAGGAGTTGGATGAGTCCACAGGTATCCGTCGGTACATTTATGACACCCTATAATCCCAAAAAGCTTTTTCCAAGCGAAACCTCAAATGGTATGGGCTCATACATGGTTGGTATTTCACAGATGTTTCCTAACAAACGACAGCAAAATGCCCAATTTGATTACATGAAAGCCCTGTCATCCGTAGAAAAAGATACTAAAAACTACACGCTCAATCAACTTAATGCCTTGGCTAAAACCAATTATTACCAATGGCAGGTGCTAAAGAATAAGCTAAAAATATTGAATGAAAACCTAAACATTTTAACCTACATGATTAAAAGTATAGAAGTAAGATACCAATATGGAATGGAAAAACTACCCGATTATTATAAAGCTAAAGCACAGCTGGAAGAACTGGGGAGCGTAATTATAATGCTTAAAAATCAGGAAACCCAAAAGCAGATTACGCTAAACACCCTTATGAATTTGGATAAAAACCAAACATTTGAAATAGATAGCACTTTTGCCTTAAAACATTACGAAACCCTGATAAGAGAGGATTCGGTCATACAAGCAAATCGCAGTGATTTAAAAGCGATTGAAAAAAACCAAATGCTGAATGAGCTTAAAATAAATGTCGAAAAAACAAAATACCTGCCTGAGTTTGGTATTCGCTACGATAAAATGATTTCTTATGGTAAAAACCCCTGGCTTTTTAATTTAATGGCCATGGCAACTATTCCAATGCCCTGGTCTACAAAAATGAACTCCGCTAATATCGCCAGTTTAAATATAAAAAACGATGCCTTAACATGGCAAAAAAAGATGATTTTGAATGAGGCTCAAGGTATGATTTATTCTTTGAAAACCGAACTGATCAATCTGAAAAAGCAATACAAAATAGCCAATCAGAATATAATTCCTGCACTTAAAAAAAATTATGATACCGCTCTTCTGGCCTGGCAAAATAATTCGGGAAACCTATTTGAAGTTTTGGAAGCCTGGGAAGCTCTGAACATGGCTCAGATAGATGCCCTCGATAAGCTAGAAAATATATTAAAAGCTCAGGTAGAAATGGAGAAACAGTTAGAAATAAGATGAAAAAAATAAGCATAATTGGCATTCTGTCGCTTTTTAGTGTAATAGGAATGGGTATTGGATACTATTTCTTTAAAAACAATTTTCTAAAGCCAAACGAATCAAACGATCACATAGAATATGTATGCCCAATGCATAGCAATGTGGTGAGCAAAAAGCCGGGTAAATGCCCGATATGTCATATGTCTTTAGAAAAAATTAGTTCAGAACCCGAAAATTCTAAAGAGGCCGACTTGAAAATGTTACTCAAATCGACCAACAAATTTATTATTGGAAATTATACCACTACTTTTCTTACCGACACGGCAATTTCATCTTATATTACCATACCAGGCATTGTAGGCTACGATCTCAATTCGTCCATTTCTATATCTGCTCGAGTTGACGGCAGAATTGAAAAAATGTTTGTCAAATATAAATTTCAACGAATAAATAAAGGACAGAAACTATTTGATATATATAGTCCGGAGTTACTCACTGAACAAAGAAATTACCTGTATTTACTTCAAAACGATCCGGTAAACAAGGAAATAATTGCAGCAGCAAGACAAAAGCTCCTACTTCTGGGGCTTACTGAAAACCAGATAAACGAATTAAATGCTTCGAGTAAGCCCATCATTAGTATTTATAGCCCTACTGGGGGAATCGTAGTTGACTTTAAAGATAGGACAGGTAAAGATGAAAATATGACTTCGAACCTTACCAACAATCAATTAGCAATTAATGAAGGCAGTTATATACAAAAAAACACAACAATTTTTAGTCTGATAAAAACAGAAAAGGTTTGGGGTATTTTTAATATTTTACCCTCTCAAAATACCTTTTTCACAATAGGAACTCCGCTTGCCATTAAATCCGAAATTGAAAATAGCCCGATTATTTACGCCAAAGTTGATTTTATAGAAACCCAATTAAAAGCCGATGAAAAAACAAACCGCATACGGGTCTATTTGCCCAATAAATCAACAGCCCTTCCAATCGGTGCCAGGTTATCAGCCTCTCTAAAAGTAAAGGCCTTAAAAAAGCATTACATTAAAAGAGAATCGGTCATTTCAATTGGTAAACAGAAAATTGTATTTCAAAGACAGGGAAACGGTTTCAAGGCAATCCCCATTGAAACAGGTATTTCTGTAAATAATTATGTTCAGGTTTTAAGCGGACTTACCCCACAAACCGAAATAGCCGAAAATGCCCAATTCTTAATCGACAGTGAAAGCTTTATTAAAATCAATAAATAATGAATTCCTTTATAAAATATTCATGTATTTGCCTATTGTTAAGCTATCTAAGTGCCTGTAAGGATTCATCGGAAACGGCGAAGAACGAAACACACAAAATGACTGAAGATACTTATTATACCTGCTCCATGGACCCTCAGGTAAAGGAATCGAAACCCGGCAAATGCCCTATTTGCCACATGGATTTAACACCCATGAAAAAGGAAAATTCGGCATCAAACGAAATTTCTTTAAGTGCACAGCAAGTAAAATTAGGAAACATTAAAACGTTAAAAATAGGCGAATCAGCAAATGCCTTTAACGAAAGGTATACGGGAATTTTAACGATAAATCAGGAAAAAGTAAATACAATTGCTGCCAAAGCAATGGGAAGAATAGAACGCCTCTACCACAGGACTCTTGGCGAGTATATTTCGGAAAATAGTGCCGTATTTGATATATACAGTGAGCCTGTCGCCATTTTAAAACGCGACTTGATTCAAGCCGGAATTCAAAGGAATATACCCGGAGACCTTGGCAAAAATGCCGAAGCTATCTATTTATCAGCCAAACAGAAGCTCTTGTTCTTTGGACTTTCAGAAAAACAAATTGAGCAGATTATACAAACCAATGATCAATCGCCCAATACCACTTTTTACAGCCACTATAAGGGTTTTGTTACAGAAATACTTAGTACCGAAGGTAGCTACCTTATGGAAGGCTCTGCAATATTAAAAATTGCTAACCTGAATACGCTTTGGCTCGAAACCCAGGTAAATGTTAATTATTCGAGCGAACTAAAGATTGGCCAACCCACCTTGGTAACATTCACTGATTTTCCATCTAAAAAATATACTGGACCGGTTACATTTATTAATCCGGAAATCAGCGGCACTTCGAGACTGATGTTAGTGAGAATAGAAATACCCAATGCCGATCTTAAATTAAAACCAGGTATGCAAGGAAATGTTGAAATTCAACACAACAAAATAAAAGGGATGTTTTTGCCTATTGATGCGGTGATTCAAGAGGAATATGCTACTTATATCTGGATAGAAAAAGAAAAAGGAATTTACCTCAATAAAATGGTAACTCTCGGAAAGGAGACGGATGGCTTGGTAGAAATAAGTGCCGGCCTTGAAATTGGGGATAAAGTAGTAATTAGTGGGGCATACGCTATCAATAGTGAATACCGATTTAGAAAAGGGGCGAACCCTATGGCAGGTATGCAAATGTGAATAAATTTTTCTAAACAAAATCGGATTTGAAAAAATAAGGTACAGAAATTTAAATAATTATAAAATAAAAGCCATGGAAGATTTATTAAATTATTCAACATTGCCGCCAAAAGAATTTGAAAAGTCAGAATGCAAATCAAAACTTAAAAAATTCAAAGAAGACCTTTACTTACTGCAGAATAAATTCTATGCAGATGGTCGATTTTCTATTTTAATAATTTTGCAAGGGGTGGATACTTCAGGAAAAGATGGCACAATAAGACATGTATTTTCATCCATGAATCCTACGGGCATTCATGTCAAATCTTTTAAAAAACCTGTAGGGTCAGAACTTGAGCATGATTTCTTATGGCGTATATATCCCCGTTTTCCTGCGAAAAGTATGATTAGTATTTTTAACAGATCCTATTATGAAGATATTCTGTATCCGGATGTAAATAATACTTTAAATGAAGAAGATATTATACACCGTTGTATTTTTATTAATGAGCTTGAAGATCATCTTACCAGAAATAATGTACTCATTTTGAAATTTTTCCTGAATATTTCATCACAAAAACAAATTGAAAAAATAAAGGAAAGAAAAAATGATCTACATAAAAAATGGAAATATGATAAGGCCGATGAAACGGCACCAAAAGAATGGAAAGAATACCTGAATTCTTATAACAGGTTAATAAATAAATGCAACAAGCAACCCTGGTACATAATTCCCGCAGACAAACGTTGGTACAGGAATTTTAAAGTTGCTGAAATAGTACTAAACCATATGCAGTCATTGAAACTAAAGTATCCTTCTAAATTGGAATAATCTGTAGTAGTTAGATTTAAACAAAATTATCATGAAAAATAATAAAATGGTTCATTCAGAAATGGACCAAAGCAAAATAGATCACAGTAAAATGAGCCACGATCACGGAAATACCGCTATTGGAACTGGTGTACACGACCACCATAAAATTATGATCGCTGATTTTAGAAAACGCTTTTGGGTATGCTTAATAATCTCAATTCCTATTTTGGTATTATCTCCGATGATTCAAGGATTTTTGGGTTATAAATTAACGGTTCCCAGAAATTCTTATGTCGTCTTTGTGCTCTCGTCTGTTATTTACTTTTGGGGTGGTTTACCATTTTTAAAAGGATTTATTTCAGAAATAAAGAAAAAAGGCCCAGGCATGATGACATTAATAGCTCTGGCCATTTCCGTAGCCTATTTTTACAGTACCGCTACCGTTTTCGGGCTTAAAGGCATGGATTTTTTCTGGGAACTGGCTACCCTGATAGTTATAATGCTTTTAGGTCACTGGATAGAAATGAAATCGGTTTTGGGAGCTTCAAATGCTCTACAACTGTTGGTAAGTATGATGCCAGCAGAGGCACATCGTATAATAAAAGACGGTAAAATTGAGGATATCCAATTGAGCGAATTAAATAAAGATGACACCATTCTTATTAAACCCGGCGAAAAAGTTCCGGCAGATGGCACCATAACAGACGGCACGAGCTATCTAAATGAGTCTATGCTTACCGGTGAGTCGAAACCGGTTAAAAAAGAAAAAAACAATAAAGTTATTGGTGGATCTATAAATGGGAATGGCTCGCTTCAGATAAAAGTGGAGCATACCGGAAAAGACAGCTATTTAAATAAAGTAATTTCCCTGGTAGAAGAAGCTCAAAAAGCTAAATCTAAAATGCAAAACTTCAGTGACCGAGCAGCTAAATGGCTAACATATATTGCCTTGTCGGTTGGAGTGGCCACTATGGCTATATGGTTAATCGCCGGATACCCCTTTGTTTTCGCTCTGGAGCGAATGGTTACCGTAATGGTTATTACATGCCCACATGCTTTAGGTTTGGCTATTCCTTTGGTTGTTGCCATATCCACTGCTGTATCAGCTCAAAATGGCCTGTTAATCAGAAACCGAACGGCTTTTGAAGAATCCCGTAAAATTACTACTCTCTTATTTGATAAAACCGGAACATTAACCTCAGGAGTATTTGGGGTATCCAGATACCAAAGTGTTGATGCTAAAATTACGAATGAAGACTTATTAAAATATGCCTTTGCTTTAGAAAAAACCTCGGAACACCCAATAGCCATAGGTATTGTAAATAAGGCCAAAGATCTTAAATTAAGCATTCCACCAGCTTCTGGTTTTAAGGCAATCACCGGGAAAGGAGTGGAAGCTGTAGTTGAAAACAAAGCTGTAAAGGTTGTGAGTCCTGGATATTTAAAAGACAAGAAAATCACCATACCAGAAGGGGCTTTTACAAGCAAGGCAGAAACCGTAGTTTTTGTTATCCTAGCAGAAAAGCTTGTCGGATATATCGCTTTAGCTGATGCGATTCGCCCGGAAAGTGCCGAGGCAATCAAAGTATTTAAAAAGAATGGAATCAAAGTTTTAATGGCCACCGGAGACAATGAAACTGTCGCAAAGGCCGTAGCAGCCGAGCTTGGTTTAGATGGCTACTTTTCTGAAGTACTTCCTCACCAAAAAGTCGAAATCATAAAAGATTTGCAAAAAAAGGGTGAATTTGTGGCCATGACAGGCGACGGAGTAAACGATGCCCCTGCTTTAGCCCAAGCCAATATAGGTATTGCCGTAGGATCTGGCACAGACGTAGCCGCCGAAACAGCAGATATTATTTTGGTAAACAGTAACCCAAAAGACATAGTCAATCTCATTCTTTTTGGTAAAGCTACCTATAAAAAAATGGTACAAAATCTTGTTTGGGCTACGGCATATAATGCTTTCGCCATACCTCTGGCTGCAGGGGTTTTATACAAGGCTGGCTTCGTTTTAGGCCCAGCCGTGGGTGCCGTATTTATGAGTTTAAGTACTGTAATCGTGGCTATTAATGCTCAATTATTGAAGAGGGAAATGAAATAATAATTACGCTTCTAATTAGGGTCTGCTGATTAAGTCGAGACCAAGAATACTTGAAAATTAGATAGGATTCTGATTTGAATACTGAATTTTCTAATGTCAAAATTTATCCAACTGTATATGCATATGGGTGCATCCCCTATCATTTTGACGAGGTTGAGCACCATCAGGATGCAAGCAATCCATGATTGACAAGTTTCGGCTTTTCGGGCATTGATTCTTCCTAATCCATAAGCTTTTTTTGCCTGACCGAATTTTCCTT